>CAZJXF010000039.1:0-26841 GCA_964549995.1 uncultured Desulfatirhabdium sp. | reverse complement strand
TCCGCTGCTTCGCAAAACACCACCCACCCTCCTGCTGGAAGCCCGGCATTGGAAGAAAATCGGTAAGAGGCGACTTTTTGCGAGACCATCATTCCAGGAAATCCCAAGCGGTTTTTGATGTTCCTTCTTGATAATCATTTCTCGATCGGGTACAGAAGCAAGAGCATTTCTCCGTCTTCCCACCGATAGGAGGCACCATGGTCAAGCCCCATTTCTGGCCGGATCACTATATCCAGAACAAGAAAACCGCTGAAGAAGCCATCGCGATGATCAAACCGGGTCAGCGGGTGTTCATCGGTTCCTCCTGCGGAGAGCCGCAGCATTTGGTGCGGGTGCTGGCCAATGCCTCGAGCAGTTTCATGGACATCGAAATCGTCCGGGTCATGTCCCTCGAAAGCACCCCCTTGAGCCTCATCGCCAACAAGACCCAGGACCAGATCATGAATATCCGGTCCTTCTATCTGGGATCGGCGAAGCCCAAGAGTTTTTCCAGGAGCCTGCGTTTCATCACCCCCCTGAATCTTTCCGCCATTCCGCGGCTCTTTAAGAGTCGGATGATGCCGATTCATATCGCGCTCATCCAAACGTCCCCGCCGGACGACTTCGGATGGTTGAGTCTCGGTATTTCCGTGGACATCACCCTGGCTGCCGCACAGTCGGCCGATCTTGTCATCGCACAGATCAACCCGAAGATGCCGCGGGTGTTGGGGCAGAGCTTTATCAACGTGAACGATGTCGACATCTTCGTCGAATACGAAGAGCCTCTTCTTGCCATTCCGAAAACACCGGATTTGGAAGCTGCCAACACCATCGGAAAGCTCATCTCCCGACACATCGAGGATGGGTCCACCATCCAGATCAGTCCGGGCACAACCCCCCATGCGACGATGTTGGCCCTGCAAGACAAGAACGATCTCGGCATCCATACCCAGTATCTGACGAGCGACATCATGCACTTGTATTCCGCCGGGGTGATCACCAACCGCTGCAAAGGTTTCAACGACGGCAAGATGGTAGCCAGCACGGCCATCGGGGATGCGAATCTGTATGAGTTTATCCACGACAATCCGGCAGTGGAATTCCATCCGTCGGATTATGTGAACAATCCTTCGATCATCGCCCGGCACAATCGGATGGTCGCTTTGAACGTCGTTACAGCCATGGATTTGACCGGACAGGTGGCGGCCGATTCCCTTCCGTACACGCAGTTTTCCGGAGTCACCGGGATGATGGACTTCATCCGGGGAGCTACCCAGGCCGAAGGCGGCAAATCGATCCTGCTCATGCCTGCAACCGATGCCACAGGAAAGAAAAGCCGGATCGTGCCGCTGTTGAACGATCGGGCCATCGTCATCCCCAGAGGAGACGTTCATTACGTCGCAACGGAATACGGGGTGGTGAATCTCTTCGGCAAGAGTTTCCAGGAAAGAGCCCTTGCCATGATCAGCATCGCTCACCCGGATTTCCGAGACGAGCTCTTCTTCGAGGCGAAGAAGATGGGTCTGTTCAGTCAGGAGCGAACCCTCACCGAATCGATTCACGGGATCTATCCCGTGGAGCTCGAAGAAAATATCAAGATCGACGGGGAGATCGTGACGATCCGGCCGGCCAAGCCCATCGATGAGCGGCGTATCCAGGAGCATTTTTACACGCTCGATAAAAACGATGTCGTCTCCCGGTTCTTTCACGAAAAAACCTCTTTTCTCCAGAAGGAAATGCAGGGGATTTCTCAGATCGATTATGTGAACAACCTGACCTTGCTGGCTGTGGTGGGGGAATTCGGTTTCGGCCGGGTGGTAGCTGTCGGCGAATACCTCATCGAAGAATCCAAGAATCTGGCGGAAGTCGCCTTTTCGGTCAGTAGACCCTGGCAAGGGAAAAAGCTCGGGAAAATCCTGCTGCACAAACTGGCCGAAGCGGCCAAGAAAAACGGCATTGGTGGATTGATTGCCTTCACCAATCATGACAACAAAGGGATGATCCGACTGTTCGAAACGCTGCCCTATAACGTCCAAAAGAAATTCGAGGAAGATGTCCTCGTCCTGACGTGCCGGTTCGATCAGCCGAAATGAAGGGGAGACAGGCGGCGATACCGATAGGCCGGCACTCCCGAACCACGCATCTTGTTTTCACGATAAGGGACACTTGATGAAATCCTGTACCATTCGATTCTTTCCCCACGACAAGGCCGTGACGGTTCCGGAAGGAACGACGATCCTGCGGGCCGCTCTCGAAGCCGGGGTTCATATCAACGCTTCCTGCGGCGGCGAAGGGGTTTGCGGAAAATGCCGGGTACTGGTCGAAAGTGGGACCGTTACCGGCGGTATCACCGAAAAATTGAGCCGAAAGGATATCGAGCAGGGGTATCGCCAGGCATGCCTGGCCGAGGTCAGCGAAGATACGACGATCCGAATCCCCGTCGAATCCGTCGTCGATGCCAGTGTGCTCAATATGCAGAGCACACCGAGGCGGATGGCCAAAATCCAGGAACCCGACTTCAATGAATTGAAGGAACAGGGGCTCTTCATTCCTCCGGTCGAAAAGAAATACCTCGAACTTCCCGAACCCACCCATCAGGACAATCTTCCGGATGTCAGCCGCCTCATTGGATTTCTGAAATTGGAACACGACGAGCACAGGCTCGTCGTTTCCCTTCCGGTGATCCGGAAGCTGCCCGGCATTCTTCGACAAAGTGGATTCAAGATTACGGCTACACTCGCCAGACCCGTTCATCCCGGCCGAAAGACCCACATCATCAATGTGCAGCCGGGAGATACGACGGATCGCAATTATGCCATCGCCGTCGATATCGGAACGACAACGGTGTACGGACAGCTCATCGATCTCATTACGGGAAACGTCCTCGCCCAGTTCGGGGATTTCAACGCCCAGATCAGCTACGGCGAGGATGTGATCAGCCGGATCATGTATGCCGAAAAACCGGGCGGCCTCGAAAAACTGCATGAAGTCGTGATCGGTACCATCAACGGTATCATCGCAAAGTTGCTGAAAAAATCCGGCATCGACCGGGACGATGTCAACGCCATCACCCTGGCCGGAAACACCACCATGACCCAGCTCATGCTCAAAGTGGATCCGCGCTACATCCGCCGTTCGCCCTACGTTCCGGCCTCGACCATCTATCCGCCCATCATGGCCAAAACCCTCGGATTCGATTTGGGCGAACATGTGACCGCTCTGGTCTATCCCCAGATTTCGAGCTATGTCGGCGGGGACATCGTCTCCGGGGTCATGGGATCGGGCATGTACCGAACCGAGGAACTGACCCTGTACCTCGATATTGGCACGAACGCCGAAATTGTCATTGGAAACAAGGACTGGCTGGCCTGTGCCGCCTGCTCTGCAGGACCGGCCTTCGAAGGGGGGGGAATCACCTTCGGGATGCGCGCCACCAAGGGGGCGATCGAAGATTTTTCTATCGATCCCATTACCCTCGAGCCCATGAATATCACGATCGGCAATGTCCGGCCCAAAGGCATTTGCGGCTCCGGGCTCATCATCATGGTCGCCACCCTGTTCGAGTTGGGCATTATCGACAATCGTGGCAAATTCAACCGAGATTTCGATACGCCTCGGATTCGGGAAACCGATGGCATTGTCGAATATGTTCTGGCCTATGCGGAAGATACCCAGGTCGGACGGGACATCGTTCTGACCGAACCCGATATCGACAACCTCATCCGCGCCAAGGGGGCCATTTACAGCGGCTGCATGACCCTGCTCGAGGAAGTGGGCCTGAAGGTCTCGGATCTGCAGCGAATCATTCTGGCGGGCGGTTTCGGCAGCTACGTCGATCTGGAGAAGGCGATGGTCATCGGTCTCTTGCCGGAAGTCGATCCCGATCAGGTGACCTATGTGGGAAACGGGTCCCTGATGGGTGCCCGGATGAGTTCGCTTACGAACCGCATCCGAAGGGATGTGGTGGATGTCACCAAGCGGATGACGAATTTCGAGCTCTCCGAAACGCGCTCGTACATGGACAATTATGTGGCGGCATTGTTTCTGCCGCATACCGACATGAACAAATTCCCGAAGCTGAAGGCGAGACTGGAGGCAAGGGGGCGGAAGGCTGAAAAACGGGAGTAGAATCGGACTTCTTTCTCTCAGCTGTGCCATGCAAATATATTGACAAATGCCTCGGGTTAGGTTAGGCGTTTCCTCTTGAAATTCCTTCTTGGGCGGTTCCATCCCGCAGGGGGAGATGTGCGTCATAACACCCCCCTTCGGCTGATCGGTGGCCTCGAACCTTGTCCGCATCAGAAGCGGATATCCGATACCCCAATAACTGCATCTTGCTTGAAAGGAGCGTGATTTTCGACACCAACAGGTTTTTTGGCGGAAGCATCATCACCCTGAACCCCATAAACCATCAACACACAAGGAGGGAACTTTGGGCTTAGACATTGTCAAGGAATCGTACAACGGCAGTATCCGGGCCATTACGCTCGGCAAGGGGCCGAAAGCCGTCACGGTGGGCGGTCAGAACTGCTACCCCTTCTATCTGTTCGAAGGCACCATGCCCAACAAGCCCAGAATCGCCATGGAAGTCTGGGACATGCTACCTGAAGAGTGGCCGGAAGCCGCATTGAGCCACTTCAAAGATGTCGCCTCGGATCCGGCGGCATGGGCCAAGAAGTGCGTCGACGAATTCGGCGCAGAAATGATCGTCCTGCAGCTGAAGAGCACCGATCCCAACGGAAACGATGCGTCGCCTGAACAGGCTGCCGAAACCGTCAAAAAGGTGCAGGCCGCCGTCGATGTGCCCGTCATCCTGTGGGGTTGCGCCAACGTCCAGAAAGATGAGGCCGTCTTCAAGAAAATCGCCGAGGAATGTCAGGGCACCAATCTCGTGATGGGTCCCGTCGAAGAAAAGAACCACAAAGCCATCGGCGCCGCAGCAATGGGCTATGGACATACGGTCATTTCCTCCTCCCCGATCGACGTCAACCTCGCCAAACAGATCAACATTCTGCTCGAAAACCTCGGAATGCCGACCGACAAGATCCTCATCGATCCCACAACGGGCGGTCTCGGGTACGGGCTCGAATACTCCTATTCCGTCATGGAACGGCTGCGGATGGCGGCCCTCAACCAGGGCGACGACAAGCTCCAGTATCCTATCATCAACAACCTCGGCAACGAAGTATGGAAGTGCAAGGAAGCCAAACTCGGAATCGACGAAGCTCCGACCCTTGGTGATCCAGAAAAACGCGGCATTCTGATGGAAGCCGTCGGCGCCATCGCCTATCTGCTGGCCGGAAGCGACATCCTCATCATGCGGCATCCCGAATCCATCCGCATGGTCAAGGCCTTCATCGAACTGCTGATGAACGGCGGATCGGCAACCGCCATTGCCGGCATCCAGAAGCAGCTTCCCGAGGCAGTCGTCGATTTGGCGGCTCTGGCACCTGCACCCGATCTCACCATTGCCGAAGAAAAGGCCAAACCGGCTCCTGCAGCGGCTGCAGCACCCAAGGCCGAAGCGCCCAAGGCAGCGGCTCCTGCAGCGGCGGCCCCCAAGGTTGAGGCTCCTGCAGCACCCAAGGTGGAAGCGAAGGTCGAGGCGCCTGTCGTCGATAAGGCGGCTGAAGAAGCGAAAGCCAAAGCCGAAGCCGAGGCCAAAGCCAAGGCCGAAGCCGAAGCCAAAGCGAAGGCCGAAGCCGACGCCAAGGCAAAGGCGGAAGCGGATGCCAAGGCGAAAGCCGAAGCTGAAGCCAAGGCCAAGGCCGATGCTGCCGCAAAGGCCAAAGCCGATGAAGAAGCAAAACTCAAGGCAGAAGCGGCCAAGAGGGAAGCTGAAGAAGAAGCGCTTCGCCAGCAGCGGGCCAAAGAGCGTGAAGAGCGCCGGGCCGCCATGCAGAAAGCCGAAGCTGTTGTCGTGAGTATGACGGCCGCAGCCATCCAGAAATCGATGACGGACAAGATTCTCGATCAATTGAAACGCATCCACCGAAGATGATGCTGTTCACCCATTGTTATTGATGCCAGTGAATCAACAGGAGGAGGAACCTCTCATGGCAGAAGAAACCAAGTTGAAAAAAGTCGTGGTAGCCGACAAGGAAGTGAAGGCTGAGAAAGCAGCCAAAGTGGCCGATCCGGTCGGCGCATCCATCGACATTGCTACCCAGCAAATGATCAAACGAGCCCAGGAATTGGGTATCGATACGGTTTTCGATCGTGCAGAAACGCTCAAGCCTTGCAACATCGGCAATCAAGGGACCTGCTGCAAGAACTGCGCGATGGGGCCCTGCAGGCTGCCGCTTACCAAATCCGTAGGCGATGGTCCGGATGAACGCAAAGGTCTCTGCGGCGCAACGCCGAACACCATTGCAGCCAGGAACTTCGCTCGCATGGTGGCTGCCGGTGCCGCAGCCCACTCGGATCACGGTCGGAGTGTTGCTGAAGTCTTTATGTCTGTCGCCCGGAAAGAAACCAACGATTACAAGATCAAGGATGTGGGCAAGCTGCTGTCGATCGCTCCGCATTTCGGTGTCGAAACCACCGTCAAGACAGAAGACGGTCAGGTTCTCGACCGGGATATCGATGAGATCGCTCTTGAAGTCGCCGAAAAGGCATTGGCCGAATGGGGCAAGACCGAAAGCGAGCTGACCTATCTGAAACGGGCTCCGCAACCGCTTTACGAACGCTGGAAGAAGTTGGGCGAGCTGCCGAGAAACATCGACCGGGAAATCGTCGATATCATGCACCGCACCCATATGGGTGTCGATCAGGACTACAAGAACATTATCAAGCAGTGCACCCGGGCCGCACTGGCAGACGGCTGGGGCGGATCCATGATCGCCACCGATCTGCAGGACGTCATGTTCGGCACACCCTACCCGCTGCAATCCGAAGCCAATCTCGGCATCATGAAGGAAGACCATGTCAATATCATCATCCATGGTCATGAGCCGATTCTCTTCGAAATGATCGTTGCAGCCGCCCAAAGCCAGGAAATGATCGATTACGCCAAGTCCATCGGCGCCAAGGGCATTCAGCTCGGCGGTATTTGCTGCACAGGCAACGAAATTCTACAGCGACACGGTGTTCCGCCTGCAGGCACCTTCCTGCAGCAGGAACTGGCGATCATCACCGGCGCCTGTGACGCGATGGTCGTCGACGTTCAGTGTGTGTTCCAAAACCTCGCCAATGTCGCCAAATGCTTCCATACGAAGCTGATCACCACCCATCCGATGGCGCGCATGGAGCAGGACAACGTCATCCACATCCAGTTTGACGAACACCATGCCATGGAAGATGCCACAAGGATCGTGAAACTGGCGATCGACAATTTCAAAAACCGCAGGGCGGAAGTCATTATCCCGAGGACCAAGGCCACCCAGATTGCAGGCTTCGGCGTCGAATCCATCCGGTATCACCTGGGCGGAACCTTCCGGGGCGACTACTATACCCTGAACGATAACATCATCAACGGCCGTATTCGGGGGATTGCCGGCGTCGTCGGGTGCAACAACGCCCGAACCCGCCACAACGAGGCCCACATCACCATCGTCAAGGAACTCATCAAGAACGACGTCATCGTTCTGACCACTGGCTGCAACGGCATCGCCTGCGCCATGGAAGGGCTGCTCACGCCGGAGACGGCGGCCGTCTTCTGCGGGCCCGGTCTTGCCGAAGTCTGCGAAACCGTCGGTATTCCGCCGGTGCTGCACATGGGCTCCTGTGTGGACAACAGCCGGATTCTTTTGGCCGCAACCGAAGTCGTCAAGGCAGGTGGTCTCGGAAACGACATCTGCGATCTTCCGGCAGCCGGAAGCGCACCCGAATGGATGAGCGAGAAAGCCATCAGCATCGGTCAGTACTTTGTGGCATCCGGGGTCTACACCGTGTTCGGTGTCACCTTCCCGACGAGTGGAGCGCCGGTTTTCCAGAACTATCTCTTCAATGAACTGGAAAAGATATACGGCGGCAAGTGGGATTTCGAACCCGATCCCATCAAACATGCCCACAAGATGATCGCCCATATCGACAAGAAGCGGAAGGCTCTCGGCATCGACAAGGCCCGAGAACGCGTCCTGATGGATATGGCCGACCGGATGAAACTCTCGGCATGATGATACTGTGCCGTTGGTCGTTTCCTGAAATTCATTGCTTGTAACAAATCCTCAATGAAGGAGGAATCATGTCCAGACTCGTAGCATTCGCGGCCATTCAGGGCGCATACAACATCGTCTCCAAGGTGGAAGGCAAGTACAAGAAGGCCTTGGCCACCTACAACGCCGATACCAAGGTCGGTTTTCCGAACACGGCCTATTATCTGCCCGTCATTTATTCGCTGTTGGGCATCAAGGTGGAAACCCTCGAAGACATGAAGAAACCTCTTGAATTCGCAAGAGGACTTCTGCCACCCCACGTCAAGGGCGCCCACCACCTGCCCTACCTCGGCCCCCTTCTGGATGCCGGTATGGCGGCTCTGTTCGCCTTTGAAATCGAAGAGGCCCTACGTTACCTTGAACAGCCTGACTTTTATCTGGTTTCGGAAGAAATCGATGAAGCCTCCGGGAAAATCTGGCTGGGTGCTGCCGAAGACACCGTCTTCCGCAAACGCGGCGTGGAATTCGTCGACGGTTCGGCTCCAGGGTTTGCGGCTATCGTCGGAGCAGCTCCGACGCCCGAAATCGCCAAGATGATCGTGGAGGAATACCAGAAGCGAAGCCTCTATATCTTCCTCGCGGCCAACCAGAACGGCACGACGGTTGCCGAGCAGCTCCTGCAGGCCGGTGTTCAGATCGGTTGGAACACCCGTATCGTGCCCTTCGGTCCCGATATTTCCTCTGCTATCTTCGCTCTCGGATTTGCCAACCGGGCGGCCATGGCTTTCGGTGGCATCAAGCCGGGCGACTACCGCAAGATGTTGCTCTACAACAAGAACCGGATCTTCGCCTTTGTCAATGCCTTGGGTGATGTCAATGCCGAATGGGCGGCAGCTGCAGCCGGTTGCGTCAACTGGGGCTTTCCGACCTTGGCGGATACCGACATTCCGGAAATCCTGCCCACCGGTATCTGCACGTACGAGCACGTCGTCGCCAACGTCAAGCACGAAGAAATGGTCCAGAAGTCCGTGGAAGTCCGCGGTCTTAAGGTCACCGTTTCCAAGATCGACATTCCGTGCTCCTTTGGTCCGGCTTACGAAGGCGAGCGTGTCCGCGGTGCGGATCTCTACTGCCAGTGCGGCGGCGGCAAGACCCAGTGCACCGAGCTCGTGAAAATGGCCGAAATGAACGAGATCGAAGACGGCAAGGTCACGGTTGTCGGTCCGGATATCAAGGATGTTCCGGCTGGCGGCACCTTCCCGCTCGGCATTTACGTCCAGATCGCCGGTCGTGAATTTCAGACCGATTTCGAGCCCATTCTCGAGCGGCAGATTCACCACCTCATCAACTATATCCAGGGGGTGATGCATATCGGACAGCGGGACATTTCCTGGATCCGTGTCAGCAAGGCGGCTGTCGAAAAAGGCTTCAGCCTGAAAGACATCGGTGTCGTTCTCCATGCGAAATTCCATCAGGATTTCCAGAAGATCGTCGACAAGGTCCAGGTCACGCTGTACACGAACAAAGACGATGTGGACAAGCTGACGGCAAGGGCACGAGCCGAATACAAGATGCGGGATGAGCGCGTCGAGAAGATGACGGACGAAGATGTCGAAACCTACTATTCGTGCACATTGTGTCAGTCTTTCGCACCGACTCACGTCTGCACTGTCAGCCCCGAGCGGACGGGTCTATGTGGCGCCTACAACTGGATGGACTGCAAGGCCTCCTATGAGATCAATCCGACAGGACCGAACCAGCCGATCCAAAAAGGCGAATGCATCGATCCCAAACTCGGACAGTGGGTCGGGGTCAATGAATTCGTCAAGAAAGCTTCTCGTGGGGCCATCGACCACTACAATTTTTACTCGCTCGTGGTCGACCCGATGACGACCTGCGGCTGCTGCGAATGCATCGCCGCCACCCTGCCTACCTGCAACGGTGTCATGACGGTTCACCGGGATTATACGGGAGAGACCCCCTGCGGTATGAAGTTCACCACCTTGGCCGGTGTCATGGGCGGTGGTGCTCAGTCTCCGGGTTTCGTCGGCCATTCCAAATACAACATCACCCAAAGAAAGTTCATCGCTGGAGACGGCGGCCTTCTTCGGATGGTGTGGATGCCCAAGAGTCTCAAGGAAGAAATCCGTGAACGGCTCATCAAACGCGGTGAAGAGCTGGGTTACCCGAACCTGATCGACATGATTGCCGATGAAACCGTTGGAACCACCGAAGAGGAAATTCTGCCATTCCTGCAGAAGGTCGGCCATCCGGCGCTTTCGATGCCTCCGATCATCGGCGGATGAAAATGGTCGCAGGGACGGTGCATGAATCGTCCCTGCAGCCAAGCTTTAGATGAAGGAACCTGCAGGGACGGCTTTCGAGCCGTCCCGTCCACCGACATTTTTAGGAAACAAGGAGAAAACGATGGCATTAACCGGTATTCAGATCTTCAAACTCCTGCCCAAGACCAACTGCAAGGAGTGTGGAGTGCCTACCTGCCTGGCCTTCGCCATGAATTTGGCATCCGGCAAGGCGGAACTGGACAGCTGCCCGTATGTATCCGCCGAGGCTAGGGAACAACTTGCCGAAGCATCCGCACCGCCGATTCGGCCTGTCGCGATCGGCAAAGGCGTTCGTGCCGCCACCACCGGTGGTGAAACTGTTCTGTACCGTCACGAAAAAACCTTCTACAACAAGACGATCTATGCCGCTCTTGTCTCTGCGGATATCGCCGAAGCCGATCTCAAGGCGAAGCTCGCCGCATGGAACGCCTATCAGTACGAGCGGGTCGGTCTGAACCTGCGGCCGGAGATGATCGCCCTGAAGGATGCCGGAGATGCAGCCGCCTTTGCCGCCAAGGCAAAGCTGATTGCGGAAACCTCCGAATTCAACCTCGTTCTGATGTCCGAGTCTGTGGATGCCATGAAGGCCGCGGTCGAAGTGACGAAATTCAAGCGACCGTTGATGTATGGTGCAACGGCAGCCAATGTGGACGCATTCGGTGCATTGGCCAAGGAGGCCGGTCTTCCGGTTGCCGTCAAGGCCGAATCGGTCGAAGCCCTCCTTCCGCTGACCACCAAACTTGCCGAAATGGGACTGAAGGACATCATCATCGATCCCGGTTCGAGGGAAGTCAAACAGGCCCTTCAGGATCAGATCGTCATCCGCAGGGCAGCGCTCAAGGCCGGGAATCGGGCGTTGGGATATCCCACGATTACCTTCCCATGTGAAATGGCGTCCAACCTCGATGTCGAAACCATGATCGCGGCCATGTTTACGGCCAAATACGCCGGCATCGTCGTGATGAGCGATTTCAAGGGTGAGAGCATTTTCCCGCTCCTGCTCGAACGGCTCAACATCTTCACCGACCCGCAACGGCCGATGATCGTCACCCAGGGCATTTACGAGATCAACAACCCGAACGAGAATTCCCCGATCCTCGTCACCACCAATTTCGCCCTCACCTTCTTTATCGTGAGCGGTGAAATCGAAGGAAGCCGGGTGCCGGCGTGGCTGCTGATCAAGGATTCCGAGGGGTTGTCGGTCATGACCGCATGGGCGGCCGGTAAATTCTCCGGGGATGATGTCGGCATGTTCGTGAAAAAGAGCGGCATTTCGGACAAATGCAAGACCCAGGAACTCATCATTCCAGGGTATGCGGCAGCCATTGCAGGCGATGTGGAAGAAGAACTGCCCGGCTGGACCATTACCGTCGGTCCGAGGGAAGCAGCGCACATTCCGGCCTTCCTCAAGGCACGCCAAGCGGCATGATTCCATTGGGGAATTCCCCAACATGGGGAATTCCCCTTTTTGACTCACCCCTCAACCCCCTGATGGAGGAATGGTTATGTTATTGATTGGTGAAAGCCTCAATGTCATCAACAAGAAGATCGGGAGAGCCTTCAAGGAACGGGATCCCAAACCCATCCAGGAAGAAGCGCTTCTGCAGAAATCCAAGGGTATGGACTACATCGATATCAATCTCGGTCCTGCCAAGAAGGACGGACCCGAGCTGATGCCCTGGGTGGTCGAAGTCGTTCAGGAAGTCGTGCCGGACATCCCGCTTGCCCTCGATACATCCAATATCGATGCCATTGCAGCCGCACTCAAGGTCTGCAAACTTCCCCCGCTCATCAATTCGATCATGTGCCGACCCGAGCGCTATCAGAAGATGATTCCCATGGCAGCCGAATATGGATGTGACTTCATCGCTTTGATGTGGGGACCTGAAGGACTCCCGAGAGACGAGAACGAACGGGCGGCCCTGTGCGTGGAACTGGTCTATGCGGCAAACGAAGCGGGTATTCCGAATGAAAAAATCTGGGTGGACGGGATCGTTACCCCGGTCAACATTCAGCAACCCCAGGCCCTGAGTCTGATGGCCTTCCAGAGCATGTTGCAGGACATCGCCCCCGGCTGCAAAAGCACCTGCGGTCTATCCAACATCTCCAACGGGCCGCCGAGCCACCTGCGTCCCATCCTGAACCAGACATACATGGTGATGCTTCAGAAATGCGGGATGTATTCGGTCATTTCCGATCCGCTCGACGATCAGTTGACGGCCATCGCCAAGGGAAAAAGACAGGATATCGTGGACCTGATTTATTGGATGGTGGACAACGATGGCGAAATTCCGGCCAATTACGCCGATCTGCCGAAGGAAATGCAGGATTACGTCAAAACCGTCCGGGTCATCCTTGGAAAAACCCTGTACTCCGATTCCTGGCTGGAAATTTAGGCGCGATTCGGCTCCGGCCGAGACCACCCGAAGCCCCGATCCCTTTGCGGCGGGGCTTTTTTTTGTTCGGGAAAATCGGAATCCTTTCGTTCTAACTGGAAAAGAGGAACTCATGCCGCGTATCGATGATTACATTGCCGCCAAACGTTTGGCTGTAGACGCTTTGAAGGATATTCCGATCGATCGGTTGGCCGAAACCTCCGGATTTGCTTGTGCTGCATCCCATGTGCTGCGAATCCCCTTTCTCACGCGCAGCTATGAAGTCACGTATCCGGATTTTCAGTTTCTGGATAAGGCCAATCCGCAACCGATTCCCATTCAAGAGGAAGTGCTCATTCTGCATTATCTGATGGGAAAGCCCCCAATGACTGGATCGGGCAACTGGGTGGCCTATCGGGAGATTCCAGGCGCCACCTTTTATTTCAGTGCCTTCCTCAAGCGTGCCGTGGATCCTCTGAAGAATACGTTCGGTGCCGATGCCGATCTGCTGATTCGTGCATCGGAGCGATTGGGGGCCGAACGCATCGAAGCAGGCGATGCAGGGTTCCAATACCGGGTTTTCCCCAAAGTCCCGATGCAATGGGTGTTGTATCTGGGGGATGAAGAGTTTCCGGCCGAAGCGTCCATTCTCTTCGATCAAAGCATCGGTTCCATCCTGTCGCCGGAGGATATTGCCTGGATGGCGGGAATGGTGGTGTATCGATTGATGGGGATTGCGCGGTCGATGAGGTGAATTTGAAGGAAGAAGTCAGGAGTCAGGAGCCAGGAGTCAGGAGTCAGAAGTCAGAAGACAGAAGTCAGGAGTCAGAAGACAGGAGAGAGAGAAGACAATGGATGATGTCTATGATGGATGGTCTCGTAAAAAGTCCATCATATGGACGGCTTCGAAAAAAGGCCGCAGGCAAGGAGTGCAAATCATGTCTGTGAGGCGTACTTAGACGTACGCCGAAACGACGAGGGATGCAGCACGACACAGCATCCGGCCTTTTTGCGAGACCATCCGAATCCCACACCCAGCCCCTCCATTTTGAAAAGAGAATTTCGAACAAGTATTTGCATCCCCATTGAAATTGGAGTATCGTAATCGATCTTGATCGGATATGGACGTCTGATTCACGTCTTTTCTCTCGGAGTCACCCAAATCGCCCATTGTCCTGTTGTGCTGCGTTTCGCTCCTTTTTGGGCAGACGTTGACCAAGCACGGCTCAATGGGCATTCTTGCATTGGTACAGGGGAATACGCATGTTTTCCGGTGAACTGGATCTCATCCACATGATCAGCAACTCAGGACCTGTGGTCAACGCCGTCCTGTTTCTGCTGCTGGGTTTTTCCATTGCCTGTTGGACGATCATCATCGTCAAATACCGCTACATTCGAAAGGCCTTTCAGGAAAGCGCCCTATTCACGGACTTCTTCTGGAAAAGTCGTGACCTGGCCGAAGCGTATGCCCGGGCCAAGCAGCTTCAGGGAAGCCCGATCGCTCAGGTATTCCGGATCGGATATATCGAGTTGAAGAAGGTCAGTCAGTCGGGGGTCATGACCCGAAACCCGGGGCAGGAAGGTGTGACACCCGCTGGGCTGGACAACGTCAAGCGTGCGTTGCGCAGAGCCATCAACACGGAATTGACCCGGATGACCCAGATGATTCCTTTTTTGGCGACCACTGGAAACACCGCCCCCTTTATCGGATTGTTCGGCACGGTATGGGGCATCATGAATTCGTTTCATGGTATCGGCCTTCGGGGATCGGCTACATTGGCCGTCGTCGCTCCCGGGATTTCAGAGGCTTTGGTCGCTACAGCGGCCGGTCTTGCTGCAGCCATTCCTGCCGTCATCGCCTACAATTATTTCAATCAGAAAATCAAAATCATCGAAACCGAACTCATCGGCTTTTCAGCCGATTTCCTGAACATCATTGAACGCGACCTCATCTCCGTCAAAGGAAGCGCATCATGAGTATGTCCACCGGTTCCGGAAATGGGATGATGGCGGACATCAACGTCACGCCGCTCGTCGATGTCATGCTGGTGCTTCTCATTATTTTCATGGTGACCGCCCCGATGATGATGCAGGGCGTCGATGTCGCCCTTCCGCAGACGACGACCGCTCCTCCGCTTTCCAGCCAGAAGGAGCATTTCGTCATCACCATCGACGCCAACCAACAGATTCATATCAACGAATTTCAAGTGCCCTTTGATTTGTTTCGGGACAAGCTTGCCCGTCTTTTGGAAAATCAGCCTCAACGAGAAGTCTATCTCCGAGCGGACAAGAACCTGCCTTACGGATTTGTCGTTCAGGTCATGGCGGAAATCAAGGCGGCCGGTGTGGACAAACTCGGCATGGTGACGGTCCCTGAAGACAAGAAGCCGGACAGCGGCAAGAAGAAGTAGCGTATGAATGAGCGGATGACCGGCAGAAACGGGTTTTCCGATGCGTATTCGTCGACCCATCGGGGCCCGGTGGCTGTGGCGTTGGTGATTTCGCTGACCATGCACATCCTCCTGTTTGTTCTGTTGACGTTCCTGCCGGACTTTTCTTTCCGCAGAAGGCCGCCTGTGCCATCCGTTCTGAACGTAACGATGGTCAGCTTGGCGACACCTGGTTCCGGTCCCAAGGCCGGTCCCATCGCACCCGATTCCGGAGGCAAGAAAGACGGCCAGGCAACTGTTGCCGAACCGCCGAAGCCGAAACCTGAGCCACCGAAGCCGAAGGCGGAGCCACCCAAACCGGAGCCACCCAAACCCGCTCCGGAAAAGATTCCGGAACCGCCGAAACCGGAACCGAAGCCTGAGCCGCCCAAGCCGACAGTGAAGCAGGAAACAAAACCTGCGCCTGAGGCTGTATCTCTGGCACCGAAGAAGGAAAACGCCAAACCGCCTGAAAACGTTCAGAAACCCCAGCCGCCGCCCACACCGTCTTTGAAAGAGACGTTGGCGAAACTCGAAAAGAAGGTCGCTCAGGCACCTCCGGATCCATTGAAGTCCACACTCGATCGGCTTCGCTCGACGGTGGCCAAGGAAGAGGCCGTCATGCCCAAAACCGGTGGGGTCGGCAGTGGGACGGCCGGCGGCAGCGGGGCTGCATCCACCCAGGGTGGACAAGGCGGAGATTCGACGACCGGTATGCCGGGGTTGGGGCTTCAGGCCATGCAGGCCATCGATTTCTATCGCTCTCTGATCGGGATGACGATCGAAAAAAACTGGTTTTGGAGCGAACACTTGGCTGGAGGCCGCAAAGATTTGGTGACCGTCATCGTCATCAAGATTTTACCCAACGGTGAAATTGCAGATATCTGGTACGAGAAAAAGTCCGGCAATGCCAATTTCGACGATGTCGCCTTCAAGGCGGTCAAGCGATCGAATCCGTTGCCGCCATTGCCGAAGGAATATACGCGTCCCTACTACGAGGTCGGCCTTGTGTTTACACCGGCTGGATTGAACAAGGGATAACTCCGGCTTGAAGGATGACGATCTATCAACCCCATCGATACGAAAGACCGATTGCCCCATGATCTTCCAAGCTTTTCGGTTACTGCAATGGACGGCAGCCATCTGCTGCTTCATGACGTTTTCCGTTTCTACGCTGTCTATGGCTGCTGGAAAATATGATTACATCGATATCAGCAACCCGCAGATGAAAAAGATCCCCGTGGCTGTTCCGGATTTCAAACCGCTGACCGGCAATTCCATGGAGGGCACCATTTCGGGGCTCGGGGCTCGAGAGATTTCGGATGCACTCGAATTTACGGGGTATTTTAAGTCCTTGGACAAAGCATCCTTTCTGGTGGATGTCCGTCAGGCCGACCCGGCGGCTCCTCAATACAAGGCATGGACGACGACGGGCGCCGACTTTCTGGTTACCGGAGCCGTTATGGTGAATGACAAGAATCTCAATCTGGAGCTTCGCCTGTTTGACACCTACAAGGAACGTCTCCTTCTTGGGAAGAAATACAGCGGGCATATCGACGATCGAAGGCGGATGGTCAAACGGTTCTGTTCCGAAATCATGAAGCTGCTGTTCGGGAATGCCGGCCTTTTCGAGAGTCAAATCGTCTTCGTTTCATCGGCAGGCCCTGGAAAGAAGGAAATCTTCCTCTCCGATTTCGATGGATCCTCCCCTCAACAGATCACCCATAACGGAAGTGTGAACCTTTCGCCCGCACTTTCGCCGGACGGGCAGTACGTGGCCTATACATCTTATGCCGGCGGCAAACCCGACCTCTATATCCAGCATATCGGATCGCAAAAAGCCGTTCTTGTCGATCAAAAGGGTATCGGCATCTCCCCGAGCTGGCTTCCAGGGAAAAACGAACTCGCCGCATCCTTGTCTTTTTCGGGAGATCCCGATATATATTTGTTGACTATCAATGGAAAAATTATTAATAAAATAGTCGATAATCCTGGTATCGATATTTCGCCATCTTTTTCACCCGATGGAAAAAAGGTGGCTTTTGTATCTAAGCGGGCAGGCAACCCCCAGATCTACATCCAGGACATGGGGTCCGGGAAAGTCGATCGGCTGACCTTCGACGGAAACAACAACACACAGCCCGATTGGTCGCCGAAAGGAGATAAGATCGCTTATACCTCTCTGGTCAAGGGGCTGTTTCAGATCATGGTCATCGGGGTGGATGGGAAAGGGCTGGTTCAGTTGACCTATGACGGAGACAACGAGTCACCGTCCTGGTCACCCGACGGCTCCATGATCGTTTTCAGCAGTACACGTGAAGGTTCGTCCAAAATTTATGTGATGACTGCCTATGGCACGGATCAGCGCAAAATCGTCGATCTTGCCGGTCAGCAGTCAGAGCCTAAATGGTCGCCGTCTTCGGCAAACTAATGATTCAACACAAAGGAGAAGGAGGAAAAAGGAAATGAAGAAAAGACTGTTTGTAGTACTGGCCCTGATGTTTGTCATTCCGGGCTTGCTGTTTACGGCTTCCTGCGCCAAGAAGGCCGTGAAGAGCGATGCGGCGGTTGCCGCCCCGTCGGATGACGCAGCCAAAAAAGCCGCAGCCGAAAAGGCCCGGCAGGAAGAACTTGCCCGGCAGAAAGCCCTCGAAGAAGCCCGCCTGAAGGAAGAAGCGGCCAAACGGGAAGCGCTTGCCGCCCGCAACAAGTTCATGAACGAGAACGTCTATTTTGCATTCGATAGCTCCGCCCTCGATGCTACGGCCCAGAACGTCCTGAAAGACAAAGCCGCTTGGATGAAGGCCAATCCGAAGGAACAGGTCGTTATCGAAGGTCACTGTGACGAAAGAGGCACGGTGGCTTACAACTTGGCCCTTGGTGAACGTCGAGCGGTTGCAGCCAAGAATTTCCTCGTCAACATGGGTATCCCGGCTGCCAGCATGACCACGGTTTCGTATGGTAAAGAACGTCCGGTCGATCCAGGACACAACGAACAGGCATGGGCGAAAAACCGTCGTGCCCATTTCGTGATCAAGTAATATCGGTCGTAGATGGCGCCCAGGCGGCATCTCAAGCCGAAGGTGCCGAGTATCCGAAGCGGCCCTTCGGTGTACGCCTTGCCGGTTCCATGATGTGCACACAAGAGGCAGGCAGTGTATAACGCTGCCTGCCTCTCCTGTTTTGAACGGGGATATACCCATGACACAACGAAACGGATGGCTCCTTGTAGCTGTGATGGCATTGGTTGCAGCCCTTTCGGGGTGTGCAACCACATCGGACATGTCCGGGCTGGAAAACCGTCTTTCTTACCTCGAGCGGCGGTACAGTGATTCGGAAAGAAACCGAGATCAATACCAGCTTCGCATGGAGGATTTCCGCAAGAGTCAGTCCGATCAGATGCAACAGGTCAGGACGCAGACAGCGGAACTGTATGCCGCCATCGATCGGATGCGTGAAGACATTCAAAAGCTGAACGGTCGATTGGAAATCCGGGAGCGCAACCTGAACGAGCAACCGGCAGGGGGGGCGTTGTCCGATCGGATGACCGACATTGAAAAGGATCTGGTCGGCGTCAAGGAACGCATTGCTCGTCTGGAAGAATACCTGAACCTGAACAACACCAAAAAGCCCACCCCGCCTGCAGCTGCTGCGGAACCACAGGCGCAGGCAAAGGCCAAACCGGAGCCGACTCCCGATCACACCCTGTCCGAAACCGAACACTATGCCAAAGCCAAGCAGATGTTCGACAATGGGGATCTCGAAGGGGCCAGGGTGGAATTTCAGCAGTTTCTGAAGCGCTTTCCGAAATCGGCTTCTGCGGATGCCGCCCAGTTTTGGATTGCAGAGGTCTACTATCGGCAGAAATGGTACGAAAAGGCGATTCTTGAATACCAGAAGGTCATCGAAGGCTATCCCAAGGGGAATAAAATTCAGGCCGCCCTTCTCAAACAGGGGTTTTCCTTCT
Organism: uncultured Desulfatirhabdium sp.; assembly: GCA_964549995.1. GTDB lineage: Bacteria > Desulfobacterota > Desulfobacteria > Desulfobacterales > Desulfatirhabdiaceae > Desulfatirhabdium. The sequence goes on along the minus strand of CAZJXF010000039.1, from coordinate 7,650 downwards.
TCAATCTGGGAGACAAGGCCAACGGAAAACTGGTGTTGAAGGAGCTGATCAAGAAATTCCCGAATTCCAACGAGGCCAAGATCGCCAAACAGAAGTTGGAAGGGGCCTGATGCCTGCCGATGAAAAGGGGAGGTATTGGGCAACCGTCATCGGCATCGACCCCGGAATCGCAGCGACCGGAATGGCGGTAGTCCAGGGCAGAGGCTTTCACGTAGTGTCCCACCATTGGGAAGTCGTTCGAACGTCTTCTTCCGCTTCTCAAGGAACGCGTTTGGATGTCATCTATCGAGCGGCATCCGATCTCTTCAGGCGGTACCAGCCGGATCTTGCGATCGTGGAAGATGTTTTTCTGCTCGATGCAACGCCGAAGTCGGCCTTTTCCATTTCGACGGTCATCGGTGTTCTCTTGCTGGCTGCCACCCAATCGCAGGTCCCCGTCGATCGCATTTCCGTGCGGGAGGCCAAGCAGGTGCTGACCGGAAACGGGAAGGCATCGAAGGATCAGCTGGAGCGGGCCGTTCGGTCCATTCTCCACTTGAACCAGCCTGTGAAGCCTGACCATGCCTCCGATGCCCTCGGTCTTGCCCTGATCGGGCTGCTTCGCTGCGACGACCCCCTGCGGCGGCGTGCGGACATTCTACCCTGTTCCTCTTCAATGGCCAGACAATGATCGGATATTTGGAAGGCAAGATTCTCCAGAAGGATGAAGAGCGTGTTCTCGTGCTGGTTCATCATGTCGGCTACGAGGTCTATCTTCCGGCCATTGTCATGAAGGCACTGTCCGGCAAGGTTTGCGGAGAGGATGTGCAACTCTACATATCGTATCAGCAGAGCGAGCGGCAGCCGAAACCGCTGCTGATCGGATTTCTCAACCCTACAGACAAGGCGTTTTTTCAGGAGTTCATTTCCGTAGAAGACATCGGACCGACCAAGGGGATGAAGGCCATGACGCTGCCGGTTTCCGAAATTGCAGCGGCCATCGAGAAGAACGATGTGCATAAACTCCAGACCCTCAAGGGGATCGGTCCCCGAACGGCACAGAAAATCGTTGCATCCCTCAAAGGCAAGGTTCTGCATTTCGTTGAAGATCGTGCCGCACCATCACCTGTCGCAGACGTCCAAGACGAAATCACCGAACCGGTGATGATGGTTCTGGTCGAACAGCTGGGTCACAAACCTGCCGATGCCAAACGGATGATTGGCGAAGCCCTGAAGCGAAACAGCAACATCCAAACACCTGAAGCCCTGTTGGAAGAAATCGTTCGCGGAAAGGCCGCTGTGTGAAGATGAGCGATTCACGCATCCCCTCCCCCGACTCAGACGCCTATCCCGATATCATCCAGGCCCAATGCCTTCCGGAGGATGAACGGCCGGAACTCATCTCGCTTCGGCCTCATCGTCTTTCGGAATACATTGGTCAGAGCGAAACCGTTGAAACCCTCACCATCGCCATTCAAGCCGCCCGGCTGAGGCGGGAGCCCCTCGATCATGTGCTCTTTCATGGACCTCCTGGTCTTGGCAAGACAACCCTTGCCCACATCATCGCCAACGAGATGGGCGGAAACCTTACGGTGACCTCCGGTCCCGCCCTCGAAAAAGGGGGGGACCTCATCGGTATTCTGACCCATCTGTCGAAAGGCGATGTGCTGTTTGTGGATGAAATCCACCGGATTCCCAAAACCGTTGAAGAATTTCTTTATCCGGCCATGGAGGATTTCGCCGTCGATTTCGTTTTCGACAAGGGGCCGCATGCCCGAAGCCATCGGCTCAGGCTCGAACGCTTCTGCCTCGTCGGAGCTACGACACGCGTCGGCCTTCTGTCCGCACCTCTTCGGGACCGGTTTGGGATTTTTCGATCGCTTGATTTCTACGAAGAAGCCGACCTCGTACGGATCGCCACCCGATCGGCTGCACTGCTTTCCTCCCGGATCGAAGCCGATGCAGCCCTCGAGCTTGCCAGAAGATCCCGGGGAACCCCAAGGATCGTCAATCGCCTCCTCAAGCGGGTACGGGACTATGCCCTGGTGCGGGCCAAAGGGGTGATCACCCGGTCCGTCGTTCAGGCCGCGCTGCAGCTCGAAGGTATCGACGAACAGGGACTGACGCCGCTCGACCGTCGCTATCTTAGAACCATCCTGGAGTTTTACGGCGGCGGCCCTGTTGGCATCGAAGCCATTGCAGCCACCCTGCAAGAAGAAACCGATACCCTCGTCGATGTCGTCGAACCGTTTCTGCTCAAGGCGGGCATGCTGCTTCGGACATCTTCCGGCCGCAGGACCACGGCGCTGGCTGCCGATCATCTGCGGGCTGCCTTCGGAACGGCCGATTCGTGATGAATTTGCAACAAGTTAGTGAGTCTCCAGCGAGCCGCATGGGTGAGAGCACACCTTTTTCGCTGCCTCGGAAAAACTCATCCGCCCTCCTACTGGAAACCTGGCATTGGAAGGAAATCCTTAAGAGACGACTTTTTGCGAGCTCATCACACTTCAGACTTAAAACTTAAAACTTTCTACTTATTCCTGAACATGTCTCAACGCCCCCCTGTCATAACACTTCTTACGGATTTCGGCCTCGAAGACGAGTATGTCGGGGTGATGAAGGGGGTTGTATTCTCGATCTATCCTCATGCCCTCGTAGTAGACATTTCCCACCGTATCCCCCCTCAACACATCGCGGCTGCTGCCGCCATGATCGATGCTTCCTACCGGTTCTTTCCCGAAGAAACGATCCATGTGCTTGTCGTTGATCCGGGGGTCGGGACCGAACGACGGCTCATCGCTCTTCGGGCCGACGGCCACACATTTTTGGCTCCGGACAACGGCGTGCTGACACCGTTTCTGGAAACGGACCGGATTTCAGACGTTCGGGAGATCGCTCAACCCTTGTGGTATCTGCCCGAAGTCGGCTCGACGTTTCATGGACGGGACATCTTCGCCCCTGTTGCGGCCCATCTGGCAGCCGGGGAGCCGTTTTCCAAGATCGGTCCTGCCATCGATCCGGCTTCCTGTGTTCGCATTTCCCATTTCCGGGCTATCCTTTCCGAAGATGGGTTCATCACCGGAACGGTTGTCCATGTCGATCGCTTCGGCAATCTCGTCACGAACATCTCCCGTAGGCATCTGGAACGATTGCAGCAGCGTATCGAAGGGAAGGCCCTGCTCGTCCGTGTCGGGGGAACGGAGATTGTAGGGATTCGGAGGACGTACGGAGATGTGCCGATGGGTACCGTGGTGGCTGTGATCGGCAGCCGGGAATGCCTTGAAATTGCCGTTTGCTGGGGAAATGCGTCTCAACTTCTGCAGGTGGCAGCGGGCGCGGCTGTTACTGTGTGTCCTGTTACAGACGTCCCTTTCGAATGATGGCGGCCAGCAACCAGATCCCTAAGACGACTGCAGCCGAAAACCCGATGAATCCGATGAGGGAAATGCCGAACACCAGCGGCGGGGTTTCGGAAATGACGATGAGGGCCGAGCCGATCACAAGGCCGGCAATGAGAATGCTGAAGGCGATTCGGTTGCTGGTGCGGTCGTTCGCCGACAGAATTCGCTCGAGATGCTCCAGCCGAAGATTGACTGTCAACCGTTGTTGGCGGATCATCTTGCTGATTTCGAGCATATCCTGGGGAAATTGGCGAACAAATCCCATCCCCTGTTCCAGGACATAGAGGGTTTCTGCTGCCATGCGGCCGGGGGCCATTTTCTGGAATCGAATCTTTCGAATGTAGGGGGCGGCATGGGAAATCATGTCGAAATCGGGATCCAAATTCTGGGCGACGCCTTCCACCGTGGCAAGTGCTTTGAGCATCAGAAAGATATCCGCCGGAACCCGCAATCGGTGCCGGAAGGCCAAATCCAAAACGTCTTGGAACAGCTTGGCGATGCGGATTTCCTTCAGGGGACGATAGAGGTGGTTGGACATGAAATCGGCCACATCCCGTTCGAAGGATCGCATTTCCGGCTCCCGGTCCCAGTCCGTCAACTTCAGAATGGCCCGAGCCGCCCGCCCTTCCTGCCGCAGCACGACGCTGTCCACCAGTTCGATGAAATCCTCCCGGGTCTTCTGATCGAGAGCACCCACCATTCCCAAATCGAGCATGCAAATGACGTTGTCCGGAAGGACCAGCAGGTTTCCGGGATGGGGATCGGCATGGAAGAATCCGTGTTCGAAAATCTGCTTCAGGCAGACATCGGCCCCACGAACGGTCAGAAGCTTCTTGTCGAGTCCGGAGTTTTCGATGGCCTCGATGTCGCTGATTTTGATTCCGTCGATCCGTTCCATGACGAGGATCGAGGCTGTCGAAAATTCCCGAAAAACGGCGGGTATATAAACGGTCGGATCCCCAAGGAAGTGTCGGGAAACCCGCTCCATGTTGTTGGCTTCGACCGTGAAATCGATTTCCTTTTCCAGAACTCGGGCGAACTCCTCGACAAGTTTCACCGGCTGAAAGAAGGCCATTTCTTCGATGTGACGTTCCATCAAGGTGGCCAGATGCAGCATGATTTCGAGATCGATCTCGACGATTCGGCGGATACCGGGGCGTTGAATTTTGACGGCGACCCGTTCTTCAGTCTTGAGAACGGCATCGTACACCTGTGCGATGGATGCGGCTGCGATAGGTTCCGGGGAGATGGACTCGAAAACGACATCGCAGGGGAGAGCGGACTTTAGAATGGCAAGGGCTTCTTCGAAAGGGAAGGGGGTCGCTTTGTCCTGCAGTTTTTCCAATTCTCGAATGTAGTCCGCAGGCAAGAGGTCCGGGCGGGTGGAGAGCAGCTGTCCGAGCTTCACATAGGTCGGACCCAGCTCTTCCAGCGCCATCCGAACACGCTCGGGACGAGATAGCTTTTCAATCTTATCCCGTTTTCGCTGGTCTGCAGAGCGAAGCACGAGACCGATCAGCTGATCGATCCGAAGCACATCGACCAATTCGCCGAACCCATAGCCGAACAACACGCCGAGAATCTGGCTGTAGCGGTTGATGTGCCGATAGGTTCTGCCGATCATGCCGATTTTGCGGATGCTCAGCAACGGCTCCTTCCTTTCTTCAGCATATCAGCTACGAAAAAAAGCCAACGCATTCCCAAGGATCCGTCTGACTTCTGACTTCTGACTTCTGACCTCTGACCTCTGACCTCTGCCTTCTGTCTCCTGACTTCTGACTTCTGACTCCTGACTCCTGCCTTCTGTCTCCTGCCTTCTGTCTTCTGTCTCCTGTCTCCTGCCTTCTGTCTCCTGACTTCTGACTTCTGACTCCTGACTCCTGACTCCTGACTCCTGACTTCTGACTTCTGACTCCTGACTTCTGACTTCTGACTTCTGACTCCTGTCTCCTGCCATTCGACTTTCTTGGGAAAGCGATCTCACTGTTTATACGTCCATCAACCTTCATACAACGTATGCCGCTTCGGGTCGAAAGCCTCTCGGACGGCCTCGCCGATGAAGGTTACGGCCGTCAGGGTGACAATCATGGCGGTGATGACGGAACCGACAATCCACCAGGAGTCGAGATTTTCCCATCCCTGCTGGAGCAATTCTCCCCAGGACGGGGTGGGCGCCGGAAGGCCGAATCCGAGATAGTCGAGGGCCGTCAGGGCGACGATCCCGCCGGAAATGGAAAAGGGAACGAAGGTGACGATGACCGACAGGGTATTGGGCAGAATATGTCGGAAAACGATTCGCAGATGACCGGCGCCGAGTGCTCTTGCGGCCAGCACGTATTCTCTGGCCTTCTCCTTGTAAGTGGCGGTTCGCATGACCCAGGTGATTCCGACCCATCCGAAAACGACCATGATGAGAATCAACATCGAAACGCTTGGAACCGTCAGGGAGGCCAAAATGATGATGATGTACAGGACGGGGACGTTCGACCAGATTTCGATCAAACGTTGAAACAGGAGATCGAACCATCCGCCTGCATATCCCATGGCGCAACCGATGGCAACGCCGATCCCGTAATTGGCAGCCGTCAGCAGCAGCGAAAAGAGGATGGCGGTTCGGAAACCGTATACGAGCCGAGCCAAAACATCCCTTCCGGTAATGTCGGTTCCCAGGAAATGGCGCTCTTCGACGGAAAGCGCAAAGGGCGGATAGCTATCGGGTTTGAGGTCATTTTCATAAGGGTTGTAAGGTACGGGCGGGAGCAGAACGAAATCGTCTCCCTGTTGACTTTCGAACAGCCGCTGGAGTTCCCGGTAATTGGTTTCGTAATCGTAGCCAAGTCCGAAGGTCGATCCGGGGATCATGTCGCCGTATGTCGGGAAAAACCACTTGCCCTGGTACCGTACGATGAGCGCTCGGTTGTTCACGAAGAGCTCGGCAACGAGGGATAAGCCGACCAGCAAGATCATGAAGATCAGCGACCAGTAGCCTCGCCGGATGGAAACGAACCGGCGCCAGATGAAACGGGTCTGGGCGGAAACGGCGATCTTCATTCGAAGGATACCCTTGGATCGACGGCGGCAACACACAAGTCGGAGAGGATGTTGCCGATCATGAACAACAGGGAGGAAATGACGAGAATTCCCATGACCACCGGATAGTCCCGATCCATGACGGCCTCATAGCCGAGTAGGCCCATGCCGTTGATGTTGAATACCTTCTCGATGAGAAACGATCCCGATAGAACGACCGATAGGTTGTTCCCGAAACTGGTGGCGATCGGAACGAGGCTGTTCCGAAATGCGTGACGGAAAACGGCCTGTTTGAAGGAGAGTCCCTTGGCCATGGCGGTTCGCATATAGTCCGCAGCCAGATGGTCCATGAGGCTGTTCTTCATGAGAAAGGTCAGCACCGAAAAAGAGCCGGCAACATAGGCAGCAAGCGGCAGGGCCGTATGCCAGAGGATGTCTGCAGCCTTTTGGATCAGGGTGAAGTCTTCGAATTCGTCGCTGGTCAAGCCGCCCAAGGGGAATATCTCCCAGGTCGAAGCGAAGACGAGCAGCAGGAGAACACCGAAGACCCAGCCGGGAATGGCGTGTCCGACGAAAACCACGATGGACGTGACGTTGTCGAAACCGCTCTTGTGCCGAATCGCCTTGGCGATGCCGAGCGGAATACAGATGCCATACGTGAGAAAGAGGGAAAGCAGGCCGAAATAGAGCGAGATGGGAATACGATCCCGGATCATGCTCCACACCGGTTCGTAGTAGCGGGTGGATGTTCCCAGATCTCCACGGAGCACCTTGCCCATCCATAGGATATAGCTTTCCCACACGGGCTTGTCGAAACCGTAATAGGCCTTGAGCTGGGCGATCTGGTCTGCGGACAGGGGCTGGCTTCCGGGCTGGGAGATCGATCCCGAGCGGAGGCCGGCCTGACCGGTTTTCATGCGTTGGGCCTCAAGCATCATTCGCTCGACCGGCCCGCCGGGTACGAATCGGGTGATGGCGAACACGACGAGGGTGATCCCGATGAAGGTCGGAAGGATCAGAACCAATCGGCGTGCGATATATCGGATCATAAGCCGCCTCCCTTATCGCCTACCTTCCGTTTTTGCATTTCCAACCATTCCATCCCCGCGACCTTCACCCATCAATCAAGGTCCAATGCCTGTCATGCCTGATGGACTCGCAAAAAGTCGATCAACCCCCGATTTGGGGGTATTTCCGGGCCTGAGCATGGGGGCGGGTACGCCTTTTGATGCTGCAGCGG
>CAZJXF010000038.1:0-27052 GCA_964549995.1 uncultured Desulfatirhabdium sp. | reverse complement strand
CTCGGGCGGCTGAGTTTATCCGATGCAACGAAAAAGGCGTGTCTCCTCCCATGCGACTCGGATGAGACTTGTGGACTTTTTGCGAGACCATCAAATATGACGGCTTCGCAAAAAGGCCGGATGCTGTGTCGTGCTGCATCCCTCGTCGTTGCGGCGTACGTCTAAGTACGCCTCACAGACAGGATTTGCACTCCTTGCCTGCGGCCTTTTTTCGAAGCCGTCCATATGCTCGACTTGTTGCGAGTCCGTTCCTATTTCCGGGTCATCGGTGATTCTTCGGATCCGGATACGATTCGGTCGTAAAGCCAGCGGGTGATCCGACGATTGGCATCCGGGGTTTTCAACGAGATACGGAGATACCGATCATCGAGTCCGATGAAATTGCTGCAATCCCGCAAGAGGATACGCTGGGTTTTCACCGCTTCCTCGACAAGGACGGCGGCATGGAAGCCTACAGGCAATCGAAGCAACAGAAAGCTGGTTTCGGAAGGAAACACCTGCAATCCCGGAATTCGCTCCAGCTCATCCGTCATGGATCGTTTTTCGCGATTCAGAAAGCGTCTGGTCTCCGCCACGAAGGCATCCGTCTGCCGATCGGGATCGAGCAGAAACCGAGCCGCCTCCTGTGCAAGGGCATTCACACTCCAAGGCTGCTGGATATCGCGAAACCGCCTGTGGATATGCTCGTTCGATGTCATGGCAAATCCGATCCGAAGTCCGGGAATCCGGAAGATCTTCGACATCGAGTGAAGCACCATCACATTGGGCAGATGACCGTACATCAACGTGGTATGTGCTTCTGCATCGGAAAACGGCAGATAGGATTCGTCGATGACCACGAAGCGCTCTGGATGTCTTCTGCAGAAGGCTTCGATCACCGAGCGCTCGATCCTGCCTCCGGTCGGGTTGTTGGGATTGCAGATCACGACGGTATCGCACTCCCGCTCTTTTTCGGAAAGCTCTTCGAGCCGATGACAAAAGCCGTTATCCGGTCCTGATATCCGGTGAATGACAGCGGCGCCATACTGGAGGAAGGCGTCGGCGTAATCCGAATAGGTAGGCCCGAAAACCAGCGCCCGCTTCGTGTCGAGTACCTGCGGAAGCGCATGAATGAAATGGGTGGTTCCGTTTCCGATCAGAATCCGCTCGCTGTCGATGCCGTAGCGCATCCCGAAGCGCCGAACGACATCGGAGGCATCGGCTTGCGGCAGGGCGGCAATCACATCCATCCGATCCCGAAGGAAATCCATGAGTTCATCCATCGGTCCGAGGGGATTGACATTGCTGCTCATATCGACGATGTCTTGAGGCAGGCAACCGAGAACCGAAGCCCAGTGATGGATGTTTCCGCCGTGACCGGTCAGCATGTCAGCCAACTCCCAGGGCGGCTGACAGCAGAAGTCCCGTTTCGCTCACCTCGATGAGGGCCCCCAGCATGTCCCCTGTAATGCAGCCCATCCGCCTGCGGTACCAGAGAAGAACCGCCGAAACGACACCGAAAAATGCAGCGATGAGCAGCATGCCCCGAAACCCGAGGACAAGCATCATCAGGATGGGAACGATGCCGACCATCCAGGCTTCGGGTGGAATTTCCTCCTCGAAGAAAGCCTTCCCGGTGCCGGATTCCCGACAGTAGGCGAGAAATTGCATTCCGATAACCGGTGTCAGGCGAGAGAGGGTAGGCACCAGCACCAGGACGAAGGAACGCTCGGCCCCCAACGCGCCCAATGCCACGCACTTGAGCAGAATGCAGCAGGTGATGGCGACGACCCCCATGGCCCCCACCCGGCTGTCCTTCATGATGTCGAGGGCGCGTTCCCGGCTGCGGTAACCGAGCAACCCGTCCGCCGTATCCCCGAGCCCGTCGAGATGAAAGGCACCGCTTAAAACGATCAGCAGGACAATATCGAGAACGGAGACGACGGCCTTGGGCCAAAGCCACATCAGAAAGGCATCGAACATGGAAACCGCCGCCCCCAGAATGAGGCCGACGACCGGAAACCAGACGACCGCCCTGGATGGAGAGAAACCATCGCCGGGATCCCGAAAGGGAAGAATGGTGAGGAAACGAAGGGCCTGAATCAAATGGTTCATGACTGTCGACTCCTGTCCTGGATCACGACCGGAAGCCCGGCCACCATCCAGACGACTCTGTCCGCCAGAGCCGCCACACGTTGATTGACCAGACCGACGGCATCCCGATAGGCCCTTGCCATAGCGTTCTCCGGAACCATGCCCAGCCCCACTTCCCCGGAAACCAGAACCACCGGACCGGCTGAGGCCCTGATCCCGGCGATCAATCGATCGAGTGCGGCCTCCAGATTGGACCCGCTCCAGAGCAGATCCGCAGCCCAGAGGGTGAGACAGTCGACCAGAACGACCCCATCCGGGCATGCCGCCTCTCGGATAGCTTCCCCCAAATCCGGAATATCTTCCACGATCCGCCAGGACGGGTCTCGTTCCTTCTGGTGTTTGGCCACCCGCTGCCGCATTTCCTCGTCCATCGGACGACAGGTGGCGATGAACACCCGGTTTCTTTCCGAAAGGGTCTCGGCAAGGCACAGGGCATGGGCGCTCTTGCCGCTTCTGCAGCCGCCGATCACGAACGCTACATTCATGGTCGTCCCACCAGTCTGCAAATGGCCTCCATATCGAGATGGGCCATTAGGTGCTCAGCCAGAAGATCGTAAGCCCGATCTCGGCGGGCAGGTCCATGAACGGCATCCCCTCCCAATTCCGGAAGACCGATCCAGGAAAGCCACTTTGCCGTTATATCCGGCAAATCGAAGAATCCGTGTATATAGGTTCCCATGATCTTTTGGGTGGCGGACAGGCATCCGTCGGTGTCCCTGCAAGGGATGCCGTTTCGGCTGATAACGGACAAAAGCGGCGGCAGCCCTTCCGATATCCAGGTGCGACCCATATGAATCTCATAACCGAATCCTTTCGCCCCTTCCCAGGCGAATTCGGTTCGGGTGGTGGTCTTGGGGGCTTCGAGCACGGTCTGCACCGGCAGCAGACCCAATCCTTCGCTGTCTCCGGGCTGCCCTTCCAGCCCCCCTGGATCGCTCACCCGGTTTCCAAGCATCTGGTAGCCGCCGCAAATTCCCATGACCGGACCTCCGGATACCGCATAATCGATGATCCGCCTGGCCCACCCCGTCTGCTGCAGCCAGGCCAGATCGGCCCGGGTGTTTTTGGAGCCGGGGAGAATGACGGCCAGATAAGCGGTCAGTTCCGTGCATTTTTCGAGATAGTGGACCTCGACTCCCGGAAGGTTTCGAAGCGGATCGAAATCCGTAAAATTGGAGATGTGGGGAAGCCGGATGACGGCGATGCAGGGACGACCATCCGGGGATGGAGCACTCCCCGGGGAGTGTTCCAGGACGACGGAATCCTCGGCTTCGATGGCGAAATGAGAAAACCAGGGAACGACCCCGAAAACCGGTTTTCCGGTCCGGGTCTCGATCCAGCGAACCCCATCCGAAAAAAGCGCTGCATCTCCCCGAAATCGGTTCACGATGAATCCGGCCACCCGCTGCCGCTCGGCTTCTCCGATGCAGGCAAGGGTGCCGACGAGCTGGGCGAAGATGCCGCCTCGATGGATATCGCCTACCAGGATGACCGGTGCGTCGGCATGAGCGGCCATTCGGAAATTGACAATGTCGGAAGCCATCAGGTTGACTTCTGCGCAGGAACCGGCACCTTCGAGGATGACGAGATCGAATTGCCGCCGAAGCCGGTCAAGCGCCTGGGCCGCCGTCTGAAAGAGCTCGTCTTTCATGGTGTGGTAGCCTCGGGCTGTAGCGTTCTGGCGTGCTTCTCCCAACACCACGACTTGGGCGCCGACTTCAGAGGTGGGTTTGAGCAGCACCGGATTCATATCGACATGGGGTGCAATGCGCGCCGCCTCGGCCTGAACGATCTGCGCCCGCCCCATCTCGAGCCCTTCAGGGGTCACCCCGGAATTGTTCGACATGTTCTGGGCCTTGAAGGGGGCCACACGCACCCCACGATCGGCGAAAAAGCGACAAAGCCCGGCGACGAGAACGCTTTTTCCCACATCCGAACCGGTGCCGAGAACGGCAAGGCATGGAGCCGCCGTTGCAGATGGGGATAGTATATGCGGATCGCCGCTCATGGGATGTCGATTCCTCGATCAAGAGTTCTGTGCTTCCTGCACCTTCGTACGCCGCCCAACGTCGGGAATCTATCCAAAACCCCTGCGGATTTCAACCCCAATACGGTATAAAAGCGATCGGTGGGCGGTAAGCGGAGCATGGATGTCATTTTCATCGATTGATGTATGAGCACAAGCTTATCCCACGCCAAAGATTGTCTCCGTTCAAACGACGAGCAAGAGAGAGGGCTACCGATTACGATGGACTTACCTGATCGAAATTCAACAGATCCATGGAATCGTCACTCATGGCCATGGCATAAACGCCCGCCCGGGTGAGAACTTGGACGATATCTTCCGGAAGATACAGGGAAGAGAACACGGGGATCAACGTCCTGCCTAAATATTCCGGAAAAAAGTCGAAAAAAGCTTTCGATCGCAGGAATTCGATAAATGCCTGTACATACTCCAGCTTGGGCATCGATTTGGTTTCGTTCAACAGAACGTGGTTTTCCCACAGGGCGATCACATCGAATTCCCGACGCTGCTTGCGATCCTTTGGATGGCGCTTGCGGTACCGCACCATCAGGCTGTCCAATTCGGAGCAACCGAAATAACGCTGGACAACACCTTCAATGTTCGGGGCAACGATGTCCTCTGCGATCGTCCCCAACCGATTCGCCAGATCGCCCCACTGCTTGTTCATCCGCTTGCGATCCTCCTTGGCTTCATCGATATACTGCTGCGTTTTTCGCTCGAAGGTGCTCATTTCGTCCTTGAAGTCCTTCATTTCATCTTTGAACTCGAGCATTTCATCCTTAAAGGCCTTCATTTCATCCTTGAAGTCCTTCATCTCGTCCTTAAACTCGAGCATCTCATCCTTAAAGGCCTTCATCTCGTCCTTGAAAGCCTTCATTTCATCTTTGAACTCGAGCATTTCATCCTTAAAGGCCTTCATTTCATCCTTGAAGTCCTTCATCTCGTCCTTAAACTCGAGCATCTCATCCTTAAAGGCCTTCATCTCGTCCTTGAAAGCCTTCATTTCATCTTTGAACTCGAGCATTTCATCCTTAAAGGCCTTCATCTCGTCCTTGAAGGCCTTCATTTCATCTTTGAACTCGAGCATTTCATCCTTAAAGGCCTTCATTTCATCCTTGAAGTCCTTCATCTCGTCCTTAAACTCGAGCATCTCATCACTCAACCGGTCCAGCTTCCGCTCGGTCTGTATCTGAGCTTGCCATAACTCCTTGGATTGATTCTGAGAAAACAGAATGAAGTCTCTCAGGGTTTCACGTAAATCAATAACCTGCTCTTCAAGTGCCGGAAGGGCCATGATTCACCTCCAACATTGGATTCTCAAACGACGGCAGTGATGGCGCTGCATCGAATCGAAATGATTGGCACAGGACATCCAGAGGTAAAGCCATTAAACAAGATCATGTCGGGAAAAGTCAAGGAATCGTTTCTTTTTTAACTCCGGATTGTCGGCTTTTAAAGAAGGAACGTACATCCTGATCTTCAGACAGTTTAGCGAAGCCATCACTCAAAGATGGTAATGGTATAAGAGGCCATATCTCTTGAACAGTGGGATACACACCGGAACAACGTGTTTTAGAACGAACTTCCGGCAGGATATGCTGCGTTTTGGGGCGGATCTTTCGCCTGGAAAAATGGACGCCAAATCGCCAGCGCGATTTCCTGAAAGGATGCATAGCCTGCTGCCGAGGAATCCAGCGGGGATCGATCTCGATAGACCAGACGCACGGGCTCATCCTGTCCCTCACCGATTTGGTAATCCGTACCTTCCCATGAATTACGGGCATCCGCCAAAGCCCACTGAATGCTCTTGCCTCTTTCGATCGCATCGGCAAACGCATAAGACGTTTCCGGGAAAAATGCCACTGGGAAACGCAATCCATCCAGGTACAAGCGAATCAATTCTTCCAGGATACCTTCCACCTCTTCGCCCAACGGCTTCAGGTCAATCTGCTGTATCTTGTCCTTCTCCAGGCCGATCATTCTGGATGGTTGCCGCTCGGCAAGGGGCAACGACAGCTGCAGCAGCAAGTGTCGTATCCAGAAATCGATAGCACGCTTCGCTCCAAGCTTTGCATAATGACACACCAGCATCCCGACCGATCCCCCTCGGCATACCCCGGAAAGTCGCCCGACAATCCGCCTGCCGGCACACGACAGACGCAGAACCGCTTCCGTTCTATGGGCGCCTTCTGCATGTGCTTCCCGAAGGATACGTTCCGTACGATCGCGAATCGTTTCGTACTCAGCCCTTCCGATGGTCTGCGGCGGAAGTTTTCCGGATCGCAGCATGAAGCGATCCAGCCGGGCAAGATCCTCGCCCAGCATGCCCGATTGAAGTCGTCTGGCCCCGATGTCCCAGCGCTCGAGATTATCGAGAACGATGGGTTCCCTATCGGGAAGCATTCCCGGAAGTCTCTCGAAGTGAACGCCCAAGGCATGGTCGAGAAAAGCAGCCGTCGGATTCCGCCAGAAGCGGATCAGCTCATCGAGTGAAATCTCTTCTCCGGCTTCGACGTCCACAGGCCCCGTGATGAAGGCAGTCTCCGCACGCTGATCGGAGGCAAGCGCCCGGGCGATGGCAAAATCGGCATCCGCGCCGCAACGCATCCTCCCTTCTCCCGAAAACCCTTTGGGACTGAAGGCATGCATCGGATGCCGAATCCGTATAGGAATGTCTTCGCAACCTTCCTGGGCCCCTTCCAATGACGAGCCCACAGCATCCAGCAGCTCCTGGACAACACTTGCCGGTTGCAGGACCGTACCGCTTTGCACATCAAACCCCGTGTAGGTGATGATCAGACGTTTTCGAGCGCTGAGGATGGCTTCCAGGAAAAGCCCCCGATCCTCGTCCCGTAGGTTCCGATCGCCGATCCTGGGGTTTCTGCCGATCCAATCGAAGCCCGGCCTAAAGACCTTGCGTGGAAAATCCGTTTCGTTCATGCCGATCAGACAGACGATATCGAAGGGAATGTTGCGCATCGGAACGAGGCTGCAGAACGTAACCCCACCTCTTCGAAAGCCGCCCTGAGAGGGCTGGGAGAGCAGTTGATCGGTGATCATCTGCGCCACCACCGTCGCTTCCATAGGCCGGTCGAACCCGGCCTCTCGGCTTAGCGAAACGAAATCCATGAGCCAGGTGCGGATCCGGTTCAAGTAATAGAGCTGATCGGCATCAGGCAAGAAAAACTCCTTCAGCGCCTCGTTCAAGAGGGTGGCCCATTCGGCAGGTCTCCACGACTGACCGATGCGATCGACAAGCCGAAAGAGGCGCTCCAGCACATCGACGAATCGCCCCAGAAGCAGGCAATCCTGACCTTCGATCCCGACAAAGGGGCTGGTGTTCCCGAACACATCCCGTCCCCCCTCACCCATCGCCGTTCCCAGCATCATGCGCTCGATGCCGAACCGCCAGCTGTTTTCATCGAAAGCCGCACCACAAACGCGGTTGCGGTGGTCGCGATCGATTCCCCATCGGATGCCGCTTTGCTGAACCCATTCCAGCAAACGGCTCAGTTCGTCCGCCTGAAATCCAACGGCCGATCGGACACAGCCCCTGTTCAGGAAATCGAAGACTTCCTGAACCGTCAGACGGGCATCGGCCAACCGCAATAGAGCGACAAACGTATCCAGAAACTCCGATTGCCGATGCATCGACACATCGCTGATCGAAAAAGGGATGCCGCCGCCGGCCTCTCCCCCTCCCCCGAAGACGGTTTCGATCCAGGGCGCATAGGATTCGATATCCGGAGCCATCACGACGACATGATCCGGATGAATCTCCGGATGTTCGGCGAAGAGGGTCAAAAGGCAGTCCCGAAGCACCTCGACTTCCCGCAGCGGTCCGTGGCAGGCATGGATGGTGATAGTTCCATCCCGAAGCCTTTCAGGCTCGATAACGGACCGATGGAGATGGAACATATCCGACTGCAGGATTGCCAACAACGAAGGGGAAGGCTGTGCTTCGACCGGATCGACGAACCAGACGTCTTCCGTTTCGTGATAGGTCATCCGCTCTTCGATGAGATTCTGGAAATCCCGCCAGGATTTTCCGAGGGAGACCAGAAGAGGATGAGTGGACGCTTCATCGAAGAGAAGCGATTCTCCTGCGGCTTCGGAACGATCCGCATCCAAAACCATCTCCCGCTTCGAGTGGACGGCAGCCCAGTAGTCGTTGGATGGCGCGGGAACGAACAGATGGATGTCACACCATTCGGCAAAGCGGTTGAGCAGGGTACAGAAGAGCGGCGGCAGGTAGGAAATACCGAAGAGGACAATCCGGGACGGCAGATCGGCAGACGGATGCCAGCCGTTTTCAATGACTTGGAACCATTGGGCGGCAGCGGAGGCTGGATGCCGGATGCCGCCTCCTCCATACACGACCCGCCACAGATGGGGCTGCCATCGCAGCGATGGATCGGTTTCGATGGCTGTCCGCCTACCGGCCTCCCAATCGAGCACCATCTCGCTTCTATAAACGGCATATTCATCGAAGAGCTGTGCAATCCGGCACGCCAACCGATACCGGGAGAGGAAAGAGGCATTGACATCGAGATAGCCCTGCAACGCTTCCCCTTCCTGCAAAAGCTCTGGATCGTCCAACACGGCGAGGATGCGAAGCGCCGCCTCCTCCTGCCGAATCCACCGCAGATCGGTATCCTTCAAGGACAGCGTTAGGAGCGTTTCGACAAGTTCTCTCGGAAAAGGCGTGTAGACATTGGCCCATACGCCGATCCGCCGGGACATTTCCTGCTCGAGCCAAATACGGGTGCCGTGGCTGTGCACGCACAGCCACTCCGGTTGCAGGAGGTTGGGGAGGGGATTGCGAAGAATGTCGGTCAATAGGGGGAGGAAGGCTTCGATCCGGTTGCTTCGGTAGAGAAACAGCATGGCATCATTTCCATCATCGAAGAACGGGGATCGCTTCGAAAACCAGGTTGGAAATCACGCCGGTTTCTTTTCCCGCATGAATTGAAGCTTCAATCCCCCGATGTCGATCCTGTCGAAATCGTTCAATTGGACGGAGTCGCTGACGGTTTGACCGTTCACCTTCGGCTTGCCGATACCCTCGATATAGGAAAGGAAATAGCCTTCCGGCCTTCGGGTGATGGTGGCAGCCGTCTGCCCTATGGAAATCCCCTTCACAACGATATCGGACTGGGGATTTTTCCCGATGCGAATAAGGTTCTTGTCGATAGGAATCGTCTCGCCGCTTCCGGACAGCACCATCAGAACCGCTCTTTGTTCTTCGGTTTCCGGAGCAGAATTCATGTGAACGTATGCATCATCGGCAACAGGGTCCTGGTTGCTCTCCAACACTTTGCTCCGCTCGAATCGCCGGTTCGGGTTGAATCGCCGCTCACCGTCTCGATACCGAAACAGCAGCAAGTGGGTTCCAACCAGGATTTTGTCGTTGTGCTCGAGGATTTTCGTTTCAATCCGCTGATCGTTGACGTACGTACCGTTTTTGCTCTTCAGATCGGTCAGAATATACGCATCCCCCACGGCATCAACCTTGGCATGGTACTTCGAAACCACCGGACTGACGATGCAGATTTCGTTGTCCACCATCCTTCCGATCGTCGTGACGTTTCCCTGTGAAAGCTCATACAGCTTCAACGGTTTGTTGTTGTGGATCAGAATCAGGACGGGCATAGGCACCTCTTGCGGATAACGATTTCAGACCCGGATATGGGATGACCAGGAAATGGCAGCAGATTCATGGAATGCCTGCTTTGTCCACCCTTGACCGCTTGAGTGAGTCGGACAGAGCAGCCAGCCAGGAAACCCGTTTGATCCGAATGACAATCACCGAAATGTTGTCGATGCCTCCACGGGCATTGGCCATCTCAATCAGGCGGACGCAGGCTGCCGAAGGCTTCATCGCTCGGGCGACATCGCGTATTTCGGATGGATCGACCAGATTGCTCAATCCGTCGGTACACAGCACGATGCGGTCCTCGGGGGATACCGGCGTTTCGTGAACGTGGGGAAGAACCGATGCCGATGTGCCGATCGCCCGGGTCAACATGCCGCCATACCGATTCGGAAGCGGCCCCTGCCTTTCCGTATACCGGTTGGCGTATT
Organism: uncultured Desulfatirhabdium sp.; assembly: GCA_964549995.1. Classification (GTDB taxonomy): domain Bacteria; phylum Desulfobacterota; class Desulfobacteria; order Desulfobacterales; family Desulfatirhabdiaceae; genus Desulfatirhabdium. The sequence continues at coordinate 16,809 of CAZJXF010000038.1, read as the reverse complement.
CGGCGGCAACCGTATGCAGTTGAGACAGCAGAACCGTCGTCTTGCGATGAAAATGAAAGATCGGGCTGTCCCCCACATTGGCTGCAATGAGCCGATCCTTCCGAAGCCAGACGACGGCAACCGTAGCCCCCATTCCTTTGAGGCGGAAGTGTTGTTGGCCCGCACGGTAGATCAGGCCGTTGGCATGTTGAATCCATGCGGAAAGTCGTTTTGCCCCTTCCTGCAGTCGGCCATTCCCTGTTCCGGTTTCACTTTGGGCATCATCGCGTTCGGCTACCGCCGCCGCCTCCTGCTGCATGGCGTGCATCAAACTGTGAATCACCATCCGGCTGGCCACTTCTCCGGCATTGTGCCCCCCCATCCCATCTGCGACGACAAACAAGCCGTTTTCTTGATCCAGCAAGAGCGCATCCTCGTTGGTGGCCCGCCGCAGCCCCCTATCTGTCATACCTGCCGCTTCAAAGGATATCACAATTCATCTCGAACATGAACGCCTTGCCGAAATACGCCTTTGCCTGAAGACGGAGGCCGATTTCCCACATGAACCGGTCATCTCTGGACGATGAATCTCACGCCCCGTAGGGTTCTCTCATAACCAATCCGAGGCGGATGATCAATACAATTATAAAACCATTGGAATTCGGAATCTTCATCGGCGACTATGAGACCACTGGATCAAATTCCCTTGACAGGGGTACCCACGGGTGTTACCCAAGAAATCAGAAACGAGCCTGTTGAACAAATGACGACTTCGCAAAAAGGCAAGATCCATCGTTCGTCGTGCGAACGTGCGAAAACCTCTCGGGTCGCCCCGACGAAGCCCAGCGCAAACCAACACTCTGACTATCCTGGTCTTATCATGATCATCGACATCCATACCCACATCTTTCCCGACAAGGTTCGAAATCATCGAGAGGTTTTTTTCGAAGGCGAAGAGGCCTTTCACCTGCTCTATGGATCCCCGAAAGCCAAGATGGTCGGTCCCGAAGCGCTCGTCGAAACGATGGATGAACAGGGCGTCGACCGATCGGTCACTTTTGGGTTTCCCTGGAACAGCATGAACACGATGCGCATGCACAACGACCAGGTTTTGGAGGCTGCAATCCGATTCCCCGATCGTTTGATTCCGTTCTGCTGCGTTCCGATCGAACACCCTGAATCGGCCTCCGAAGTACAGCGATGCTTAACGGCCGGTGCAAAGGGTATCGGCGAGTTGGCCTGCTATCGCAGCCGAATGGACGACAAGGCACTCGATGCATTGACCGGCATCATGGAATGCGCTCTCGCATTCGATGTCCCTGTACTCATCCACACCAACGAACCCATCGGTCATGCCTATCCGGGCAAGGCGGCCATGAGCCTCGAGGAAATCGACGCCTTGCTGACCCGGTTTCCGAACAATCGCATCGTTCTTGCCCACTGGGGAGGCGGTATTTTTTTCTACGGCCTGCTGAAAAAGGAAATGCAGGAGCGATTTCGGAACGTTTGGTTCGACACGGCTGCATCCCCGTTTCTATACCATTCCCGGGTGTACGCCATCGCCGCATCTATAGTCGGCATCGAGCACATTCTTTTCGGAAGCGACTTTCCCCTGATCCAACCCGAGCGCTACCGCAAGGAAATGCGGACTTCCGGCCTGGAGCCGGAGCTGATGAACGCCGTCATGGGAGAAAACGCCCGACGGCTCCTCAAGATAGGATAGCCCACAGACGATCGGCAATCCGTTTCAGCGGGACCCGATACTGTGGCGGAAGCACCCACCCCTTCAGAGCCCTGTTCGGTACAAATGGCGTCCCATCGCCCTCTCCTTGTTCGACGAAGGGAACGATATCGATCAGGTTTCCGGTAAACCCCTGCCGGTCGAGATGTTCGATGGCCTGCAGAAACAGGACATTGATCCACAAAAGCCGTTCGGGTTGATCGGCACATCCGGTGAGTGCACAGGGGGTGCGGGAGCTCATGCACCGGCATGCAAAGGGCCTTGCATCGTAGATCGAGCAGCGATCGGCATCGAGAAGCGGGCAGCGGCCGTACAGGACACCTGCAGCATCCGCTTCTTCCCCCTGCTCATCCTCACAAAGCCCCTCGGCTTCTTCGCCCGTCATCAGACTCGTCAACAGGCTTACCTTCGGAACGGAATGCCCTTCATGCGAGGCTTCGCCGAGGCATCGACATACCGATCGAACGCGATCTTCCGACAGCCGTGAGAGCAACCAACGGGCTTCAAGTCGGGTCACCCACACACTTCGCGTGCAGCAGGTAGCGCAGCCTTCGGCACAGACGACTTGAAATTCGGACGCAACCTCGTCATAGTAGGCAAACAATCGATTCAACCGCTCGAAGCCGGATGCATCCTCTTCCCGGGAGGCATTCCATCGAAAGGACGCTTTTGTGGAAACCAAAGGAGGCAGCATGCCATCACCTGTCTATTTCATGGATTTGCGGGCTACACCCAAGGAAAATCTGCTCCAGAAGCTAGTTCGTCTGGCGGAAACGGCCGGTCTCGGACAGATCGTCAAGAAACGGGATCTGGTGGCCATCAAACTGCATTTCGGAGAAAAAGGCAACACCGCTTTCATCCGGCCGGTGTTTGTCCGGGCGATGGTCGATGCCATCCGAGCGCTGTCCGCTTCTCCCTTCCTGACCGACGCCAACACCCTCTATGCCGGCACGCGAAGCGACGCACCGAGCCATCTGACTACCGCCATTCAGAACGGATTCGCTTATGCCGTCGTAGATGCACCCATCGTCATTGCAGACGGCCTTCGAGGAAAAAGCGAGGTGACCGTCCGCATCGATCAGAAGCGCTACAGCGAAGTATTCATCGGTGCCGAAATCGCCCAGGCGGATGCGCTCATCTCCATGGCCCATTTCAAGGGACACGAGCTTTCCGGGTTCGGCGGCGCCATCAAGAACGTCGGCATGGGATGCGCCTCCAGAAAAGGGAAACTCGCCCAGCACTCGACGCTTTCTCCGAAAATCACCCGAAAGAAATGTATCGGCTGCGAGGAGTGCAGCCTGCACTGCGCCCAGCAGGCCATTTCCATCGTCGAAAAGAAAGCCGTGATGGATACGGCGCGCTGCATCGGCTGCGGGGAGTGCATTCTGATTTGCCCCCAGGGTGCCATTCAGGTCCAGTGGAACCAGGAAGTCTCCGTTTTTCTGGAGAACATGGTGGAATATGCCCTTGGGGTCGTCAAGGGAAGGGAGAACAAATGCTTGTTCATCAACTTCATCACGGACGTTTCCCCTGCCTGCGATTGTTACGGCCATAACGATGCAGCCATTGTCCGAGACATCGGCATTCTCGCCTCTCGGGACATGGTGGCCATCGATCAGGCCTGTGCAGACCTCGTGAATCGGGAGGAGGCCAATCCGGATGCCTGTCTGAAGAAGAACCGCGCTGCCGGGGAAGACAAATTCCGGGGAATCTACCCCAAGGTGGATTGGCAGTGGCAGCTGACCTATGCCGAATCCATCGGGTTGGGATCCTGTGCCTATGAGCTGATACGGATTTAACGGACAGCGTGGGGAGTAGACGCATGGGCGGTCATCATTTGATTCTGGGAAAACTACAGGACATCATCACCGGCGAGACGATCGACGACACCCACGATGAGCGATATCGGCAAGAGATAGCCCGCAGGCTCATCGAAACGTTGGGGTATGAAAAAAGCGATATTCGGGGACGCATCCCCCTGGAGGTTCGGGCTCAGCAGAAGCTTGCCCGCATCCGCATTGACTGGGTCGTCTTGCTGAACGATCGGATGGTCATGGTGATCAAATACGGCCCAGGATCCATCGTCACCCGCCACCGGCCTGCCCTGGCCGCATCCCGACTGCTTGCGCCTTACCAGATCCCGATCGTCGTTGTCACCAACGGCCGGGATGCCGACATCCTGGACGGAGCCACCGGCAAAATCGTAGGTTCCGGGCTCGATGCCATACCGGCCAAAACAGAAGTATTGGAAAGATGGCCTGATTTTCCCTTTTCTCCCGTAACACCGGATCGTGCCGAAAAAGAGTCGTGCCTTCTGTACGCCTACGAGGTGGACGACGCCTGCCCATGTGATGAGGATATCTGTCGATTGAAGTCCTGAAGCGATCCCCACGGGATCGCCCCCTGGCATACCTTGCTACACATCCTGACGGCCGTCGTACACCACCTTCCCACCGCAGACAGTCATCTCTACCCGTGCATCGAGAATTTCCCATGGATTGACGCTATAGATATCGCGGTCCAGCACCACGAAATCGGCAAGCTTCCCCGGAGCGATGGAACCGAGATCCTTGTCTCGGCCCGTGATCCGAGCAGGCCCCACGGTGTACCCCCAAACGGCTTCGTCCACACACAGGCACTGATCCGGATACCAGCCCCCTGTCGGACTTCCATCCTCCCTCCGGCGGGTAACCGCCGCATGAATCCCATTGAGGGGACTGGGATGGGCCACCGGGCAATCGGATCCCAGGGCAAGCTTGACACCGGCATCGATCAGGTCACGAAACCGGTAGGAAATGCGCCCCCGATCCCCGATTTCCCGCTCCATCAGCGAGATGTCGTCCGTGGCTTGTCGGGGCTGGACAGAACCCATTACTGAAAGGCGCCCCAGACGACGGATGTCTTCCGGCCGAACCATTTGCAAGTGCTCGATACGATGCGGCGCCCGGGCCATCATCTGCCGGATGTCTGCGGGACGGGTACGCTCCAGCTCCTCGAAGAGGGTGATCAATTCGTGGTTGGCGCGATCCCCGATGGCGTGCACCGCAACGGCGATACCGGCCTCCTCTGCACTACGGATGCGACGAGCGATTTCGGCCATCGGCTTGAGCGGAATGCCACACCCGCCGCTACGGTACGGCTCCATCATCCAAGCGGTATGCGCACCCAGGCTGCCATCCGCAAACAGCTTCAGATGACCGATGCGAAGCATATCATCTCCCATGCCTGTACGCATCCCCAGGGCCGCGATTTCGGGAAACAACCGATCCGGAATGAGCCACCAAACGCGAACCCCCAATTCCTCCCGTTCGTTCAGCCGCTGGAGGATACGCAGGCAAAGTGGCCCTTCGATACCGTCCATCAGACGAAAGTCATGAATGCCGGTCAACCCGAAGGCATGAAGGGCGGGAAGGGCGGACAGGAGCGCCTGTTCGGCCTCGGCTTCGATGGGTTCCGGGATCACCTTCCGGACCAGATGAATGGCCAGATCCTGCAGGATGCCGTTCGGCACTCCCGCCTCGTCCCGACCGATGACGCCCTGGTCCGGATCGGGCGTATCGGCGCCGATCCCGGAAAGGTCTAACGCCCGGCTGTTGGCCACCGCCAGGTGCAGGTCCGAACGCACCAGAAGAACGGGTCTGTCGGCACAGACCCGGTCCAGATCCTGACGAAGCGGCATGCGCTTTTCGGGCCAGCGGGATTCGTTCCATCCAAGGCCGAGCACCCAGCCTCCACGCATGTTCCCGACGCTCCGATCTTCGACATGAGTTTTGACGGCATCGAGCACATCCGCTAAGGATGCCATCTTCTGAAGGTCGATTTGCTGCCTGCCCAGCGCCCAGTCCAGCAGATGCATGTGGGATTCGGTAAATCCCGGCAAGACGAGCCGGCCGCGAAGATCGATCGCTTGGCAATGCGATGCCTGCGACAACGACAGGATCTCGTCGTTGCCTCCTACAGCGACGAACCGTCCCCCCCGGATGGCAAGGGCTTGCGCCCAGGGGCGCAACGGGTCCATGGTGCGAATCCGTCCGTTACAGACGATACAATCCATCATGCGTTTCCTCTTTGTTGACCTTCGGTAGACAGGCGGCGGCCAGCAGTTCCATGGGGTGAACAGCCTGAATCCGACTTCTTTTCCGCGAAAGAAGATCCCGAATCTGTATCAGACACCCCGGGCAGCCTGCAACCACGGTATCGGCTCCTGTCGCCTCGATGGCCGCAATCTTTTTGGCACCCACCGCAAGAGAAAGCACCGGCCGTTTCATCCCCGAAAGCCCGCCCCCTCCGCAGCAGGCATCTGCGTCTGCCATTTCCACCCGCTCAACACCCAAAACCGTATCCAGAAGGCGTCGGACCGCTCCTCGAACCCCCTGCCCCCGCGCCAGGTGGCAAGGATCGTGGATGGTGACGCAGCGATGGGAAATCGGCCGTCCCCGTCGAAGCGGACCATTTCGGTCGAGCCATTCGTGAATGTCCCATGTGCGTTCAGCCAGATCCAACGCTTCCTGCCGCTGAACCGCCGTGGCCTCGGACATGAATCGCTGCGGATACTCCCGCTTCAAATTTCGGCCGCAAGTAGCGCAGGCCGTCACTACGGGGCCGTTACCGGCCAGCGCCTCCAAATTGCGAACAACCATTCGGTCGGCGATATCGGCATGACCTGCCAGGAGCGCGACAGCCCCGCAACAGCTCTGGCTCGAAGGAATGTGTACTTCCCAGCCGTTGAAGCACAGCACCCGAATGGCAGCCAACAGCGGGGCCGTTTCCACAAGTCCGAAGTAGCAGCCGGTAAAAAAGGTCACCTGTCCCCGAAAATCGGTGTCGGGATCGGCCGGAATCACTTCCGGAAGCCCCTGGTACAGACCCAAACCGCCGATCTCTGGAATGCGGCGTCCAGCAAGCATATCCGGAAGAAACATCGGTAAATGCCGGGAGCAAGGTGTCTCCGAATTCGGGAAAAGACGCTGCACCCCGGATGCCAGTCTGGCCAAAGCGGCCACCAGGGGGCGATGGTCAAGGACTGCTGCCATCAACGTCCGTTCCAGTCGTCCTCCTTTCGGAATGGCGGATGTCGACTGCATGCGCCCCAAAAGAATGCGCCCGGCGGCATCGACACCCTTGGGGCAGGCATCCACGCAGGCCAGGCACTGCAGGCAGGAGAACAGCGCTTCGGCATATCGGGGGCCGGAAGCAAACTCCCCTGCCTGCACCCCTGAAATCAGGTCGAGCCGCCCCCGAGGGGAAAGGGTTTCGATCCGTTCCACACCATACACCGGGCATACAGCCAGACAGCGACCGCATCGCTCACAGGAAGGAGACCTATTTGAGACGGTATTCATGGGACGACGGGTTCGCACTTTCCAGGATTCAGGATGGATTTCGGATCGAAAAACCGCTTCAACCCCGCACTCAGATCGAGTTCCACCTGCGAAAGTTCCCGCTGGAGGTATCGGGCCTTTTCCAAGCCGATACCGTGTTCGCCGGACAAGGTACCTTGGAGGGAGAGCATGAGATCGCAGAGCTCGTCTTCGGCATCTCGGTAGGCACGGACCTGTTTCGGATCGTCCGGATCATAGATGAACATGGGATGGAGATTCCCATCCCCGGCATGACCGATGATCACGACATCGAGGTTGCGCCTACGAGCCATCTCCTGAATGCCGGCGACTGCCTTGGGAATCGCCGAAATGGGTACGGCGTAATCGAGGGAAAGCAGAAATTTGGATTGACGCGCCAAGGCAGCCGTCCCTCCTCGACGCGCCTGCCACAGGACTTCCCGCTCGGCTTCGCTTCGAGCGCTTCGAACCTCCAGCGCGCCGACCCTCCTACAGATCGTCTCGATCTGCGCCTGTTGACCCGAAAGAGCGGCTTCCGGACCATCGATTTCGATGAGCAGAGCAGCCTCCGACCCTACCGGGTAATCCAATCCGTACACCCGCTTCACGGCCTGCAGAAAGCTGCCGTCCATCAGCTCGAGGGTCGCCGGGACAAGCCCGGCCTGAAGGATGTCTGCGACTGTCTGTCCAGCCCGCTCCACCGTCGCATAGTGGGCCAGCAGGGTTCGGACCGCTTCGGGCGGGGGAATCAGCCGCAGCGTGATTTCGGTGATAACCCCGAGCAGTCCCTCGCTGCCACAGAATAGATGCGTAAAATCGTATCCGGTCACCCGCTTGAGGCATCTTCCGCCTGTTTCAAGAACCCGCCCGTCGGAGAGTACGGCCTTGAGTCCAAGCACATAGTCCCGGGTGACTCCATATTTCACCCCGCTTGCCCCACCGGCGTTTGTAGCTACATTGCCGCCGATCGTACAAAAGGCTGCAGACGTCGGATTGGGCGGATAAAAAAGCCCCTGCCGCAACACAGCTTTTTGGAAGTCCCCCGTGACGACACCGGGCTCCACCCTGGCCAGGCGATCCTGGGATGAGATTTCGAGGATCCGGTTCATACGCGTGAGGCTTAGAGCGATTCCGCCTCGAATCGGAACCGGGCCACCGGTCAGCGAAGAAGCGGCACCCCGGGGAATGACCGGTATACCAGCAGCGTAAGCCAGCGACAGGATGCGGCGGATCTCCTCGGTGTTTTCCGGAAGTACCACGACATCCGGAAATCCACGGGCGTACATGTCATAGGAGTAACACCGAAGGTCTTCGTACGACGTCAGACAACGGCTTTCCCCGACAATGCCCTTCAGGCTGCGTATGGGCGCCGCATCAACCTTCCCCATGCCACCCCCCGCCGTATGTGTTCAAGAAACGCTCCAGCCGGTCCATGGCCTCATTCAGACGGTCACAGCTCACCGTGCAGGCCAGACGGATACACCCTTCCCCGGACATACCGAAGGCAAACCCCGGCACCACAACCACGTGTTCTCGTTCCAGCAATTCGAGTGCGAAGCGAAGCGAATCGGAAGTAATCGCCCGGATATCCACGAACACATAGAACGTTCCGGAGGGGGGAAGGACTCGAACGTGCGGCATGGAGCGCAACCGGCTGCAGACCAGTGCCGAGCGTCTGGAAAATTCATCCCGCATGGCCCGGAAAAGAGATCGATCGGCGTTCAGCGCTGCGATCGCAGCTCGCTGCCCCATGGTATTGGCGCACAGGGTGCTGTAGTTCACCACCTTACGCAGGTGCTCCATGATCCATCCGGGACCGTAACAGTAACCCATGCGCCATCCAGTCATGGCAAACGTCTTGGAAAAGGATTTCACCACTACGGTTCGCTCGTCCATGCCCGGTCGGGTGACAATGGACTGGAATTCCCCTCGAAACACCATCTCGTCGTACACTTCATCCGAGATAACCAGTAGATCGTGTTTGTGGATGACGTCGGCCAATTCGTCCAGAACCGGCCCCGGAATCACCGCTCCGGTGGGATTGTTGGGCGAATTGAGCAACAGCACGCGGGTTTTCGGGGTGATGGCCGCTTCGATGTGCTTGGCCAGTGGGATGAAGCCTTCTTCAAAGCGGGTGATCACCGGCCGAAGGGTGCCGCCTGCAAAGGCGATGTGGGCACGATAATCCGGATAATGCGGTTCAGGCACCAAGACTTCGTCGCCTTCGTCTATGAGCGTACGCAGGGCGGCGACGATGCCGCCGACACCCCCATGAGTGACGACGATCCGGTCCGGATCGACTTCCAGAGCCGTCTGCTCCTGGATTCGAGCAGCCAGGGCCTTGCGCAACTCGGGAATGCCCTGGGCATGGGTGTAGTGGGTGTGCCCCTGAAGCACATCCGTCATGGCCTGCCGACAGATGGGCTCCGGGGTATCAAAGTCGGGCTCACCGATACTGAGCAGGATGACGTCGTCATATGCGGCCGCCCGCTGCGTCATGTCCCGGATGACACTGTAGCGAAGCTCCCGGACGCGAGGGACAATTCGATGGTTCATAGTACTTCCTTTGGTACCTTATATCGGGCAAATGCGAGATGCGTAGTTCCCAAGTGCGAAAGCCCATGCGACTCAATGAAGACTGATGGGCTCGCAAAAAGTCCATCATATGGACGGCTTCGAAAAAAGGCCGCAGGCAAGGAGTGCAAATCCTGTCTGTGAGGCGTACTTAGACGTACGCCGCAACGACGAAGGATGCAGCACGACACAGCATCCGGCCTTTTTGCGAAGCCGTCAAGACTCACTGTCCCCTTCACACATACCCCAGCATCCGAGGAATGACCAGAACGATGGCCGGGCAATAGGTTACAAGAAGCAGCAATCCGATTTCGAGGACCATGAACGGAAAAGTTGCACGAGACATCCGTTGCAACGACAAATTGGTGATCCCGCATACGACAAACAGGCAAACGCCCAGCGGTGGCGTCAGGAGCCCGACCACCAAGTTGAACACCATCACGAATCCGAAATGCATCGGATCGATGCCCACCGTCTTGGCGACCGCCAACAGGGTGGGGGCCAGAATGATGATGGCTGCCCCTCCTTCCATAAACATCCCCACAAAGAGCAGGAAAACGTTGATCAAAAGCAGGATGATATATGGATTGTGGGTGATCTTCAGCAGAAGACCTGCGATTCGGGTGGGAATTTGCTCGGAGGTAAGCACCCAGGAAAAAATGTTGGCCATAGCAATGATCAGCAGGAGCACGGCCGTGGTGATACCGCTCTGGATGAAGATCGACGGTATTTCCTTCAGATTCAGTTCTCGATAGACGAACTGGCCGAGAATGAAGGCATAGAACACGGCGACAGCCGCTGCTTCAGTGGGCGTGAACACCCCGCCGAGAATGCCGCCCAAAATGATAACCGGCGCAAGAAGGGCAGGACCTGCAGCTCGGAACTCCTTCCAAAGCAATTTCAGACTGAAGACGATTTCTTCCCGAGGGAAATTCCGACGAACCGCCACGATGTAGCTGTAGGCCATCATGGAAAGCCCCATTAGAATGCCCGGAATGATACCAGCCGCAAACAGACCGCCGATGGAAATTCCGGTGGAAACCCCCATGATGAGCATCAGGATGGAAGGCGGAATGATGGGACCCATGGTGGAGGACGCGGCAGTGACGGCTGCGCTGAACCCCAGAGGAAAGCCTTTCCGAGTCATCCCAGGGATCAAAATCGTACCGAGGGCTGCTGCATCGGCAACGGCCGACCCGCTGATACCGCCAAAGAACATGGAGGCAACGATGTTCGTGTGAGCGAGCCCGCCCGGAATCCGTCCGACGAGAATGTTGGCGAAATCGATGATTCGTCGGGTGGTTCCCCCGCGGTTCATCAACTCGCCTGCCAGAACAAAGAACGGAACTGCCATGAGGGGAAAGGAATCCATCCCCGTAAACATACGCTGAGCCATGAGCAACAGCGGGACATCCCCGACCCACAGCGCGATGAGAGCCGTAATCCCCAGGCAGAAGGCCACCGGAAATCCGAGAGCGAGGGTCAGCAAGAAGCTGATGGAAAGGAGCAGGATCACGTCGGGGACCCTCCATTTCCGCTGCCGGTTGCGGTTTGAAGGGGAATCTCTTCCAGCGTGGTGGCTGCGATCTTGGCGTTGGAGCCGGCACTCGTCGGAAAGAAATCCTGAAGCATGTCCGCCACGACATCGAGAATCATCATCCACGACCCGACAGGAATGGCCAGATACGGGATCAGCATGGGAACTTCCATGGCTGCGGATTTCTGATCCCAGTTGGCAACCGCCAGTCCGACCCCTTGTGTGCCGATGACACCCAAAAAGAACATCATGCCAAGCTGCAGGAAAGGTACAATCCGATCATAGGTTCGCCCCGGCAGCCGATCCACGAGCACCCGCACCCCCAGATGCCGCCCCATGCGCAATGCCACCACACTGCCCAGCATAGCCATCCAGATCATGAGATATCGAGCGAATTCTTCACTCCATGGAAACGGCACCTGCAGGAAGAACCGAAAAAAAACCTGAAGCAGGATGACGACACTCATCACCAGGCCCAGCACGAACATCAGCTTGGAACAAAGCCGAATCTGCCCGTTGGCCATCACGTTGACCCAATAGGAAATGGTTTTCATGGTTGCCGATCGGAATCCTTGTTCAAGATCATGCAAGACGAACGATTAGCGAGACCATCCAACAATCCGCCCCGGAATGAAAATCAAGCGGCGAAGAGCCGTAAACAGGCTCTTCGCCGCAGACGATCCATCCGGGATGGTTCTTGATTCGACCTACTTCTGAAGGACCTTGTATTTCTCGTTGGCTTCCTGAATGAGCTTCTGAACGATCTCATCCGCCTTTCCACCAACCTTGGCTTCGGCTGCTGCAGCCCCCTTGATGGCCTTGTCCACCCATTCCTTGCCGATTTTTTCGGTGATGAACTGAAGCCCGGCAGGCTGTGCCACACTACGGAATTTGCCAAGCTCTTCTGCCGTCGGCTGATAGATATCCATGCCTTTCGCCTTCAGCGCTGCGACTCCCTTGATGTTGGCCTCCTGACTAAACCCGTTGTGAACGGCCGCCAGCTCGATCGCTGCATCCTGGACCACCTTCTGCTGGGCTGGGGTCAGCTTTTCCTTGAAAAACTTGTCGTTGATGAAGATGAACAGCGGGTTGTAAAGATGTCCATCCAATACCAGATACTTCTGGACTTCGTAGAATTTCATGTCGTTGATCAGAACGATCGGACATTCCATGCCGTCCACCACCTTCTGCTGCAAGGCCATGTACAATTCGCCGAAGGCGATAGGCGTCGGATCTCCCCCCAGGGCCTTGACCATGGCAATATGGGCCGGATTCTGCATGGTGCGAATCTTCAGCCCTTTCATATCCTCAGGCCCCTTGATCATCCGCGTGTTGTTGGTGAAATGACGGTAACCGTTTTCAGTCGTAGCCAGGATACGCACACCGGTCTTCTTCAGAAAGCCGTCCGCAAATTCCTTTCCCGTTTCACTCTCGAAGAACTCCCAGGCCGCAGGCGCACTGCTGAACAGATACGGAATATCATAGATCATCACTTCCGGATAGAAACCGGGAACCGGACCTCCGGAAAGTGTGCCCATCTGGATGGTGCCCATACGGATGCCTTCCAGCGCTTCGCGCTCGTCTCCCAATTTGCTTGCGTGATAGGCTTGGACCTCCACCTCACCTGCAGTGCCTTTCTCGACGCGATACTGGAAAAGGGCCACGGCTTTCACCGTCCGGTTGTCCGGATTGTCCGGCCCGGCATTCGCAAGTTTGATGACGGTTTTGGCCAAGGCTGTGCTGAAGGGCATCAACAAAAACAGGCATACGAGTAACCAGCTGAGACATTTCTTCGTTTTCATGATCGATCCTTTCCAAAAGCAGGTCATTGAAAATGGTGGGAACGGGAAACCCAACCAATTTTTATGGCAAAGACTTTCGCCGCCCCCGTCGATGAACATCCGGTGATCGTTCACGGTTGTCGTTGGAATCACGAGCCATATTGCCGACTGCCTACCGAGATGAAGTGCACCTCGTCCAAAATGGACGACATATGTACGATAAGACACCAGGGAAAGGCAAGACAAAAGGCGGGGAAGACGAGATGAAAGATCTCGTTGCAGCCGGTTCCAACCCCGGATTTTCGTTGACATCCCCGGCCGAAATTCCTATACCGTCAGCCATCGAAGGGAACCCGAACGGTTTGATCTTGCTGCATGAACATCATTCTGAACAACCTACCCAAATTTTTCAACGGAACACTCATCACCATCGAACTGACGGTGCTCAGTGTGGCGATCGGTCTCTTGATCGCCGTGCCGAGCGCCCTCATGCGGGTGAGCAAAAATCCGCTCTTGTGGATGCCCGCCTACGGATTCATTTTTTACTTCCGGGGAACCCCTCTTCTGGTTCAGCTCTTTTTGGTGTACTACGGAAGCGGACAGTTTCAGGAAGTCCTCTCCCAATGGGGGCTGTGGCGGTTGTTCAAGGATGCCCATTTTTGTGCTATTTTCACCCTGACCCTGAACACGGCTGCCTATACGGCGGAAATCCTCCGGGGAGCCATCGAAGCGGTGCCCTTTGGAGAAATCGAGGCCGCCCGAGCTTGCGGGATGTCGGGAAACCTTCTCTATCGCCGGATCATCCTTCCAAAAGCCTTCCGCCTGGCCTGGCCGGCCTACACGAACGAGGTGGTTTTCCTGCTTCAGGCGACCTCCCTCGTCTCCATCATCACGATCATGGACATCACCGGTGTCGCCCGGGTCATCGCCTCACGGAGCTTCGCCTTCTACGAGCTCTATTTCACGGCAGCCGTCTTTTACCTCTGCCTCGTCTACGGAGTCATCTGGGTCTTCCGCAAGATCGAATTCCGCATTTCCGGTTACCTGCTCGATCCATCCCTGAAATCATGAACAAAACCCTGAAAGCCGACTGGCTGCTTCTGCTGACGGCAGTCATCTGGGGATGTGCTTTTGTCGCCCAGAGGGAGGGAATGAAGCATGTCGGACCGTTTACGTTCAACGGCATCCGGTTCTTCCTGGGAGCCTTCTCCCTGATTCCCCTCATCCGGTATCGCAACCGGCTGTGGCAGCGGCAGACGGGCTCTGCGGGCCGGGTCCGGCTGTTTTCCGCTGTCACGCCCGCTCAGGGGCTTTTGATCGGAATCGTTCTTTTCTGCGGTGCAAGCCTTCAGCAGATCGGCATGGTCTATACGACTGCGGCAAAAGGAGGGTTCATCACCGGGTTGTACGTGATTCTCGTGCCGTTCATTGGAAGGTTCTTCGGGCAGCGCATCGGTGTCAGCGGCTGGATCGGATCGGTATTCGCCACCGTCGGACTTTATTTTCTGAGTGTCAACGAAGCGTTACGCTTTGCACCGGGGGATCTTTGGGTGCTGGTCGGGGCATTCTTCTGGGCGGTTCACGTGCTCATCATCGGATGGCTTTCCCCCAAGACGGATCCGGTGCAGCTCGCCTGCGCCCAATTCCTGGTCTGCGCCAGCCTCAGCCTCATCGTTGCGGGATGGACCGAAACGATCACCTGGCCCATGATCCGATCGGGCATCATTCCCATCCTCTATGGCGGTTTTTTTTCGGTCGGCATCGCCTATACGCTTCAGGTCGTCGCCCAGCAGGATGCCCCACCCACACACGCAGCCGTCATCCTGAGCATGGAGACGGTGGTTGCAGCCATCGCAGGCTGGATCCTTCTCGACGAACGGCTCGGCCTCAGGGCCATCGGCGGATGCATTCTCATGCTCTCGGGGATGCTCGTTGTCCAGTTGGCCCCGTTCATCACCCATAGACACTCAACCGGCGGCTCCGTTTGATACCACCCGCTCGAACACGATGTGCCAGCGGTCTTCCCAAAAGAAAAAGGGGGCTACGGCGACATACTCGGCTTGAAACGACGGATCCCGAAAAAACGCCCGGGAATGCCGGGCCATGTCCCGCTGCATCGTATCCGGACCAAGGCGGCGTTCGTTGGAATAGAGAACGATGAACCTCGGTTTGTGGCTCAAGACCATCTCCGGATCGATCTTTCCCATGGCCTGACCGGAGCGGGCCACTTCCTCCGTTGCAAGCCCCCACCAATCGTACACCCGTCCCCGATAATAGTATCCCATCCGCCCCACGTCGCTGCAGGCCACCATCTCGTCGGGGCTTTTCCGCCAGGATTCGAGCAACAGGGCCGTTCCCTTCAAGACCCGTTCTTCGGCATCGTCCAGGCGCTTGGCCCATGCATAGCCGATCGTTCCCGCTTGAATCTGACAAACGACGTATAGAAGCAGGAACACCACCTGAAAGCCTGGGTGCCGTACCAGCCCTACCGGAAATCGTATGCGATTCCAGCAGTCGGATCGCTCATCGACGGCATCCACTCGACGAGACATCTTTGGGTTGCCGTGATCGATTTCATTCGAAACCGTCATCCGCACCCACAGCAAGGCGATCACCGGAACGACGTGACTGATAAACCGAAAATCGATCATCCAGTCGCCCCCAACCAGCACGATAAAGACGATTTGGGTCAGAACGAGGGTGTACAACAAACAGTCCAGGATCAGAGCATGGGACAGGGAGCGCCAATTCCGCCACGGGACGGCACGCAGCAGCTGGATTCCCAGCCAGATCCCCAGGATACCGCTCATCCCGAGATACATGCGGCCGGCTGAGGTCGAAAAATAATAGATGCCTTCGTGGATTTTCTCCCAAGAGAGGGAACCTGCCTTGGCAGCAACCGTATTTGGAAAGAGATGACCGAAATGGAGAAATCCGAAAAGCTCGTAGCCGCAGAGCAAAACCCCTACGACGCCGACCCAACGAAGCCACCCTTCGTCCTTCCAACACTTCCAGGATCCCGTTCGCTGTAAGCTCAGCAGCGTTCGAAACACCCCGAAGACGAAGATCGCCAGAAATCCCTCCGGGCGGATGGTTTCGAGCAAAAAGACAGGGATCGCGGAGGACCAACCGCTCCCCGAGCGCATGTCCCGCCGAAAGAGGGCGATTCCGATCATCAGCAAAGCGGCCACACCGCCATGCTCCATCCCGTAGAAGGACCACTGAACAAAAGGGGCCGACAGAACGCACAGAGTTGCGAAAAGAAGACGGGCAGCCCAGGTTTCCCGAGAGGTCAACAGGCTTTGGCCACCGACATGAGGCGTCTTGTCCCGAACGATCAGCGCCCCGATCCCTATGGCCGTCGCCATGCCGATGCCTCCCAGAATTTTGCTGCCTATCACCGCCCCGTCCTTCAGCCAGGCTTCGAAGGGCACCAGAAGCAACGCCCAAAGCAGGGAAGACGTTGCCTCGGCCCGTTCGCCTGCAGTGAATACCAGACCGTTTCCCAATACCAGATTTCGGGTGTAACTGAAGGTGATAAAGGCGTCGTCGATGGTAAAGGCGGAAAACAAAGAGGCCAGGCGGATCAGCACAAAACCGAGAAGGCCGAGCCAGGCGAGCATCAACAAATGGCTCAGCCGATGGAGGACGGCGCTGTTTCGATGCATCATCGAACTGAAGAAGGGATGTGCCGTTTCAGAAGAATTGGAAAGATGTCCTCGAGACAAGAAGGTTGGTCTCGCAAAAAGTTGATCCTATGGACGGCTTCGAAAAAAGTCAGATGCTCTTGTTGAACCCGCAGGCGAGCGGGTGCATTTTGCTTGCGCAGCGGAAAAACTCAGCAGCCCGATCTCGTAG
>CAZJXF010000037.1:0-27374 GCA_964549995.1 uncultured Desulfatirhabdium sp. | reverse complement strand
AAAAGGCGTGTCTCCTCCCATGCGACTTGGATGAGACTTGTGGACTTTTTGCGAGGCTATCACGTTTGATGGACTCGCAAAACGATCTGTCCCCTTTTATTCCGACTTCTGATTTTCAACATTCGCGCGATAAACCGAGACAAAAGGAATCACGCACTTCCGCACTACGCATCTCATCGTTTCACACCCGAATCCGACTGGCCACCACCTCGGACAAATCCTTCACCTCCGCCCCCGCCTTTCGGAGCTGACCCATACAAATGGGGCACATGGCCACGATCGGCTTTCCGATAGCCTGCAGCTCGGCCACCCTTCTGGAGACGATTTCTCCGGACAACTTCGGAGAAAGAGACTCCGCAGGTCCGCCGCAACAGGAGGTGAAGGTCTTGCAATTGCGCACATCGGCGCACTCGATCCCGATCCTCCCGAGCAACCGGCGGGGGGCATCAGCCATTTCGAGGTATCTTCCATAGAAACAGGGGTCATGGATCGTCACCGCTGGAAGGGTTGTTCCTTCTGAAGGCTGCGCCATAACGAGGGAAACAGAAGCAGGGTCGATCGCTTCGAACCACGGTGCGACTTCAAAACCGATGCCCAGGTATTTCGGATATAGCACCTTCAGGGTGTATGTCGTATGCGGATCGACCGTGATGATACGACGTACCCCGGCAGATCGAAGCTTTTCTGCAACGAAACGTGCATGAGCCAGAAAGGCATCCTGGGCGCCCAGGTCGTAGAGGAGCACACCGCTGTATTCGTCGATTTCCGGATCGTAGCCGAAATCCACGCCACAGCGCTGCAGAATTCTGGCAATCCGTTGGAGCGGCAGGTCGGCATCCCGAGCCTCCCGTCGCGGCGTCATCGACCAAAGCCCCATACCCGATACGGTTCCGGGAAACCAGCGGGCATAACGCATGGCATCCTCCCAGGGCGTATCCTCGAAGCGGGCGATGTATCGGGTAGAGGTTTCGATATACGGCATGAACTGATACATCATCCCCGTGACCAACATGGCTGGGGCGGATGTCGGCAGCCCCAGCTTGATGTGCCACCGGTTGACAAGGGCTTTGGGAATGCCGAAGGGATTTCGGGTCATCCGAACGTTTTCGGATAGAACATCGATCAAATAGCGAGGATGGTACATGATCAGGCCCTCCTCCAAGATGCAGCCACATAGCGCTTGAGGCTCAGAATCAATTCACCCGGTTTGGCGCCTCTGGGACAACTCTGGGTGCAAAGGCCGCAGTGCAAACACCGCCACAGATCCTTTGCAGCGGCAGCAATCCGTTCCTTGGCGCCGATCTGCGCATAGCGGATCATCTGTCGAGGAAAATGCTCGCCCAGCAAGGGACAGATGGCCGAGCAGGTCCCGCAGTTGAAGCACATCGTCACGGCATCCCGACCATATCGTTTCAATTCTTCCTGAAATTGCGGATCGACCATCGTCATGTCGTTTCTCCTTCAGCAACCGGTTCAGACGTTGTCCCGATCGATCGGTAGCGAAAATACCCCTCGTCTTTTTCAGCCTCTGCCACCTTGCCATATTTCTTCAGTGCTGCCACATACCAGAGCACAACCTCGCTTGGAAGACCAATGGCTGCTGCTACCTCGGGAACCGTGGCCGGAGATTTTTCCAACACCCCCAAAATCGCTTGAATTTCTTTGCGCTGGCGTTTGACCGTTTCGGTGGCTCGCGCAATCGACGCTTTGCGGGCGCTCCGAAGCGCCTGCAGGGCGCTTTTACGCTCCAGCCCAACATCGCTCTTCCGGTCGTTCTTCGAATTCATGACGTTCTCCTTCCTCAGGCGGCAACCGCCTCTTCCATCACGATGCGATCCACCATGGCCTCATACTGGCGAAGGGTCCAGCCAGCCACGTCGATGGCGTTGTGCGGACACACGGCGACGCAGGCGCCACAGCCCAGACAAAGGGCGGGTGTCACCACTGGTTGCTTCCGCGTCTTTCCTTCAATGTCCACATCCTTCATCACCAGCCCACCTTCCCGGATGCAGGCTTCTACACAGGCGCCACAGGCGTCGCAGCGGGTGACATCGACTTCTGCGACAAAGGGATCGAGTTCCACATACCCCTTGCCGAGCAGCACGGTTGCCTTGACGGCTGCAGCAGAAGCCGCATTGCAGGCTTCTCCGACATCCATAGGGGCCTGGCACGTCCCCGCCAGCAGCATCCCCCGGGTGGGAAGCTCAACCGGCCGAAGTTTCGGATGAACCTCAAGCAGAAAACCGTCATTGCCGACAGGAATTTTCAACTGTTCCACCAGGTCCCGGACATCGTTCGGCTCCATACCGACGGCCAGAACCACCAGGTCGACGGGAGCGCTGATTTCCTCGCCGAATGTCAGGGTGTCCCGGACGACGACAGCCAGCGGATAGGGTTCGTTGCAGATCGTTTCATGATTCAGTCCCGAACGGCGGTTCAACGAAGAGTCCGACGATCCGCCCGCATCGGTTGCCTCGATTCTCGGTCCGTCTTCCGGTTCGAATCGGAAAAAGACGACACCGTTTGCGGCCGTCTCTTCGTAGAGGGATTCCTGATCGCGTCCATAGGTTCGGATATCCCGATAAAAATCGTAAACCACCGTCAGCGGATGACTTTTGCGGATACGGTTGGCCGCAGCCAGAACGGCCGTACAGCAGGTACGTGAGCAATATTCGTTCAGTCTGCCGTCTGCGTTTTCGGGATGAACGCCTGGAATTTGACGACTTCCCACGCAGTGAATCATGGCCATGCTGCGTATCCGCCGGCCATGGAATCGAAAATAGCCATCCGAGCCCTGGCGTTCCTGCATGGCGGACAGAAGCTCGCTCAAGGTGACGACTTCGGGATGATCGCCGAACCCGTATTCACCAGGCTGCGGTCTGTAAGATCGAAACCCGGTGGCCAGGATGAACGCGCCGGTCTCGAGGGTGACCCCGTCGATATCCGGAGGATGGATATCGATCAGCGTCCCCCGGCCGGAAACGAATCTGCCGGCCGCAAGCGATGATCGGTTCGGGAAGGCTTCCAGAACCTGCTTCCATCCATTTCGATCGATGCGGACTTGTAAAGTGAAATTTCCAACGAACCCGCCCACCGACTGAATCTGCGCGCATCCGTAGACGCGAATTCCGGGATGGGCGAGGACCTGAGCCGTCAGCTCTTCGAGAAGGGTTCTGGCCGATTCGTTGCTCGACGCCAACTGATCGAGCGTGGCCACATGGCCTCCTAGAAACGGGGTCTTCTCGAGAAGAGCGACCTCGATGCCATTCGTTGCCAAATCGATGGCTGCCCGAAGTCCGGCCACCCCCCCGCCGACGACCGTAGCGTGCCGCTTGGCTGGAACCCGAATCGGATGGAGCTCCTCGAGCTGTCGGGACTTGGCACTTGCCATGGCAACGAGATGAAACGCCTTTTGGGTGGCCGCTTCGCCGTGATGCACCCAACTCACCTGTTCCCGGATGTTGGCATGATCGTAGATGTAGGAATTCTTCCCGGCCCTCGCGATGGTGTTTCGGAACGTGCTCTCGTGGAGACTCGGAGAGCAGGAAGCGACAACGACACGGTCGCAAGTTCCGTTTCGAAGGTCCTCGAGGATCATTTCCTGGCCAGGATCCGAGCACATGAACATGTTGGTTCGGGCAACGGAAACTTCCGGAAGCCGTTCGGCAAGCTCGCGGACCTTTTCGACATCGACATGGTCCGAAATGTTGCCGCCGCAATAACAAATATAAACACCGACCTTGGGAGAACCGGATGTCGGATTCGGGATTGAATCATTGGTTTCCATCGATGGCTCCGATACTTGATGGATTCAGGCTGACGATGCCACAGCCTTCAGATAATTGGCCGCCTGCATGGCCGCACTACCGGCCTCGGCAATGCTGTCCACGATATCCTTAGGGCCGGCGGCCGCGCCAGCCACGAACACCCCCGGAAGATCCGTCCACGTCGGCTGGGCCTTGGGCTGAATCTGACGGATGAAGCGATCCTCATGGCAGGACACCGGTACGATACCCTGCGGATGCCATCCGGGAACGACGCCCATCGACAACACCACCAGATCGTGCTCCGCTTCCATAGCCCCGCCTTCGAGTTGATCCTCGTAACGCACTCGAACCCGTCCTTCATCGGCTGCATCGAGCCTGGCTACCTTGGCTTTCACGAATTCGATCCCCATGGCTTTGGCGTTCTGATAAAACTGTTCGTAATTCTTTCCGAAGGCGCGAATGTCCATGTAATAGATACGGATTTCGGCAAGAGGCAACGCCCCTGACAGAAGCATGGCCTGTTTGATGGCATACATGCAGCAAAAGCGGGAGCAATAGCCCACGCCCATGCTGTGATCCCGGGAGCCGGCGCATTGCACGAAGGCGATGGTGTCGGGCTCCTTGCCGTCCGAGGGGCGAAGCACCCGATTGTAGGGGCCGTGCGGCGCAAGCAGCCGCTCCATCTGCAAGGCGTCGATGACGTTGGGAACTTCGCCCATGCCGTACTGCGGTTTGTCCCGGTAGTCGATCATCTCGTAACCGGTGCTCAGCACCACGGCCGATGCCATCAGGACGAATTCGAACGGTTGCTGCAGGTAATCGACCGCCTGAGTCGGGCAGACCTTTTCGCATTTGCCGCAAAGCATGCAGTGTTCCGGATCGAGAATGGCCTTCTGTGGAATGGCGTTTGAAAAAGGAATGCAGATGGCCTTTCGAGCGGAAAAGCCGCCTTGTTCGACGTCAGGCACCAGGACGGGGCATGCGTATTCACACTGACGACAGCCGATGCATTTGGACACATCCACATATCGAGGACGTTGGGTGATCCGGGCCTTGAACCGCGTATCGACTTTCGTCATGCTGTTCAGATCACAATCCGTAAACAGTGTGATATTGGGATGGTGGGCGGCGGCAGCCATCTTGGGGGTGGTAATGCAGCTGGCGCAATCGAGGGTCGGGAACACCTTGGACAGTCGGATCATTTTCCCGCCGATGGAAGCGCCTTTCTCCAGAACGGCCACCCGATATCCCTGGTCCGCCAGATCGAGGGCGGCCTGAAGTCCGGCAATGCCGCCGCCAACGACCAGCGTATCAAAGACCCGATTGTTTGTCGTATTCATGGAATTTCCTCTAAAGAATGGCCAAACGGCCCGGTTCACGAGGGGTGGCATGAACCGGGCCGTCAGCTTCGGACCGGTTCATGCGGCTTCCTGGAACCGAACCGGACCGTTTTCGGTGATCCACTGGTTCATATCGTTGACTTCTTTGAGAAACGCCCGGTTGCAGACCGTACAGATAGCTGTGAGCCGAAGCCGTTTCAGATCGATCCCCTCGGCCTTCATCTGCCGATATACCCGGTCGATGCGCTCGGCGAGCGCCTTGTATGCCCCTGGATACGGGCACTCTTCCCCGCAAGACATCACGATGATCCCGTCGATACCCTTGCGGAAACAATCCATATAGAAGCGTTCCGGAAACATGACAGGAGACCGGACCCGAAGCACATAGGTGTTGGGAGGATATCCCGCATGGGCCTGCCCGACCGAATCGGCGCCCGGATAAGCGCAAGCTTCGGTAGCCAGGATGAGAATCTTGCCGGTGTATGAAGGTGCGGATGTCGTCATGGGATCGATCCTTCAGCCTGTTGGATGCCGGATAGGGCTTATTTCTTCCGTCGAACGAAGAGCTTGTCATACCCGTCGGTCGGCAGAACGCCCAAAAATTCATGCCCGGCTTTCTTTGCCCAGGCCGGGATATCCGTCTTGGTTCCTGGATCGCTGGAATAGATTTCGAGCACTTCCCCTACCTTGACTTTTCCGATGCCTTTCTTGGCCTCGAGAAGCGGCCCCGGGCATGCGCTGCCTCGGGCATCCACGGTGTGTGCTACGGTCAGAGCGGACAATTGATCGGTGGTCATATATACCTCCTGTTGGTTGGACATGGTGATGAGGGTGATGTTGCAGGCACCTTGTTTCTTTTCTTGAATGTCGAAAGGAATGTTTTTTTGGTACGAATGCAGAACGAGGCGCAGATTTTCCCAGTCGTCCTGATCATAGGTGCGGATTTCAATGATCTTCCCGAGTTTCATGTTCCGGATCAGATCAGAAATACGCATCAGTGCCAGGGGCGAAAGTTCTTTCTTGAAATCCACCAGGTGATGGGAACGCCTATGCATCGTTTTTTTCCTCGAGCTGGTTTCGATCGTACGTTCAGAACGTTTTGAACCAATTCGGATGTCCCACGAAGCGTTTATTGAGGAGTCGTTTGCAACTGCAATGCCAAATCGAGAAAAAGCCACGAACCGCAACCATTCCTTGTCGTTAGAAAGCATCTATCCTTTTGAACCGCATCCTGTATCCGCCCGATGACTAACCCGAAGTATCCCCTGATCATCCATAAAACCTGTTTAACATCGTTAAGACCCTGTCTATCACTTTAACAAGGGCTGAACGGTATTACCGAGCGAGGGATCCTCAGGATTGATGGCATCGCAAAAAGTCGCCGGCCCTTACGAGCTCGGGCGGCTGAGTTTTTCCGATGCAGCGAAAAAGGTGTGCCCCCCCATGCGGCTCGCTGAAGACTCACTGACTTTTTGCGAAGCCGTCAGGATTGATCTATGGAGTAAAATCGATTATAGCGGAGCGTAGCATCCATTCTTCATACCTGTTGAAGGACAGCCAACCGTGCAGGAACAGGAACTCAATCGCTATTGGAAAACCGTGGTCGAGACGATTCAGGACGGCGTCATGATCGTGGATCGGACGGGGACTATCCTGTCGGTCAACCACGGGCTTGAAGTCATTTCCGGATACGATCGAAGCGAGTTGGTTGGTCGTCCCTGTTCCGCCCTCAATTGTGATGCATGTGAAATGGTGCGTGAACGGAACGGTTTGCATTGGTGCAAGCTCTTTAAAACTGGATCCCTCAAGAAACAACAAAGCACGCTCATTCGCAAAGACGGCCGAACGGTTCCGATCATCAAAAACGCATCCATCCTGAAAGACAGCGATGGACGACTCATCGGTGCTGTCGAAACCATGACCGATATTTCCGAACTGATCGTCAAGGAGAACCTCCTCCAACAGGCTCGCAAGGAACTTCATTCGGAGGTCGGGTTTTCAGGGATCATCGGTTCTTCGCCACCCATGCTTCAGGTCTTCGAAATGATCCACAACGTGGCTGCAACCGATGCCCCGGTTCTCATTCTCGGAGAAAGCGGTACGGGAAAGGAGTTGGTGGCTCAGGCCATTCACAGCCATTCGAAACGCAAGGATAAACCGTACATCAAGGTCAATTGTGCGGCATTGAACGAATCCCTATTGGAAAGCGAGCTCTTCGGGCATGTGAAGGGCGCCTTCACGGGGGCTTATCAGAACCGGGCTGGACGGTTCGAGGCGGCATCCGGTGGAAGCATCTTTCTTGATGAAATTGGAGATCTGCCGCTTTCGATCCAGGTCAAACTTCTACGGGTTCTCGAGGAACGGGTCATCGAACGGGTTGGCGACAACACATCGATTCCGGTGGATGTCCGCATTATTACGGCTACCAACCGCGATCTACGAAAGCTGATGGAAACCGGCGTTTTCCGGTCCGATTTCTATTACCGTATCCATGTGCTTCCCATTCACTTGCCGCCCTTAAGGATGCGAACCGATGACATCCCGTTAATCACCGAACATTTTCTCAAGCGCATCTGCCTCAAAATCGAAAAAATCATCGACGGCATTTCTCCTGAAGCCATGCAGGTTCTGATGCGCTATCCCTGGCCCGGAAATGTTCGAGAATTCAAGAGCGCCCTCGAATATGCCTGTGTCACTTGCCGAGAGTCCGTTATCGAGACCATCCACCTACCGCCGGAAATTCGAGATCCATCCGTTAAATCGTTGCCCCATGCGGTAGACCTCGATCCGGTTGAAGACAAAAAGCAGCGACTGATCGCAGCCCTTCGACAAACCAAAGGCAACCGAACGGCTGCAGCCAAACTCCTCGGCGTTTCCAGAATCACCGTATGGAACTGGATTCATCGCTATGGACTGGCCGATCCAAAGGATCAGGAACCGTAACTGTCTACCCCCGATTTTCGGGTAGTTCCGGGCCTGAGCATGGAAGCGGGTACGCCTTTCGATGCTGCAGCGGAAACGTGTTTGAAGCAGCGGGAGATCGTTGGGCCGGGCATTCTCTTGAACTACTGAAAGGAGGATATCGATGAAAAGGTGGACGTTGATCGCAGTATGTCTGATGCTTCTCGTCTCTCCGGCTTTCGCTGGAGACCTTGCGAAGGCCAAAGCGGAAGGCAAGGTGAATTTCTATGCGAACATTACGGCCATCGAGCCGATCATGAAGGCCTTTACGGAAACGACCGGTATCGAAGGCATCTATACGCGGGTGGATACTTCGAAGTTTCTGACGACGGTGCTGACGGAACATGAGGCGGGAAAGCTTCAGGCGGACGTGCTGCAGGGGCCGCTTCCCATCCTCGAGCTGCTCAAACAGAAGGGCGTTCTGGCTCCCTATCGATCGCCTCAGGCTTCCGGATATCCGCAGTGGGCGGTGGGAGACGATACCATCGTGCAGTTCGGCATCGAATATGTCGCTCCCATCTACAACAAGGATTT
Organism: uncultured Desulfatirhabdium sp.; assembly: GCA_964549995.1. GTDB lineage: Bacteria > Desulfobacterota > Desulfobacteria > Desulfobacterales > Desulfatirhabdiaceae > Desulfatirhabdium. The sequence goes on along the minus strand of CAZJXF010000037.1, from coordinate 18,772 downwards.
CATCAAGGCTGAAGACATTCCCAAACGCTACGAAGACCTCATCCATCCCAAATGGAAGGATCAGATCGTCATGCCGGATCCCTCCTCGCATGCCACCACCATCTGCTGGCTGGTGGGGCTCAAGGAAGCCAAGGTATTCCCCAGCGACGGCGCCTGGATGGCCTGGGTGAAGGGGCTTGCGGCCAATCGGCCCATGTTCGTGAAATCCTTCGGTCCGACACCGGCGCCCATCGAAAGCGGTGAAAAACGCATCGCCATTTCCATGCCCAAATACATCATCACCAAGGCGCCCGCCCCCCTCGACTGGGTCCGGGTGGACACGATTTTGGGAACCCCTCGGGCGATCGCCATTGCAGCCAAAGCACCGCATCCGGAAGCGGCGAAAGTGTTTGTGGACGAGTGGCTTTCGAAACCTTCGATGAAACTGCTGGCGGACAAGGTCGGCGAATATGTGCTGGCGCCCGGTGTGTATCCGCCCATCGACGGCATCGAAAAGGCCAAGGTCGTCCCCATCCGGGAGCTTTCGGACGAAGAAACCCAGAAATGGGGAGCGGAATTCAAGAAAATCTTCTTTGCCCAATAGCCGCCATGGAACTGCGCATTCGAGGGGTCACCCGAGACTTTGAAGCCGACGGAAAACGCATCCGAGCCCTCGATCACGTCGATCTGACCATCGCCTCCAACGAGATCTTCACCTTGCTCGGCCCCAGCGGCTGCGGTAAGACCACACTTCTGCGATGTATCGTGGGTCTCGAAACCCCCGATGCCGGTGAAATCACCATTGGTGAGGACATCGTCTTTTCCAGCGAAAAGGGGATTTCCCTCCCGCCGGAAAAGCGGGGGCTGGGGATGGTCTTTCAGACCTACGCGATCTGGCCGCACATGAACGTGTTCGAGAACGTGGCCTATCCGCTGAGAGCCCGTAACATCCCCCGAAACGACATCCAGGCCCGTGTCGAGCGGGCCCTTCGGTTCGTTCAACTGGAAGGCTTCGGCAACCGTCCGGCCACGAGGCTGAGCGGCGGTCAGCAGCAGCGGGTCGCCCTGGCCCGGGCCCTGGTGGCGGAACCGAAAGTCATTCTGTTCGATGAGCCGCTCAGCAACCTCGACGCCAAGCTTCGCGAAGAGACCCGCAAGCAACTGCACCGATTTTTGACCGAACTCGAAATCACGGCCGTCTATGTGACCCATGACCGGGTCGAGGCCCTGGCGCTTTCCGATCGGATCGCCGTCATGAAGAAGGGACGGATCGTCGAGGTGGGCGATCCGAAGAAGATCTATTTCGACACGGACGATCCCTTCGTGGCCGATTTCATCGGCCGGGCCAACCTGATCCCCGCCACCGTCCGTCACAACACCGAAACCCATGCCACGGTCGATACGGCCATGGGACCGATCCAGACACGCAACTCCCGCCGCATTCCCGTCGGCGGGCAGGCCATGCTCTGCGCACGTCCGGAATTCATTCGGATCGGTCCCCCGACAGGTGACATCCGTCCGAACGTTTTCCAAGGAAAGGTGATCCATCGGATTTTCGTCGGCGAGGCTTACGAAGCGGAAGTCCGCATCGGAGAAACCTTGTTGATGACGACCATCGATCCGGAGGTGGCCATTGAAGCCGGAAGCGATATCACCGTTGCCTTCGAAGCCGACCACTGTTTTTTGATCCCCTCAGCCGCCATCTCCACCTCCTCCCCCTGATGGTCGCCTCATGAACCGAAAACCCCTCCTGACCACATCCCTTCTGGTGATCGTCGGCTTTCTGACGGTGTGTCCCGTCATCATGCTGGCGATCGGCAGCTTTTCCGCCGGATTCGGCCGCTTCGATCGCTTCACCTGGATCAAATACATCGAGGCTTACAGCGACCCGGAATTTCTCGCCGTCCTGTGGAACACCCTCGTATTCACCACAGGATCGGCCTTGGTGACGACGGCACTGGCGCTTTTTCTGGCCTACATGAACACCCGGACCAACATTCCCTTCAAATTTCTCTTCGGAGTGGTCACCATTCTTCCGATGATGATCCCCCACATTCTGTTCACGGCCAGCTGGGCCATGCTGCTCAACCCGAACAACGGCATGCTGAACCGCCTGTTGATGGAGATCTTCGGTCTCAAGACGAGCCTCTTCAACATCTATTCCATTCCAGGCATGATCCTTGTCGAGTCGCTGCTCGATCTTCCGATCGCCTATCTCGTCATCGTTCCGGCCATGAGCGCCTTCGACGTTTCCCTCGAGGAATCGTCCCGGGTCTGCGGCGCATCCCACCTGAAAACCCTCTTTCGCATCACGCTGCCGGTGCTTCGGCCCGCCATTCTCTCGTCCATAATCCTTGTCATGGTCCGATCGCTGGCCTCTTTCGCCGTCCCCTCGGTAATCGGCATGCCCGGCAGAATCTATGTCTATGCAAGCCATATTTACCGAATCGTCGCTACGGGCTTCGCTCCGGATTACGGAAAGGCGGCGGCCGTCGGCATGAGCGCCATGGCGGCCTCCATCCTTCTCATCTACATCTATCGACACCTCACGGGTGAGAGCGAGCGCTTCGTCACCATTTCCAGCCGCGGGTTCAAGCCGACGGTCATCGATCTCAAGGGCTGGCGTTATCCGGCCTTCGCCGTCGTGGGATGTCTCTGCTTCATGCTCATCGTGCTTCCGGTATTGGTTCTCTTCTATAGTTCGCTGCTTCCCTATATCATGGCGCCCGGCGCAAAGGCGTTTTCGATGATGAGCTGGAAGAACTGGATCACGGTTCTGAACGACCCGATTTCCTTGCTCTCCCTCAAAAACAGCCTCTTTCTGGGATTCTTCGGCGCATCGATCGGCGTGGTGCTTTCCGTCCTCGTCGCCTATGTCATCGTCAAGGTCCGGACAACAGCGGCAGGGCTGCTGGAATCCCTCAGTTTTCTCTCGTTTTCCTTCCCCGGCATCGTGATCGGTGTCGGATTCATGTGGTTCTTCGTCCGCACCCCCCTCTACGCCACCCTGTGGGCCCTTCTCATCGGCTACATCGCCACCTACCTGCCCTACGGCGTCAGACCCCTTTCCAGCGCCTTCGTCCAAATTCACAGCCATTTGGAAGAATCCTCACGGGTCTGCGGCGCTTCCCCCTTCTTCACCATGAGACGCATCGTCCTACCGCTGCTGGTGCCGGGAATCGTGTCCGGATGGATCCTGATGGCCACAATGTTCGTCCGGGAGCTCACCCTCTCGGTGGTGCTGTCCCGACCCGGAACCGAAGTGCTCGCCGTTCAGATCCTGCGCTTTGCGGAAGACGGGCTTTGGGGAAGGCTCTCGGCTCTGGGCATCATCATGATTTTCATTTCCTCCACCCTTGTCGTGATTGCTTCTCTGGTCGGGCGAACATTCAACCGGATGAATGTCGTCTGAAAACGCATTGCATCCATCCCCGCTCTGCTATAGGATAGAAACCATTCGACCGAACGGTCAGGGAAATCCGCCGCCGAATCCTTGTTTCAGAACGCCATCGACACTGAAGTGGAAACAAGCCATGCGTGAGCCCTTGCCTACCGAAACATCGCCGTCGACGACTTCGGATCGAAACGAACCCCCCATCTGCCGGGAAACGGTCACCGCCGCCCTCGGTATCTGCCTGGGCGCTTCCACGATCGGGGCCGTCCACGTCGAGCGGACAGCCGCCGGCCTACGAACCGTTCATGCCCGAACCCTACCGCACGAAGGAAACCCGCGCGCAGGTCTCATCCATCTTCTCGAAACCATTCCCGACCGGACCCGTCTTCATGTCTGCGCCACCGGCCGAAAATTTCGCCACAGCCTCACCCTGTCCACGATCTCCGAGCCGGAAGCCATCGAATGCGCCTGCCGCCACTTGCTTCCCCCCGATCATCCCTACAGGGTCGTGGTCAGTGCCGGCGGTGAAACCTTCATGGTCTATCACCTCGACGCCGGCGGCCGCATTCAGGCCATTCATTCCGGGAACAAATGCGCTTCCGGAACCGGTGAATTCTTTCTGCAACAGATCGGGCGAATGTCCATCCCCCTCGGTGACATTGCAGCCATGCCCCTTCCCGAAACGATCCACCCCGTTTCCGGCAGGTGCTCGGTCTTCTGCAAGAGCGACTGCACCCACGCCCTGAACAAAGGCGTACCCAAGGCTCGGATCATCGGAGGGCTCACCCGCATGATGGCCATGAAAATCGTGGAGCTTCTGAAGAAGTTCCCGAAAACCCCGGTGCTTCTGATCGGCGGCTGCACCCGAAACCGTTTCATGGTGCATTACCTCCGCCAGGAAATCCCGGATCTCTTCATCCCCGAATACGCCGATTGTTTCGAGGCCCTGGGCGCAGCCGCCTGGGCACTGGAAAACCCCGTGCAACCCCTTCCGGAACCCTCCCGGCTGTTTCGTCCCCAAGCCTTTTCCTTCGACACCCATCCGCCGCTGCGGCAGTTTCTCGATCGGGTCACCTTCACATCGACGGCCAGAGGATCGGCCCAACCCGGAGATCGGGTCATCCTCGGCCTCGATGTCGGCTCCACCACCACCAAAGGCGTCCTGCTGAGACGATCCGACAAGGCCATTCTCGCTTCGGAATACCTTCGAACCGGCGGAGACCCCATCGCCGCATCCCGTGCCGTGTATGCCAGCCTCGCCTCCCAGATCGATGTGCCGATCCGGATCGAAGGGCTGGGAGTGACCGGTTCGGGCCGCCAGATCGCCGGACTTCACGCCATGACCTCGGGCGTCATCAACGAAATCATCGCCCATGCAACGGCCGCGGTTCATTTCGATCCGGAAGTGGACACCATTTTCGAGATCGGCGGGCAGGACGCCAAATACACCTACATCACGAACGGCGTTCCCAGCGACTATGCCATGAACGAGGCTTGCAGCGCAGGCACCGGTTCCTTTCTGGAGGAAGCGGCCGCCGAAAGTCTCGGCATTTCCATGGAACGGATCGGGGATGTGGCCTTTCAAGGAGAGGTTCCACCGAACTTCAACGATCAATGTGCCGCATTCATCGGTTCGGATATCAAGCGCGCCGCCCAGATCGGCATTCCGGTGGACCATATCGTTGCAGGTCTCGTCTATTCCATCTGCATGAACTACGTCAATCGCGTGAAGGGAAACCGCCCTGTCGGCCGGAAAATCTTCATGCAGGGCGGCGTGTGTTACAACCGAGCCGTACCGGTGGCTATGGCCGCTCTCACCGCAAAGGACATCGTCGTTCCTCCGGAACCGGGGTTGATGGGGGCCTTCGGTGTGGCACTCGAGGTGGAGCGCCGCATGGAACAGGGGCTTCTTTCGCCCCAGTGCTTCGATCTCGTCGAATTGCGGGACCGGGAGGTTTCCTACAAAGATCCCTTCGAATGCCCCGGAACGGCGACCTGCGATCGCCGCTGCACGATCAGCCGAATCGTCATCGGCGGAAAGACCTATCCCTTCGGAGGCATCTGCAACCGTTACGACAACATCGTACACAAACGCAAGATCGATCCCGGTGAAAACGACTGGGTCATCCGCAGGGAACGCTTCATCTTCGAGGCCGTACCAAAACTTTCGGATACCATCCCAGAAGACAAGCGGATCGGAATGAACCGATCCTTTCTGGTCTACACCTATTTTCCCTTTTTCGCACACCTCTTCGGAGCCCTCGGGTATCGGATCGAACTTCCGGAACGAATCGACCCCCGGGGCATCGATCGCAAGAATGCAGCCTTCTGCCACCCGGTGGAGCTCGCTCACGGCGCCATGGCCGATCTCCTCCAGCGTCGACCGCAGCGCATGTTTCTGCCCCACATCAAGGGGCTGCCCCGAAGCCTGAACGGCTCGACCGCTTCCTGCACCTGCCCCTTCGTCCAGGCCGAAGCCGCCATTTTACAGAGCGCCTTTCCGGAACTGGCAGCGCATTCCGTATTGAGCCCCTGTTTCGATTTTTCCAAACCGATGGCCGAAAACCGGGAAGCTTTCCGGCACATCGCAGCGTGGCTCGGCATAGAAGCATCGGCCGTTCACAAAGCCGCAGAAGCGGCATGGCAACAGCAGATCCAGCTCCTCCAGAAGCTTCGAACGATGGGGCAAGCGTTCCTGGAGCGGATCGAACGCGAGAACAGGGCGGGCGTCGTCCTGTTCGGCAGACCCTACAATGCCTTCTGTGAAGCGGCCAACAAGGGAATCCCCGCCAAACTGGCCTCCCGGGGCATCCCCGTCCTTCCTGCGGACATGCTGCCGCTGGCGGATTCCACTCCCCCCCATGACCTGCACAACAGCATGTATTGGGCCATGGGGCAGCTCAACCTCTTGGCGGCCCACCGGGTTCGGAACCACCCCAACCTCTTCGGCATCTACATCACCAATTTCTCCTGCGGCCCCGATTCCTTCGTGATCACCTATTTCCGGGACATCATGGGCCGAAAACCCTCCCTCACCCTCGAGCTCGACAGCCACACGGCCGATGCCGGCATCGAAACCCGGATCGAGGCCTTTCTCGACATCGTGAACCACTACCGAAGGCTCGAGCGCCAGGCCACCCTTCCCGACCAAACGCCTTCGGTTGCACCGGCCGCCGTCGAGCGACGCAGCAGCACCATCGGGATCCGAACGACATCCGGAGCCTTTCTGCCGCTCACCCATCCGGATGTTCGGGTCGTTCTGCCCGCCCTCGGGACATACGGCACCGCTCTATTCGCAAAAGCCTTCGAGCGATGCGGGATTCGTGCCCAGGCCCTGCCGCCCGCAGACCCGCAGATGCTCAAGATCGGAAGAGGGCACTGCTCCTGCAAGGAATGCCTTCCCCTGCAGACCTGTATGGGCACCTTCCTCGACTATGTGAACCGACGACCTGCCGATGAAATCACGGCCTTCTTCATGGCGTCGGCGGACGGCCCCTGCCGCTTCGGTCAGTACCATGTCTTTTTCCAGCGGATCATTCGAACCCTCGGCATCCCGAATGCGGCGGTCATTTCCCTGACCTCGACCAACGGATACGGTGGGCTGGGTACCCGGTTCACGGCAACCGGCTGGCGAAGCATCGTCATCGGGGATCTTTTCGAGGAAATGCGGGCCACGCTGACTGCAGGCGCCCTCGATCCGCAGAAGGCGGCGGAAGAACTTGAAAAGACGTTCGAAACGATTCTCGATGCGGCAGACCAAACGCCCGGCATCCTGATCGATCGGCTGGCGGATGCCGCCAGGCGGCTTTCCCGGATTCCGCTCAAGGCCCCCTATGCGCTATTGCCGAAAATCTCGCTGATCGGAGAAATCTATGTCCGCCACGATCCCATATCGCTGCAGGGGCTGGTCGATGCGCTGGCGGCCCAGGGATTCGTCGTTCGAACCGCACCCATCTCCGAATGGATTCTCTATACGGACTGGCTGACGCGGACCGGGATGGAAGGAAAGCGGTCCTTGGGGTGGTGGGTCCGGTATGCGGCCAAACGCCGTATCGATCGGCAGATTCGACGGGTGCTGGCTCCTTCGGGTCTCATCCATGAAGGCTCCGGTCTGGATGTCAGCGAGATCACGGCAGCCGGACGCCACCTGATCCCGGAGCGGTTGACGGGCGAAACCATCCTGACCGTGGGTGCGGCCTTTCACGACATCTTTCATCCGGCCTGCGGGGTCATTTCGATCGGCCCCTTCGGATGCATGCCCAGCCGCATTGCAGAAGCCGTGTTGTACGATTCCTTCCGCACCTCCGTGTATCGCAGGCTCTTCGGGAACAACGGCCGAACCCCGAAATGGCTGACGGACGAAGACCGCAAGCTGCCCTTTCTATCGATCGAAACCGACGGCAACCCCTTTCCGCAACTCATCGAGGCACGGCTCGAAGCCTTCTGCCTTCAGGCGTCCCGCCTTCACGAACGAATGGTGGAGGAAGCTCTCAGCGGGCCAAAAGCCCCCTGACGGCCTGAACGATGTCCGAAGGAACGGCCACCACCTTGGCGTTCGGGGAAAGTCCCAATTGCTTCAGGGCATCCACATAGCGTTCTCCGAGCAGATAGACGGCCGGAAGTTCCCTGTCTCCAATGGCCTGAGTCACGGCCTCCACGGCCTGACGCGTCGCCTCCGCCAAAATGATCCGGGCCTCCGCATCCCGCTTGGAGGCTTCCAGCCGACCTTCGGCCTCCTGAATCTGCGCCGCCTTCTGACCTTCGGCATTCAGGATGGCGGCCACCTTCTGACCTTCGGCCTCGGTGATGGCGGCCCGGCGGGAGCGCTCGGCGGATGCCTGTTTTTCCATGGCCTGCTGCATCGTCGCCGAAGGCTTGATGTCCTGGATTTCGACGGTCTTGACAACAATGCCCCAGGGGGCCACATCGTCGGAGATGGCGGCCTTGAGCTTCGATTTGATGAGTTCCCGGGAGCTTAGGGCGTCATCCAGATCCATCTCGCCGATGATGCTCCGCAGCGACGTCTGAATGAGATTGACGATGGCAAAGCGGAAATCATCCACCCCATAGACCGCCTTCTGCGGATCGATGACATTGATGAAGGCGAGCGCATTGGTCATGATGACGGCATTGTCCTTGGTGATCACCTCCTGGGTGGGGATATCGAGGGAAATGTCCTTGGTGATCACCTTGTAGGCGATGGTATCCAGGTAAGGGATCACGAAATTGAGCCCTGGATTGAGGGTGGTATGGTATTTTCCCAGCCGCTGGACGACATGCTTGTAGCCCTGCGGCACGATCCGAACCCCCAGAAACAGGGTTAGAATCACCAAAACCGTCAGAATGACAACGATACTCAGCGTTCCGCTCATACCCTTCCCCTTTCTTTCCTTCTCTCCTTGACGACTTCGCAAAAAGGCCGGATGCTGTGTCGTGCTGCATCCCTCGTCGTTGCGGCGTACGTCTCAGTACGCCTCACTCCTCGGAATTTGCACTCCTTGCCTGCGGCCTTTTTTCGAAGTCGTCCATATATTGGACTTTTTGCGAGGCCATCCTCCTTTACCCCTTCTTTAGACCCGCTCCACCTGCAGCACATGCCCCTCGATCCCAAGAACCCGGGCCCGATCGCCTGGCGCTAAGGGGGTCTCGCAGATGAAATCCCATTCCTCGGCACCCAACAGGGGAACGGCGAAACGAATGCGGCCGCGCTCCATCACCGAAGGGTTCCCCCGGATCACCATGCCCGTTTCTCCGACGATCGCCTCCCGGGACATCCCTGCCTTACTTTTGTCGACCATCTTGGGCCTGAGGATGGTAAACCAAAGGATGGTCATCAGCACCGACAGGACGGACCAAACCAGCAACTGGGTCGAAAAGGAGGCATCCGGAAACAGGTAGAGGTACAGGCCCGTGCCGCATCCGCCGATCCCGAACCAGATGATGGTAAACGAGGGGATGAACAACTCCACCCCGATCAGAATCAACCCGAAGGATACCCAATGCCACCAGAGAAGTTCCATATCCCCGCCTGATCGTTACACGGTTTGCTGAAGAATCATCCGTTCCATGCATGTCACATAATTCGGCGCATTGTTCAAGTAAAAGGCCAGCGCAGTCGAAAAATTCTTTCCGATGAGTCCATCGACGAAGAGCAGGGTGATTTCCCGCTGCCGCTTCAGGAGTCGGATGACGGCGAGAACGATGTTGCGCTCCTCCTGGGTGAGGGAGCCGAGGAACATGGTCATGGCCGTTCGCCCCCGGGGTTGATAATACCAGATATAGAGCAGATCGAGGGCGTAAATGATCATGATCTGCTCGAGTTCCCGGGCGTCTCCGCTCAGCAGGGATTCGGGAGACCGAAGCAGCAGCGCCACGTCGTCCTTCGGATGCAGCAGCTCGAGCCCGGCAAAGCTGTCGAGGATCTTCCGAAAAGTCACGTGGTAATCGGCCATCCGGATATGAACGTTCCGGTACCGGTCCGCCGTTCCCTCGATCAGTCCGGCGACGATGTCCGAGGATGCCTTCGAGATGACACTGGCCCATTTCTGCAGCACGGCGTTCACCCCCGTGATTCCGAACATCGATAGCCCGATCGACAAAACACCGTTCAGCAGAACGGCGATGGGGATCGACAGGACGGTTCGAAAGAAATTTCCGAACATCACGGGCCTCGAAAACCCCCGGAAGGCATTGTGGCTGACGAGATAGATCCCGTTGCAGACCGCCATCACGCTGTAGAGCACCGTCGGGGCTGTCGTCGTGGTAATCCCGAGGGTCTTTTCGAGAAGTAGGGATTTGACAAGAAAATCCAGAAGGGGCACCGAAAACCCCGTAAAGAGCAGAGAATCACAGATGCGTTCCCAGCTGATGTAATCCCGCCAGCTCATCAGATGGGATCCCCGAAATCCGCCGCCTCCCAGAAACGATTGCAGCACGTTTCGAAACCCGGTGATGAAAAACCAGATGATCCCCCCACCCCATTGCAGCACCCACCAATCGTATCGCAAAAAGAAGGTGAGCCATGCCGGAACGAACCCGACGGCGACCTTGAGCAGGTTCTTGAACAGCGTATTCAGATAGGCCCAGGATCGGGCCGTTTCGGGGACATCGGGTTCCGATGGTTTGAGGTGGAGACCGTTTCCGATTTCCTCGTGGGTTCCGCCCAGAGTGACGATGTTCCCGGGATGCTCCATCCGGGTCGACTGTTCGAGCGCCACCCAGTCGGTATCCACCCGCATGCCCATCCATTTCAGGAGGGGAAGCTTCGATGCCCGGATCGACCCACCGACCGATCCCCCGCCCCACCCGGGTTTGGGCAAAAACGTCCATCTGCGCAGCACGTTCATGCGGATCGGCAGAATCAGCCGGTGGCTGCGATCCTTTCGGACAGCCCGCTTCGCCCTTGCGATCAGGGTATCGAGGACGGCAAACCCCATCCCGTGCATCCGCGGGGACTGGCCGGTCGAATCACTGCCGATCCGGGATTTCAAGGGAGTGACCTGATACATGGCCCGAAGGCTGTTCATGTCATGCAGGATGGCATTGAGTTTCTCGAGCCGATCCTTCCGATCGGGTGCGCGCGAAGCCTCCACCCGATCGATGATCCATTGAATGATCCGCTTCAGGCTGACGATGTTGCCGTCGTTGATGGCTTCCTGAAGGATGGTGATCTCGTCGAGATACTGAAGCTTTCCGCCGACATAATCCTTGAGGTTGAAGACCTCGAGGCGGGTGATCACCCCTTCGGCATCGTAGAGGATTTCGAGAACATCCTCCGGTGTCAGATCGGTCAGATTCAGGGTGACGCGATAGGCACTGCGTAGAGCGACCAACCGTCCCAGCAGTTCCCGGGGAGACAGTTGCAGCAGCGGCGGGACATCGGGATCGTCCTGAACCTTCATAGGATCGGGCAGTTCCGGATTGGCCTTGGGGCTGAGATACCGCTCCAGGATCGTCTCGAAATCGAGAGCGTTCATCTCCTCGACCAAGGCCTCGATGTCACCGGAGGCTTCCGCCCCCCGCTGCAGATACTGCATGCGCAATTCGGCCATCCGCTTCTGAAATTCCGGCATGAGCTGACCATGGATGTATTTGGCCAGGTGCAGCAGAGAGGTCTGACCGGGACGTACGAAGGCCAGAAACCGATCCACATCCACGGGCTGCATCCGGATGCCGAAATGTTCGTTTAGAAGAGGAAGGTGTTTCCGATTGAACGCATGCAGGACGGTAATGATTTGCCGCTGTCGGTAAAGGGTGACCGCCCGCCCTTCCTCCATCAGTTGCAGCACCGGTGCATCGGTCAGAAAACACAGGAAAGATTGGGAATCGATGAAGCCCCTGGGGACCCAGATCAATTGGATGTAACGTCCACGGAAGCGTGCGGCGAATTCGATCCCGATCCGTAGTTCGATTTCCATGATCTGTGCCGCCTCCAGCAGCTCAGAGGCGAATTGGGCCTGGACATAATTGTAGTAGATCACCCGAAGCCGCTTGATCCCCTTGATCCAGGCATCCATGATGAGATGGGTTGCGGATTTGCGGCCCTTGGTATTGACGTCGTGAACATGGTCGTCGAACGCGATCTGGTTCCAGGATTCCGACATCTCGAGCAGATGGTAGCGTTCGAGCATCCGACGGACCACCCGGGGTTTGCCCATGGCCGTACGTCGAAAATCATGGGCAAGCCGCATCTGGGCATCTTCGTCTCCTCTGGCCCGAACAATATCCTTCATGATCTGGACCAGCACCCGGGCCGTATTCCTCGGAAGCGGCCCGTCGGAAGCGTTGAGAACCTCTTCCCGCAACGAACGCAGGGCACCGATGCGGTGCTCCTGCTGGCCTGCATCGAGGGATTCCAGTAGATGAACTACGGCATAGGCGATCCGAAGTCCTCGGGATTCGGCCATTTTCTTGATGCCGTGGGGATGAAAATGCGGATAGAAGATGCGTTTGCGGTATTCCCGCCCTTTTTCGCGATCGAGAACGTCGTTGACGATGGCGATCAGGGCCTCATCTCGACGATCGAAAAAGAAGCGGGAGCGCCGATAGCGGCCTTTGGTTTCGTCAGCATCACAGGAAGGAAGGGAGGAGACGGTCATGGGAACCTTTTCGAATCGCCGGTCGATGGTCCGCAGTCGGCGGTTCGTTAACATGATGAAAGGGATTCGGGGTAAAGTTTTAAGTTTTAAGTTTTAAGATTTAAGATTTAAGTTTTAAGTTTTAAGTTTTAAGTTTTGATGGTCTCGTAAAAAGTCGATTATATAGACGGCTTCGCAAAAAGGCCGCAGGCAAGGAGTGCAAATCCCGTCTGTGAGGCGTACTTAAACGTACGCCGCAACGACGAGGGATGCAGCACGACACAGCATCCGGCCTTTTTGCGAAGCCGTCAGTCGTAAGGGGTAAGGGAATTGAGGTAGATAGGCGCGTTGTCATCTTCTGGCGGATCGTCTTTTTGGAGATGTTCATCTCCGGGGCAACGCCGCGGCCAGGAGCGGTTATCGCGAAAACAACGAGGAGCCTTTCATCAATTCTGAAAGCCGCCGGAGGTGTTCGGCCATCTGCGCTGCATCCGCATACCGTTTGGAAGCGTCTTTTTCAAGCGCCTTATCAAGAATCTGCACCAGCGGGTTCGGTATCTGCGGACGCAGTCGCTTGGGATCGGGATGCGGCTGCTGAACGATGCGGCGCAGGAGTTCCTGCAGGGTGGCACCGGTAAACGGAAGCATCCCGGTCAACAGCTGAAATAAGGTGACGCCGAGCGAAAAAATATCGGACCTTCCATCCACGGCTTTTCCCGAAAACTGCTCCGGACTCATATAGGATGGAGTCCCCATGATCATCCGCGAGGCATGCTGAGAAGCAGCCATCATCTGGGCGATACCGAAATCGGTCACTTTGATGTCTCCCGTCTTCAGCAGCATGATGTTGGCCGGCTTGATGTCCTGGTGGATCACCCGCTTCTGATGGGCATAGGCCAAGGCATCGGCCACATCGGCGCCATAGGCGACAACGGTGGCGATGGGCAACAGGGTCTCCGTCCGGGTAAAGGCGTTGAGACTTGTCCCATCCAGGTATTCCATGGCGATATAGGCCAGGTGCCCGTCTTCTCCGGCATCATAGACCGTGACGATATTCGGATGGGACAGGGCACCGGCGCTTGCGGCTTCCTGAAAGAACAGTGTCTTGTGCCGTTCGATCGTCTTTGGATCGGCATTTTCCGGAAACCGGAACGTCTTGATGGAGGTCAACCGCCGAATCCGTGGGTCCATACCCAAATAGACGACCCCCATGGCCCCCTTGCCGATCTCCCGGATGATTTCATACCGCCCGATGCTGGGGGGATGTTTGGGCTCGGGAATTCTTTCCGCAAGATTGGGGGTTTCGATGACCTTCATCTTCTCGTCGATCACGACGGTTTCCCCGACATGCAGAAGATGTCTCCGCCTGGAGGCGATGTCTCGAAAACCGGGATCGTAGTCTGCGATGTACTCCAGAACCGTTGCCGCTTTATGCGGTTGATGGTTCTGCTCATAATCGAGGGCCAGGTTGTAGAGCAGTTCCTTCAAATGATCATCCACGGGTATCCGACGGAAGATGTCGAAGGCTTTATCGAGCTGACCTTTCTTCTGATAGACGACGCCCAGCATGCGGTTGTTTTGCGGATGCCGTTCGGTAGGCTGAACCGGCGTGGATGGCGCCTGAAACGGCGTCATGACAGCGACACCGATTCCGTAAAGGAGGGCCTGCATCACGGGAAACCCGACAGCGATCCATTCGTGCCGCAGACGAAGCATCAGAATCGACAGCAGGACCAGAGAAGCAGCCATCAGCAGGCTGATCGTGCAGGCGGAGAAAACACGCAAACGCCGTAACCCGATGCCCAGAAGTCCGATCATCAGTACGATCCCGACCTCGACGGCACCCGACCAGGACGGCTCCCGACATGCCTCCCCGCTCAAGAGCGCCGATGCAGCCTGCGCCATGACAGCCGGAACGTCCATCGATGCTTCGATCGAGGTTTCAGGTCTTGAAAGCGAACGAGCGGGGGAAACTCCCACAAGAACCACCCGGTTTTCGAAGATTCCGGCAGAGATGCGATCTCCGATCAGGTCATCGAAAGATACGACTGAAAACGCGTCTGCCCCTGGTCGAGCCCGAAACAGAACGCTTCCATCCCTCGACACCGGGATGCGCAGCTCTCCCAGGACGAGGTGGTTTCCCTTTTCGAAGGAGACTCCCTGAACCGGCAGTTGGAGATAGGCGGCTGCCATCGCCAGGGGATAGGACGGAAGCCATGCGCGCTCGATGCCATGCATCAGGGAAAATCGGCGGATGGTTCCATCGGAATCCGCCTCAAGATGCATCGCACCGAGAAAGGCGGCGACACGCAGCAGTTCGGGAAAGGGAAGTCGGATAGAGCCCTTTCGATCGATCAGGGGAGAAGATGCGAGCGACGGTTCGGGTTCCGGAATGACGTGCCTTCGAAGCGCATCGGGGAGAGCCGACGATCCGCCGTTACCATCCATGGATCGATCGATACCGATCGGCAAAACCACATTTCCCGCTTGTCGGACGGCATCCACCAGCAGCCGATCCGCATCGAGTTTCATTCGGGAACGGAGTAACTCTCGATAATAGACGTTTCCCGTTTCACCAGTCGTTTGGAGAAGGGTATTCTGAAACAGGGCGGCCAGCCGCTCCAGTTCGAAAGCCCCCGCCGCATCGAGACGATCCGCCATCAGGAGCATCAACCCGATCACCCGCGGATTACCGCTTCGAATTCGGTCAATCCCTTTGGCCAGAAGCGTTCGCTCCCCGGGACGCGGGGCACCGTCGGTGATGGTGGACGGATCGATGCGAACCCACACGATTTCGGCATTCGTTCGTTCGGTTGTCGCATCGACAGGCGTCCGGTCGAAGATCGCCCGATCCACCCATCGAGCCCATTGCATGGAGAAAAGAGACATCCCTGCAAACACAACCGCAAGCCCCACGGCAACCACCACCCGCCACTGGAGGAAAAACGAACGACCCGGAAACCAGCCGCCCCTTGGATGCCGGCCGTATCTGTCGGATGGACGTGCGTTGGGCATAGCCAAATCCCTGATACCTCCAATAGCTGAAGGAAGGCAAAGTCATGACGCCCAGATGATAAGAAAATGCCTCCTGAACTGTCAAACGAATTTCGGACGCAACCGTCAACGGAGCCGCTGCATCCGTAATGCCGTCTCTCTTCCCTCAAACCTTTCACCCCGAGCCATTTGCGTTCTCCGTAGGCTCCCGGCCTTCACGCACTTTTCTGCTGGAAATCCGTTTGCATTCTTCGCCATGGTATGAAATGATTTGGGCCAAAAAATACGTCAACGACAAATTTGTATCTCACAACCCCCAATATCCAACAAATCCGTTCAACGCCATCCGACGTCGATTTTTTATATATTACCTGAATGATTGGACTAAACTGCACCCCTATTCGCGAGTCCCCGGTTGGCACGATTCCTGCTTCTCTTCTTGTCATCCGGACATCCGACTGGTTCCAGCGTCTCTCCGATGTCCTGCTCATGAAAGCACTGCCGATGACAGATGAACATCCTGCAATCCTGTTAAAGAAGAAGCGTAAGCGGCTCATCACCGAAGGACTGAAAACCAACTGCGCCGAATTGATCCGGCTGCTGTCGGATATGCTGGATGCGTATTTCTGTGAGGTCTACGAGAAGAGCATTGTCGGGCCGACACTGCAGATCGTGCGCAATCCCTACGCCCTCGTGGCACTCGGAGGATACGGCCGCAGGGAGGAATGCGTTCACTCGGATGTGGACTTACTCTTTCTCTTCGATCGAAAGGTCCCCGAAAACGGGGAAGCGTTGGTCCGGGAAATCATTTATCCACTGTGGGACATCGGGCTTACCGTCGGTCACGCCACCCGTTCGATCGATGAAAGCCTCGAACTGGCAGCCATTGATCTCGACACCTTCACGGCCTTGCTCGACAGCCGACTCATCTGCGGGATGAGCCCCTTGTTTTCGACGTTTATGGAACGGTTCCGTCGAGAAATCCTCCTGCCGAATCAGGACAATTGGATCGAAACCATCGCACAGAGATGCCGGGAAAGGAGGGCCCAGTTCGGGGATTCCGCCTATCTGCTGGAGCCCAACATCAAGGAAGGGGTCGGAAGTCTCCGAGATTATCACACGATCCGCTGGATGGCCATGATTCTGTCGGAAGTGCGGGACATCCGCGACCTCGAATACTACGGATATGTCTCCAGCCGGGAATATGGTCGGTTGATGGATGCGCTCGACTGGCTCTGGATCGTCCGAAACCATCTTCACGACATTGCCGGGCGCAAATGCGACCGACTGTACTTCGAATACCAACCGAAAGTCGCCCGAAGGCTGGGATTCATCGAAGGCAAGAATGGACAACCCGTCGAACAGATGCTGAGCAAAATCCACGCCTCCATGGAATGGCTCAATCAGCTGGTTCAGATCGGAATCCGAGAAATCGGCGCTAACAGAAGTACTACCAGAAGTTCCCGAATGGCAACCAAATCCACTTCATCGGACATCTATGCCGATCGGGGGACGCTTCATTTTTCATCCTCGGAAGCCCTTGTTCGCCATCCGGTTCTGCTCATTCGGATATTCGAGGAAAGCGCCAAACAGGGGTTGCCCTTGTGCATCGATGCCAGGAGGCTGGTCCAGGAATTTCTGTATCTGGTGAACGAGACGTTTTTGGGGATGCCCGGGGCACTGAAGGCCTTCGAGTCGATTCTGATGGCTTCTCGGACGGATATCCACGTGCTCGAGGAAATGGCGTCATCCGGTATGCTGGAGCGCCTCATTCCCGAATTCGCATCGATTCGGGACCGCATGCAATACGATCGGTACCACCTCTTCTCTGTAGATGCCCATTCCCTCAAGACCGTGCAGGCCATCAAGTCCTTCGGTGTGGAACAAACCAAGGAGTGGTGCAGCCTGTGCGCGGAGCTGTACCGGGACATCTCCCCTCATCGAAAATGGCTTTTATGGGCGGCGCTTCTGCACGATATCGGAAAAGGCGTTCAGAGCGACAACCATTCCGTGAAGGGAGCTGAAATCGCCCGCAGAATTCTCAACCGGTTGGGATATCGGAAACGGGATATCGATACCGTCGCATTCTTGATCGAACACCATCTCCTGTTGATCAAGACCGCCACCCGCAGGGACATCAACGACGAAGAAGTGGCCATCACCTGTGCCCGAACCGTCAACCATATCGAACGGTTGAAAATGCTCTATCTGCTGACCGTCGCAGATTCCATGTCGACAGGCCCGAAGGCTTGGAACGAATGGACGGCCGCACTGCTTCGAGATCTCTTTTTCAAAGTGTTGAACATTGTGGAGCGGAAGGAGTTGGCCGGATACCAGGTCGTACGGGATATGGCCCGGAAAAAAGCGCTGCTGTTCGATGCTGCAGCCGGAAGGGTCGATCGGGATGAACTCGAGCGTATCTATGGATGGATGTCTCCACGGTACCTTCTCTATGCCGACATACCGCAAATCCTCACACATATCGATTTATACCGAAGTCTCGAATCCCGACCATTCCTTTGGCGGATTCAGACGAATGCCGATACCAACACCCGTACGGTGACCATCTGCGCCAAAGACCGCCCCGGGTTGTTTTCGAAAATCGCCGGTGTACTCACACTGAACGGCATGAACATCCTGAACGCACAGGTTTTCACCTGGCGCAACAACACGGCCCTCGACATCTTTCATGTCACCCCGCCTGTGGATACCTATTTCGAGGAGGAGCACTGGATGCGCGCCGAGCGGGATCTCGATGCCGCCCTTCAGGAACGTCTGGACCTTCCGGCGGCCATTGCTGAAAAAATGGCCTCTTACACAACCCTGCCGGCTCCAGGCGACCGGCGTCCACCGAGGGTGAAGGTCGACAATACAGAAAGCAGCTTCTTTACGATCATCGAGGTCTTTTCGGACGATTTTCCCGGACTGCTCTTCTGGGTGACGGATGCCATCTATCGATTGCGTCTCGATATTTGGCTGGCCAAGATTTCAACGAAGGTCGATCAGATTCTCGATGTATTCTATGTTCGGGATTTCGACGGCCAAAAGGCCGATACACCGGAGCAGGTGGAAGATATTCAGAAAACCATCCTGGATACGTTGGATCGCATCATAAAAAAAGGAGGAAAATCGTGAAAAAAATCGAAGCCATCATCAAGCCTTTCAAGCTGGATGACGTCAAGGAAGCGTTGAATGAATTGGGCATTCAGGGCATGACGGTTTCCGAAGTCAAAGGATACGGCCGTCAGAAAGGGCACAAGGAAATTTACCGAGGGGCGGAATACATCGTCGATTTCATCCCCAAGATCAAGATCGAAGTCGTTGTGGA
>CAZJXF010000036.1:0-27538 GCA_964549995.1 uncultured Desulfatirhabdium sp. | reverse complement strand
GGGCGGAATACATCGTCGATTTCATCCCCAAGATCAAGATCGAAGTCGTTGTGGAGGACGCTATGGTCGAGCAGGCGATCGAGCGCATCTGCACCGCCGCAAAGACCGGAAAATTGGGGGACGGAAAGATTTTCGTCGTACCGGTCGAGCAGGTCATCCGGGTTCGGACGGGGGAACGGGGGAAGGATGCCATATGAGGAAACAGGGAAAAGGGGTGGATGGGGGCGATTGGATGGTGTAGGGGCGGCCCGCATGTTCATTCACCGAGGTGCCCCCCTTCGCCATGGAAATGGATTGGAAGATCAGCGACGCATTTTCAACACAATGAAAGGAGAATAGGATGAAACCAGCTGAAGTATTGGCATTTGCCAAAGAAAACAACGTCAAGGTCGTCGATTTACGATTCATGGATTTTCTGGGGATATGGCAGCATCTGAGTGTTCCGATTGGAGCTCTGGAGGAATCGAGTTTCGAAGATGGATTCGGGTTTGACGGTTCGAGCATCCGCGGCTGGCAGCCGATCAATGCCAGTGATATGCTCGTCATCCCGGATGCTTCGACGGCAAAGATCGATCCCTTCTTCGAGGTACCGACCCTCGTCTTGATCGCGAACGTCGTCGATCCAACCACACTGACCCCCTATTCCCGTGATCCGCGCTTCATCGCCCAGAAAGCCGAAAGCTACCTGAAATCGACCGGCATCGGCGACGTAGCCTACATCGGTCCGGAAGCCGAATTCTTCATTTTCGACGACATCCGCTTCGAATCTTCCACGCATCGGGCCTTCTATGAGATCGACTCCGTCGAAGGCACCTGGAACACGGGCAGAGACGAATGCCCGAACCTCGGATACAAGCCGAGGCTCAAGGAAGGCTATTTCCCGGTTCCACCCATGGACAAATTTCAGGATCTCAGAACCGAAATGATGCTGACCCTCGAATCGTTGGGGATCGAGGTCGAAGCCCAGCATCACGAAGTGGCCCAGGCCGGGCAGTCCGAAATCGACATGAAATTCCGACCGCTGGTGCAGATGAGTGATCAGCTGGCCTGGTTCAAATACGTGCTGAAGAATGTGGCCTACCGCAAAGGCCATACCGTAACCTTCATGCCGAAACCGCTTTACGGCGACAACGGCACAGGCATGCACACCCACATCAGCATCTGGAAAAACGGCCAGCCGCTCTTTGCAGGAGATCGGTATGCCGGCGGCTCCCAAATGATGCTCTACGCCATCGGCGGCATTCTGAAGCACTGCCGGGCGCTGTGCGCCTTCACCAACCCGACCACGAATTCCTACAAGCGACTTGTCCCCGGATACGAAGCCCCGGTGAATCTGGCCTATTCCAGCCGGAACCGCAGCGCAGCCATCCGGATTCCCATGTATTCGCCATCCCCGAAGGCCAAACGAATCGAGTTCCGAACCCCGGATCCTTCCTGCAATGGTTATCTAGCGTTTGCAGCAATCCTCATGGCGGTTATCGACGGCATCGAAAAGAAAATGGATCCAGGCGATCCGCTCGACAAGAACATCTACGATCTGCCGCCGGAAGAACTGGCCAATGTGCCTTCGGCTCCAGGCTCTCTTGATGAAGCCCTCGAGGCACTCAAGGCGGATCATGAATTTTTGATGAAGGGAGACGTGTTCACCCAGGATGTCATCGACACCTGGATCGAATACAAGAAGGAGAAGGAAATCGATCCGGTGAAGCTCCGGCCCCACCCACACGAATTCCTTCTGTACTTTGACATTTGATGGGCTCGCAAAAGTGCCCACTTGCCGATTTTCTTTGAATCCCGAGTTTCCAGCAGGAGGACAGGTGGTGTTTTGCGAATCAGCAGTTCTGCCGAATCGATCTTGACGCAATCGAAATCGATCGATATTTTATGGTATTTCAAGAGGATGCCTTCACCAACGCTTGGGCGTTTGATGAAGGCATCCGTTTCTGGGGCCGAAGAGGTTCCTGCAGCCCCCGTTCATCGAGGCGCTGCAGAGCCGGAAATTTCCATCCGGCCGGTCCAGCCTGAAAAATCTCCGAAAGATATCGATCATGGTGCATGCAAATCGATACGCAACCAAACGATGCCCCTTCTGCCGCGTGAATTTGGCATCCCATGAAGAAAAGTGCTTTTCCTGCGGCAATCGGGTAGGACCTCTGGATCCAAAGACCGGATACGCCCGAATGCCGTCCCGATGGAAGAACGCCGTCGTTTCGGTCCTTGCCTGGGCGGCTTTCGGCGCGTACATGTGGTGGGCGTTTTTCAAGAAGTGGTAGGTTCTTCCCTCCTGATTCCATCAACTTCCACGATCGAAATCAGACACGTCTTCAGGGCCGGATATCGATCGTCGGATACATTCCCATTCGATCCCCGTCGGGATACGGCTGAATCGTGTTGAAGGCGATGAAGCGGTTCCTTTGGGCGTGCCCCTGATTGTGAATTCCGTCATAATAGGCGCCGTTGGCTTCGAGAATGTGCTCGATCCGATGACGGAAAGCATGGACAAAGGCAGCTCCGTCTCCTTCGAACAACATGTCCCCGATCATGATCCCTTCCGTGACTCGAGAAAATTGTTCGATGGCAATGGCGTGCTCGGCAAGATCGGCTTCCGACTGAATGATTCCCCAAACGATATGATCATCTGGAATCGATATGCCCTCCGGCGCATCGATGATGGTATGAGGCATGACGATGCAGCCTTTGCCGATTCGAACGGGGTGATCCATCCGCCCCTGCACGAATGAATTGAATCCCACAAAGACGTTTCGATCGAGCAGGGCATGAATCAACTTGGCACCATGAGCGGTGACATCGTACCCCTCGAGCCTCGAATGAACGATGTAGCAGTTCTCCTGGGCATTGGCTCCCTTGCCGAGCCAACAATTCTCCAGATAGGCCCGTTGTGCGACAAGGACGTTTTCGCCGATCTGAACCTTCGGCTTGACGACTGCATACCGATCCAGAGAAGCCCCCTTCGGTATTCGAATGGATGGATCCACATGCATGACATCGAACACCTTCTTGAAGTCGGCTTTGCGCTCCTCGATGAAATCCATGAAGATGCCTTTTGGAGGACCTTCTTCCGGCTGAAACCGAATATATCGATCCAGCACCTGCTGCGGATATCGGTAGAGGAAATTGAAGACGCCGGGCTTTCGAATCCAAATGGTTCCTGCCGGAATCTTCAGATGGGACATTTCCCCGACCTGGATGTAGGAGAACCGGCCGATGATGCAGTCGTGCTGGGTCGTCAGATCCACCGTGCTGAAGGGTTCCATGAGGCAGCCTTCCGTCGGTGAACCGTGGATGTTGGCATAATGCATCGCCAGCGTGTCATGAATGAAGAAATTCTCGAGGCTTTCCGGATCGTGGGAATAGTTGTGCACCAGGGTTTTGATGAGGAAGCTGTCACGAATATCGATGGTCTCGTCTTCGTGAACCTGGATCGTTTCGTTCCCGAATGGGAACACATCCCCCTTCTGCTTGAGTTCATCCCCCCGAATATCGCTTTTATACAGGATCGAGTGATCCACACTGCATTTGCCGAGAAAATAGCTTCCGGCAAGGCTCGAATGGCTGAAATGCAGATTGAGGGGATGGTGGGGGGTGATACCGTAAAAGGCATAAAATTTGGTCAGTTGGCCAAGCGGGATCGTGTGCTCGACATATGGGTGGATATCGAATGCTTGTTCCCGGAGATTGATGCTGATTCTCTGGGTAATGCGCTGCAACAGATGATGGATATCCCTCATAGGCCTCCGTCGGGATGTTGGATGATTGGGTTTGAATAAAGTTTTAAGTTTTAAGATTTAAGTTTTAAGTTTTAAGCATTCAGTATTGTGTATGGAGTATGATGGACTCGCAAAAAGTCCAGCATATGGACGGCTTCGCAAAAAGTCGATCTACCCCCGATTTTCGGTTAGTTCCGGACCTGAGCAAGGAGGTGGGCACGCCTTTCGATGCTGCAGCTGAAAAGATGTGCCCGTCCCCATGCGGCTCGCTGTAGACTCGCAAAAAGTCCAGCATATGGACGGCTTCGCAAAAAGGCCGCAGGCAAGGAGTGCAAATCCTGAGGAGTGAGGCGTACTTAGACGTACGCCGCAACGACGAAGGATGCAGCACGACACAGCATCCGGCCTTTTTGCGAAACCATCAAAAGTTAAGGCTTGTGCGAAGAGGGGGATGGGATCGTTTTGATGTAGGGGCGAAATGCGATTCGCCCCTACCGCCCCTCGCCAACCCTTAAGCCTATCGTGGAGCGTCATGCCCTGCGCCCCCCTCTGACGCATTTACGCGCTCACGCCCTGCCGTCCTCACGCCCTCATGACTTCAACGTAATCGGCATTCCCATGAGCGGCCAAATGACTGTCACGAAAACCGCCAGAACGATCAGCAGCAGGATACTCGCCATCACCCCATATTTAAAAAATTCACCGGACGTGAACTGTTTCGAATCGTAGGCGATGGCGTTGGGTGCCGCTCCCACCAAAAGCACAAAGGGCATGCCGGCTGCCACCAGCGCCGAATAGAAAATGACTTCCGGAGCGACTTTCAGATACGGCGCGATGACCAGAGCCACCGGCAGCGATATGGCGATGGCTGCCACGTTCATGATGAAATTGGTCATCACCAGAACAAAGAAGGCAATGCTCATGATGAAGACGAACCAGTTGGCCTTTTGGAACATGACCAGCCAGTTGACGGCCAGCCATTTGGCCGCCCCGGTTTCCCACAGACAGAACCCGATGCTCATGGCCCCGGAGAAGAGCAGAATGATGTTCCAGGGAACGTTTTCGAGGTCTTCGATGTTGAGGATGTCGAAAACGAAGAAAAGAAGCGTAGAAAGGAGAATGATGGCGGTCTTGTCGATTTTGTTCAATGCCGGGAAAAAGGATCGAAGGGACAGAACGATGATACAGCTGAAGACGATGACAGCAGCCAGGATTTCATTTCGGGTGAGGGAACCCAGTTGAGCATTGAGTTGCGTTGCCTTCTCCCGGAGACCGGGGATGGTTTTTTTCTCGGGCTTGAAAAAGATCATGAAAAACACCCACAAGAGAAACACCATGACCCATCCGATGGGAAACATGTAATAGGTCAACCCAAAGAACGTGATTTCCTTCCCGACGATGTCCTTGAAAAACCCGACGGCAACCGCTCCCCGGGCTGCACCCAGCAGGGTGATGATGCTTCCTGCACCTGCGACATAGGCCATCCCGATGAACAATCCCTTACCGAATTTCGTCGGCCGGTCCCCTTCCCCATAGAGCGAATAGATGGCCAGAAGCAGGGGGTAAATGGTCGCCGCAACGGCCGTATGCGCCATGATGTGGGTGAGCAGAGCCGTCACCACAAAGCATCCAAGGTAGATGTTGCTCGTTTTCTCACCGACGACCATCAGCATCTTGTAGGCCATGCGCTTCGTCAGTCCGGTTTTGGTGAAGACCAGTCCGATGGTGACCGATGCATAGATGAAAAGGACGCTCGGATCCATGAAATCCTTGAAGGCCTTGTCTGGGGTTCGGATCAGAAACAGGGCCTGCAGAACACCGATGGCGATACTGGTGACACCGATGGGCAGCACCTCAAACACCCACCAGGTTCCGGCCAGCAGAAATACGGCAAGGGCCCCTTTGCCTTCACGGGTGAGAACAAAGGATTTGCCCATCGGATCGATGGCATCCGGCCAAGGTGGCGAAAAATAAACAATGGCGAACAGGGCAATGCCTAAGAGCATAAACAGCGGTCGTTTCCAATCCACGGCTGATGGTTCAGCAACTCCTGCTTGTGACATCGATGTGTTCTCCTAAAAAATGAAAAAGGATTTGAAGGGGAAAATATTTCGGAAACAAACGATATGGCCTCACCTCATGATGCCGGCTGGTTCTCGTGTTCCGTCTGACACTGCTTCATGATATGGAAAATGGCTGCAAAGACGTCCGTCAGCCGCAGGATCCCGGTGATTTCGTTCTCCCGCGTGACGATGAGGGACTGATGGTGTCCAAGTACCAGCTGGTGGATGGCTTCATCGAGGGTCGCATCTTCTGCAACATATTCTCCTTCGGTCGGCCGATGCATGAATTCCCTGACCTTCTTTTCGCAGGCCTTGCGGCAGATATCCTGAAGCGGATTCTCGAAAAGCCGATACTGGAGCAGAAGGGATTTCATGAATTTCTTGCTGAATCCAAACCGGGCCAACCCTTCGCTGCCCTGCATTTCCTCGTATTTCGGCTCGAGGGCCCGAAGAACATCGAGCTGACTGACCTTTCCAACGACCTTCCCGGATTTATCCAGAATCAGAATGGCCCGATGCTTGTAGGGGCTGTGGTCGTATTCGATCTGGGCCTTTTCGAGCGCCGTCACGGCATCGAAGAGACTGGCGTCTTCATCGACCGTGGCATACTCGGCCAATGGAACCATGAGATCTTTGACTTTGTAGGTTTTCACGTTCGAACTCCTTTCCGGTGCTGATCGTCTTGGTAAAAGGCGATGGGCGATAGGCGATGGGCGATGGGCTATGGGCAATAGGCAATAGGCAATAGGCGATGGGTGATAGGGTATGGACCAGGAATTGATGGACTCGCAAAAAGTCCAACATATGGACGGCTTCGAAAAAAGGCCGCGGGCAAGGAGTGCAAATCCCATCTGTGAGGCGTACTTAGACGTACGCCGCAACGACGAGGGATGCAGCACGACACAGCATCCGGCCTTTTTGCGAAGCCGCCAGGAATTGGCTCCCTCTTGCATCCGATAGAATCCGAACAGATCGTTCTGGAATAGACTTGTGCACGATGAATGCGGCGTTCCATCTCTGAAATAGAGTTCTCCAAAATGAAATGGATTCTCTATCGATTCCAATTTGGAAAATCAAGATGTTTATCCTGAAAAGCGAGATGCGTCGTGCACAACCGTGTAGGGCCGATCCGTCTTTCTTATCCCACTGCAACACACAGAGATGCATCGATCGGTCGGCGCATCAGCTGTTCGATATCCGAAAGCAATTTGCGGCGGGTATGCGTCACTGCCGCTGGATTGGTCATGATCATGTCGATCTGGCGGGTGTGTAGGGTGAGGTACCCGATGATTTCGGTATGACGGATCATGTCCTCCATCGGCAATTGTTCGATACGAGCGGCAAGATGATCGTTTCGGATTTCAACCCGAAATCCCTGGCTTTCCAGAATGTCGCCGATCAATTCCACACGTCGTATCCTGCGAATATCATCTGCCGCTCCTCCCTTGAACTGGAAGCGGATGTAGTTTTCCGGAATCCGCTCCCCGATGAAGGCTTCGAGGGTCGAAAAATGATACCCAAGACGGGAATTGAGGCTGCAGAAATTGCGGGAGATCATGAAATAGTTCTTTTCGGCATAGGCGGATTTCACGCCTGTCACCAGAGCCGGATTCGTGGTCGATTGAAACATGACGGACATGAATCCCTTGGTATCGAGTGCAGGCGGCCCGTCCCAGGGGATGGCGATGAATCCCTTCCAGAAGGCCAACATCGGAATGCAGACGATGTCCTCCAGACGGACGTATTTTCCGGAAATCTCCCCTTTCCAGCCGTCATCCAGATTGACGATCCACCATTCCATCGGCACCCGGTAGTACAACTGCTTGCTGGCCCTTTCCGGAAAATGGTGGTTCTTGCCGAAATCGAACATCTCGACAACGGATTTTTCGTGAATGAACCGCGTGATGTCATGAAGGGTGGTGCAGTTTTCGGGCCGAAAATCGATAGAGTCGGGATCGAGCAGATGCAGGGGATTGATCTTCTCGTTGATATTCCGCAACAGTTCGTAGACCGGGCTTCCGGCCATAAGATTGGGGCGCTGCGGGGCATCGACGAGGACCTCGTCCACTTTTCCTCGATAGATGAATCCATTGGTCGCATCGACCGTGACGATCTGGTCGTTTTGCAAATGAGATGTCATGCGGGTGGCACCGAAGAGGGCTGGAATGCCGAATTCCCGGGCTACATTCGCCAGGTGTCCGGCGATGCCGCCTTGCTCGGCGACAACGGCGCAGGCCCGGCTCATCAGGGACGCCCACCGGGGGAGCGCGTTTTCGACGACCAGAACGGCCCCCTCGGGAAATTCGAGCAAATCCAACCCCTTCGAGACGATCCGTACCGGCCCGCAGGCGCTTCCCGGACTGGCCGTCTCGCCACCGGCAAACAGGAGCGTTCCGTCGTCGATCTTGGGAACCGCCTTGGCTTTACGGGAAGATACGGAAAGCTGGCGCAGCGGCCGGCACTGCAGAATGTACACATCCCCTTCGGCGTCGATGGCCCATTCGATGTCCTGGGCGGTCGCATAATGCGCCTCGATGGCGAGGGCGATTTCCGCAAGTTCGAGGATCTTGGCATCCGTCAGGCTCGGGGCATTGGCCTTGGCTTCATCCAATTCCACCCGGCGGATTCCCTCCAACGGCAGACACTCGGTCTGAAACCGTTTGGTCCGTACCGTTCGGCCGGCAATGTGCAAGCTGGGTTTTCGATGAATCACCCACTCGTCACATGCCACACTACCATCCACAACGGCATGGGGAAGCCCCCATACGCTGTTGATGATAATCGAGGCATCGTCGCTGTCTACGGGATTCTTCGAATAAACGACGCCTCCCGCAACGGAAGGAACCATTTGAAGACATCCCA
This sequence comes from uncultured Desulfatirhabdium sp., assembly GCA_964549995.1. Classification (GTDB taxonomy): domain Bacteria; phylum Desulfobacterota; class Desulfobacteria; order Desulfobacterales; family Desulfatirhabdiaceae; genus Desulfatirhabdium. Next base: position 18,885 of record CAZJXF010000036.1, on the reverse strand, counting down.
CACTCATCCGGATGTCCTCGTCCCGAAATCCCCGGTTCAGGCGATAGGAAATGGCGGCCAAGCTGTACTTGCTTGCAAGCACTTCCCTGTATGCCTGAAGGGCGTTGTCGAAGCTGACATTGAGCTCGGAGCGATACTGGCCCGCAAAGGAACTTCCGGCCTCGTCCTCTCCGATGGCACTGCTTCGAAGAGCCATCCGAAGCGGCCTTCCAATACGGGATTCGATCCGACGCCAATGGCTTTGAAAAGCCAGGGCGATGTCTTCGGGAACTTCGGCCCGAATGATGAGTTGCTGCAAGGCCGAACTCAGGGCATAACGCTCCTCCATGGATTCGAATTCGACGCTCTGAAACCGGCGATCGATTTCTTCCTGAAGTTGGTTGTGTTCGAGAAAACGCTGATAGGCGGCAGTCGTCAATACGAATCCTTCCGGAACCCGCAGCCCGATCTGATTGCGCACCTCTCCGAGATGGGCCATTTTGTTTCCGACCAGATCGACCAGATGCTTGTCGATATCCTCGAGAGCGACGGCGATACGAGCATCGGCCGTCGAGGCATCTTCGGATTTCAGCAGCTGGTGGATGTCCCGTTCGATGGCTGCATGCCGCTCGTACAGCACGGCATATTTGTTGTCCGTGATATGGTTGAGATTCTGGATCATCCGGTAGACGGCCACCGAGATGCGGGTGACATGGGAGCGTACGAAGGCCATGCCGAAACGGATTCTGCCTTTCAAGGCTTCCTGGATTTCGGACATGAGTTGAAGGGCTTGGTTGTTGGAGGCCAGAAGGAGTTTGAAACAGTGGTAGCGTTCCTGGAAGGAGACGCGAAGGGCTTCCAGTTCCGCTTCCGGAAGGGACGGGGCATCGTTTCCCCTCAGCCTGTTGAAGAACGAGCGGATGCGTTGGATCATTCGATAGGCCCCGATCAACAAAAGGATAGCCCGGAATTCCGATCCCGGATGGAATCCCGGGCTGTTTCACGTTTCAGACGCTTTAAACCATCAATGTTCCAGCTTCAGACCCCAGCCTTCGAACATGAACAAGATGCCGTAGCCATACCAGATGGTGTAGATGACATAAAACGCCAGCGAAAAAAAGACAATACCCCATTTATCTCCGATGTTCTGCGGAACGATGCCATAATAATTGTAGGCGCACTCGATAGCCTTTTTGTTGAGCTCACCCAATTGCTTGGCCTCGGCAAACAGGTGCTGGCGGTTGAGATCCTTGATGATGGCCTTGATCCCCACCCACCATCCATAACCAGCCAGCCGCTCGTCCATCTGATACTTCCCTTTGACGACATCCCCCCGGTTGTGAAAGAGATTGTCCGCATCCTCGAGCGCTGAAGCCATGATGGCGTTCAACTCGCCGTTCACCTTGATTTGGGAGCCGCTCACATTGACCATCGCTCCGGTTTTCATCAGGAGGTTCCCGACGGTTTTCGCTTCGGCGTCGTCCTTCATGCCGAGGGTCACCGAAATGGTCTTGGCAGAGCTTTTTTCGACTTTCTTCTTCAGATCCGGAATATAATAGGCAGACCCCTTCGATATGGAATTGTAAAGGGAGTCAAAGTAATTCAAAGCATTGTGGCCGCCGAACACCGGCATGAACATGACGAAGAGCACGATGAGAAAGGCGACCATCATGAAAAAACCGGTCATGAATTCTTTCCTGTTGGCTAACATCAGGCGTGTACTCCTTTCAGTTTCTTGATGTTCGTAAGAAATGTGCCGATGACCCAGACAGCGAACACACCGATGACGATGAAAAAGGCGAAGATGCCGATCTTGTCGAGAATCCCGGAAGCGGTTTTGGAAAGCGTGATGAATTCAAGATCCGCCAACTTCTTCGGGAGAGCGAAAATTCGGTTGACGAATCCGGCAAGGACCGACAGGGCGTAGAATCCGCGGATATAGATTCCTGGAACGACCTTTGTCACCATGGCCCCGATCTGGATCCCCAGAAGGGAACCGAGAAGCATGCCCATGGCCAGGGTGAAGAAGATGAATCCATAAACCGCATATTGAATGATGCCTGCATAACCGGCCGTAAAGATGATCTGGAAAATGTCTGTTCCGACGGTGGTCAGCGAAGAAATGCCGAGTACATAAACGAAGATGGGGAAGGTGAGGAATCCGCCGCCGACTCCCATGATGGCGGCAGCAAGACCGACCAGCGCACCGCTCAAAATCAGGAAGACACAGGAAATTTGCCGACCGCCCGGAATGATTCCTTGGTCGAAGGTGATCATCGGGGGAATCTTGATGGCCTGCAATTTCTTCGGCAGGCTTTTCAGTTCGGCGCCTTCGGCTTTTCCACCGTGGGCCGATCCGGTTGCGCCGGATTTTCGAGCTTCAAAGAAATCCATCAGAGAATAAATGCCCAATCCACCCAACATCAGGCAGTACACGGTGGTGATGAAGGCATCGCTCAATACGGGATTGATCTCGTAGAGCCAGCGGTTGATCAGACCTCCGGTGGTTGCACCGATCATGGCTCCGATCAGAAAGGTGACCGCAAGCGGCACCGAAATATTCCCCAATTTCTTGTGGATGACGCTCCCCATGATGGCCTTGGCGAAGATGTGGAACAAGTCGGTTCCAACCGCCAGAATACCTTTGATGCCGGCGCTCATGAGGGCCGGAGCGATGACGAATCCGCCGCCTGCACCGATACATCCGGTGATCAGCCCTGCACAGATGCCGATCAGGATGGATGCGATGAAGATACCCGTGCTGTAGAACGCCGGGCTGTACGCGCTCTTGTCCCCGATGAAACCGGGAAGCGCCGACGCAATCGGCTCTGCGAAGGCCCATCCCCCCAGCAAGACCGGAATCGTCAACAACCCGAGAATCGTCAGGCGTTTTCGATTTCGCAGAATGTTGTTGGACATTTCCAGTTCCCAGGCTGCGTGCGCCTTGGCTCCGGCCATCATGAAACGGCCCCACTGCTTGAAGAAATTCATGTCTCAGCTGCTCCTTTGTTGAAAGTTAAACCGTGTTGCAGAATACAACCGAAAAACCTGTTCGTTGTCTTCTCCGCATGGCAAAACGCTGCAATGACGTGACAACCACCTCCTTTTTCAGCCTCACGGACCGGCAACGCTGCAGGTCGTCATCACCTGCTCGAGTTTCCGGATCTTCTCTTCCTGAAGGCGTTTTTGCTTGCAGGCATCCTGAAGCTTGTAGAGCAATTCGTCGATATTGACCGGCTTCATCAGGTAATCGAATGCCCCGAGGCTCATGCCTTCCCGTGCCACTTCGAGGCAGGCATGACCGGTCAACATGATGACTTCCGATAACGGCGCAACGGTCTTGATGATACGCAAAACCTCGATCCCGTCCATGTCCGGCATGCGAACATCGAGCACAATGACATCGAAAGAGGATTCACGGATCATCTGAAGCGCCTCTGTACCACTCGATGCGGCATGGGCATCCACATGCCGCTTTTTCATGCGTTTGATCAGCGTTTCCAGAAAATCCTTCTCATCATCCACGAACAACACGCGCATCTCTTCCACGGCATCCTCCGGAGGATTGAATCGCCAGTTCGATCTTCTTCATCAATTCCTCGAACTCACAGGGTTTCGTCAAATAATCGAAGGCGCCGGCTTCCATCCCTTCCCTGGCGGCTTCCTGGCACCCATGACCCGTCAGCATGATGACCGGAAGGTGGGGAGCCATACGTTTGATCACGCGCAGTACTTCGATTCCATCCATATCCTCCATCTTGAGGTCGAGAACGGCCGCATCAAAGCGATGATCCCGGATGATCCGAAGGGCATCGGTGCCGCTGTATGCCTTGTGCACCTCGAAGGATCTTCTGGCGATACGCTTGGCCAGAACATCGACGAACCGAGCCTCGTCGTCGATCAAGAGCAACCGACACGGATCTCCGCGCGATCCATCGGTTCCGACCGACGGCTCTTCCACAGCATGGCTGGAAGCGGATGCCTGCATACCAGGTTCCTCATGCCTGCCGGGTGGTGATGGCCTGGATTCTCGCCTGCACGATCTTCTCTTCCTGATCGCGCTTGCGCTTGGCGGCATCCATAACCTTGGCGATCAGTTGGTCCATGTCACAGGGCTTCATCAGATAGTCGAACGCTCCCAGCTTCATGCCGTCGATGGCCGATTCCACCGTGGCATGACCCGTAAGCATGATCACTTCGACAAGGGGGTATTTCGATTTGATCTGTTTCAGCGTCTCGATGCCGTCCATGCCGGGCATCTTGACATCGAGAATGACCACCTCGATGCCGCGATTCTTTTCCAGAACCTCCAGACCCGCCTGTCCCGAAAAAGCCGTTTCCACCTGAAAATCCCTTTTGGCAAGACGTTTGGTCATGGTTTCGACAAAAGGAACTTCATCGTCTACGAGCAGAAGTGTAGCAATACTCATGGCATTTCTCCTTGATGTTGAATGAACGATCAGCAATGGGCGATTCCTATATCAGAAGTCAGAAGTAAGAAGTCAGGAGTCAGGAGTCAGGAGTCAGAATAACAGCGGAAGGACCCATTTTTTCAGGCTCGCTCCTGTGACTTCCATTCATCGGGGTGAAACCCCGATTGCATGGGCGATTGTCGTGTAAATACGAAATGCCTTGTTGACACATACGCAAGTACGTCGGTCTAAAGGGGTGACCCGCCAGGTCGGCGGATTCTCAATCCCTGGATATGTCTTCTTCGTTCAGCGGAAACACCAACGAAAACGTCGTCCCTTCGTTCACCTTGCTCGATACCCGGATGTCTCCACCCATTTTCTGAACGATGCCGTAACAGATGGAGAGCCCCAGCCCCGTACCTTTTCCAACGGGCTTGGTCGTAAAGAAGGGATCGAAGATGCGGTTGAGGTTCGCCTCAGGAATACCGATACCGTTGTCCTGAATATCCACGATGACTTGCCGCCCCTGCTTTCGGGTCGTTATGGTCAGCTCCCCGCCTTTGTTTTTTTCCATGGCATCCAGAGCATTGTTGATCAGGTTCATCACCACTTGCTGCAGCTCGGAGACGGAACCTTCGATCATCGGAAGGTCCGGATCGAAATGGGTCGTGATCTTCACGTTGCTGTACTTGCTGCGCTGCTCGTACAGGTCGACGATGTCCGTCAGAAAGTGGTTGAGCTGAATGGGTTGCTTTCTGGAATCCGTCTTTCGGGCGAAGCTCAACAGTTTGTGCGTGATCTCCTTGCATCGGCTTCCCTGTGCCCGGATCTGTTGGACAGCCTGTTGAATTTCATCGAGATTCTTGCTGTTCCGGACATCCTCTTCCTCCAGAAGATCCTGAATCCATCCGGCTTCCTCCACCATAATGGCAACCGGGTTGTTGATTTCATGGGCGATGCCTGCCGCAAGCTCTCCGATCGAGGCGAGCTTCCCGGTTTCGATCACCTGCTGGTTCATGGCTTCCTTTTCCCGATCGGCCGTTGCGATGCGCGCCACCATTTTTTGGGCTATCAGCCAGGCCATGGTCACGATGGCGATGCCACCCAAAACGAAGATGCCGATGGATATCCATTGAACCCGATACAACTCCGAAAAGGCATCCGACTTGTTCTGCTGGTAAATAAGAAGCCAGTCGTTGTTCTTCATCCAGATGCCGGCATACAGGACTTCCTTGCCGTTGGACGCCCTTCGTTCTAAAATGCGCACACTCTTATCCAGTATTTGCGTTCTGCTGAATTCATCGACGACGGCTTCGATATTGTCCTGGATATCGAAGATGGGTTTGGTCTGAAGTTTGCCGTCCCGGTTGACGATGTAGGCAAATCCCGTAGCTCCGACCCGGATCTGGGTCACCATGTTGCTGAATTCGACGAAATCGATCGTTGCCCTCAAAATCCACGGTTTTCCCTGAACCATTTCCTGGACCGTGACGATGAAGTGGGGCGTGCCCCGAAGCCCGAGAAAGACATCGCTGATGAAAAAAGGCCGATCGATGGCGTGGCCGAACCACTCCGTGTTTTCGTAGGAGGCTTTCTCCAGAGCGTAGGGTCCCGCATAAGAAACCTGAATCCCCTGTGTATTGACGAATCCGATATCCACAAAGACCGGACCATAGATTTTCTGCAACAGAATGAGCTGATTTCGCAGAAAAGGCTCGGAGATGAGGTTGCTGATGCCGCTGCTCTTGCTCAGGAACAAGATGTCCGCAAGCTTCTGCTGCAGGAAGCTGTCGATATGCAGCTTATGCTTCTGCATGATTTCAACGATGTGGCTGATCGTTTTCTCCCGATGCGACACGTTGAATTGATAGAAAATGGTTGAACTGACAAAAAACACCGGTACGAACGACACGGTAATGATCGTCAGGAACATGTTCCGAACAAGAGCCTTGTAGTAATCGCTATCGTATTGCATGGAAGCTTAATGCTCCTGCATGGCAGCCGTTTGGGTGGATATCATGTCGGTAATGGCCTGTTTCAAGCGCTCGATACTGTCCGCCTGTTTTTCAACCGGGATGATCGGCCCCGGAAGGGTTTCGAAATCCCTCGCATCGAGTATGAATCCGTGCAGAAGAATCGGCAGATCCGGAAGGGTGTGCCGAATCGTTTCGATGAGGGCCCGATGATCCATATCCGGAACGTCCGGATCCAGAATGAGCAGGTCCACCGCTTCGCCCTGAGCGATCCGCTCGATCAGCTCTTTTCCCTTTCCGGCCAGAAGAATCCGGAAACCTTCCAGAGAAAGCTCTCGCCGAAGGAGTTCCCGAACATGGGGATTCCGATCGACGATGACGATCCGATGGATGTGGGAGACGGTGCCGCTCATGAGGGTACAACGATTTCCTTTCACGTTTGACGGCTTCGCAAAAAGTCGCTTCATCCCCGGCTATGGCTCTTGAAGGGCCTAAGCATGGGGGGAGAACCGCCTTTTGATGTTGCATCGGATACTTGTTTGAAGCCGCCGGAGATCGTTGGGCCGGGCATGCTCATCCAAGTCATATCCGTTTGAATAACAAGATGTTGCGTTTCAATGATCCATCGTTAAAGTCTGGCCACATGCCCGGCCCTTACGAGCTCGGGCGGCTGAGTTTATCCGATGCAACGAAAAAGGCGTGTCTCCCCCCATGCGACTCGGATGAGACTTGTGGACTTTTTGCGAGGCCATCACGTCTGTTCGATTGGGCATGGAATGTCCACGCTCCATCCGGCATGCCGCCGGGTTGCATGCGCCACTTCATCCGGGGATGCCGATCCGAATCAGAGCAAGGGACATGCCAAGGCCATTCCATGCTGCTTAAAAGGATAACCATTTGATTTCTCATGGTGGAAGTGTATTGCCTCTCAGAAGAAAGACCATGATGACCCGCCACCGGCGAGAGGAATTTGTCGACTTCCTTTACAGGGTGTAAACGATGAAACCTTTGCTTTCCCACCGCGTACCTTCGCCCGAATCTCCCAACCGGCTGATGACGGCTTTTCAATACCTTCGATCCAGTGGCCACCCCCTGATCCATCTGGTGGAAACGAACCCCACCCGGTGCGGCTTCTCCTACGATGAAGACGGCATTCGAAGGGCATCCGCAGATCGTGCCATCCTGCAGTACCGACCGGATCCCAAGGGAAGCCTCGACGCCCGCCTGGCCGTTCAGCGCTATTATCGGGATTGCGGTATACCCGTCGAACCGGATCGAATCCTGCTGACGTCGAGTACGAGCGAAGCCTATTCCTTTTTGTTCAAGCTCCTGTGCGATCCGGGGGATCAGGTGCTGGTTCCCAAACCCTCTTATCCCCTCTTCGATGTCCTCGCCCGTCTGGACGACATATCGCTCGCCTCCTATTCCCTGATCTACCGGCCTGACACCGGATGGCACATCGATCTCGACAGCCTCTACGACGCCATCGGCCACCGGTGTCGGGCGATCATCCTGGTTCATCCGAACAACCCAACGGGTTCCTACATTCGAGCGGCTGAGCTGGACGTTCTGGAAGCCTACTGCGAGCGCTTCGGGTTGTCTCTGATCATCGACGAGGTCTTTCTCGACTTCGAAGCACTTTCGAAGGAATCGGTCACCGTGTGGCGACATGACAGCCGCCTTACGGCACTGCCCACTGCCGACTGCCCACTGCCCACTTTCGTAGGAATGTCAACGGGAAGAAGCTGTGCCGGAAGAAACCGCGTTCCGACGTTCGTTCTGAGTGGACTGTCGAAGATCTGCGGACTGCCGCAGATCAAACTCGGTTGGATCGTCGTTTCCGGGCCCTCCGGGCTGACGGGTGAATTGACCGAACGCCTGGATTGGATTTCGGATGCCTACCTATCGGTTTCGGCTTCGGCCCAGGCTGCAGCTTCCCATTTGATCGAACAGCGGCACTCCTTCCAACGGCAGGTCTGTAGGCGAATCGAAGAGAATCTCCAGACGCTTGTGGAAGAAGGACTGGTTCCGTTAAGAGGGCATCTGTACGAGCGAGAGGGGGGATGGTATGCGCTGGTCCGACTGATCTCCGCCCTGTCGGATGAAGCGCTGGCCTGTCGACTCCTGGAAGAGGAACACGTATTCGTTCATCCCGGATACTTCTACGATATCGAGGCCGACAATCCGGTGATCGTTCTGAGCCTCATCTGTGAGCCGAAGGCATTTCGCGAAGGGGTTCGAAGGATGGTGCGGTTTTTAGGGAAATAGGTGATGGGCGATAGGCGATAGGCGATGGGTGATGGGTGATGGGCGATAGACGATAGGCGATGGGCGATAGGAAGGTAAGGAAGGGATCAGTGCTTTTTGACGACGCAGCCGACCCCAAGCAGCAGGGCCAAAGCTCCGACATACCCCAGCAGGGTCATATTCTCCGCAGGCATCCAGCCGACATTTCTGCGGGTAAGCTCGGCTGCGATCGCCAGCGTAATCAAAGGATTCAGGACGATCATGGCGCTGACTTCGTTTGCCGGAAGCAACCGAAGTGATTCGGAAAGAGCCGCATAGGCGACGAGGGTGTTGGCCCCCATAAACACCAGAACGGCCCACACCGTTCCGTCGGAAATCCCCAACATGGCATTGAAGCGAGCGGTCGGCAGAAACACGAGGACTGCAACGACATAGATGAGCAGATTGGTTTGCAGCGGAGTCCAGGTTCTGACCAGAATCTTTTGACAGACGGCGTATACCGCCCAGCTCAATGCCGAAAACAAGACCCAGAGGTTGCCTTTGAGATAGGAATCCTTCGAGATGACAAGGTGTTGAATCTGGTCCCAGTAAAACAGAACGAATCCGACGGCTGCGATGGCAAATCCGAGAACCTGGAGTCGGGTGAGTTCTTCCTTGAAATAGGTGATGCCGATGACGGCCACCAGAAGGGGGGAGAGCTGAATGAGAATCTGAACGTTGGAGGGGGTTGTCAGATCGAGGGCAACGGTAAAGCCATAGTAATTTCCACAAAGAGCGAGGCCGGCCACGATGCCGAGGATCGGTGGACGCTTCAGAATCACGAACGATCCGGGATTCCGGACCAGATAATATCCGACGAGAAAAAGGCACGAAAAAGCGAAGCGAAACCAGATGATCGTGCAGACGTCAAGAAAATGCAGGCTGTACTTCAAGGCGATGGCAAGCACCCCCCACAGGAGGATGGTCATGCAGATCATCAAGAGGCCGCGGGTATGGGAAGACATCATGGGATGCAGTCACCGTTCTCCGGAAACATACAGGCCGGCGGCTGAGCCACCGGCCTGTGCATTCGTGCCGTCGATCGAAAAATGATGGACTCGCAAAAAGTCGCTTTTTCCCTGATGTTGAGGCTCACTCACTTTTTACGAAGCCGTCCGGCCTATAGGATTAGAACTGCAGCCGCAATCCGCCCCCGATGCGACCGTATTTCTCGAGATCGTCGAATTCATCGAAAGCGCTTCTTCCTTCGACGAATACGGCCAAATTCGTATCGTTCGGGTCTCCCCAGAAGATATAGCCGCCATTGAGGATAAAATCGAAGCGATCGTTCCGATCCGAATGCCAGAGGCCGACACCCGTCCCCACGAAGAAGCGGTTGTAGCGATACAGAGCGGTCAGATCGCCAAGTACGCTGAAACTGTCGTCGTTTCCATGAATGACATCCGCCATGCCCACCATGCCCAGAAGGGAGAAGCGGTTGTTGAACCGCCATTCATACCCGATCCGTACCGGCAGGAAGGTGGCCGGATCGTCTTGATAGAGAATCGCTGCATCGGCGGTGAAGCGACCCCGCGCATTGACCCGAACGGTTTTGGCCGCACATCCCGGCTCCGATGAGGTGGCCCCTTTGTTGTCCGTCACCGTGACACGGACCGTGTAGTTGCCGCCCTTGTCCAGAGAGATGGATTGGACAAAAGGTGGTTTGTCGACCTTCAGCTCCTGAACGATTCGATGATCGCTATCCTTGACCTGGATCTGCATCGATGCGATGGCTCCATCGCTGTCGCTCGATTTGGATGCATCGATGACAATGGTTTCACCCGTAAACACCGTTTCGGGTGAAACGGTGACATGGCAGCTCGGGGCCTGATTGGCAGGAGGAACCGGGGCCGGGGCGGGGGTGGGTTTTGGAGCCGGAGCAGGCGGCAGCACAACTACCTGTTCCAGCGATACATTGCCGCAATCCCACGGAATCACGAACACATATTGCTTTCCCTGATGCTCGGCCTTCAGCCGATAGGCTTTGAACGGCCCCTTGCCTTTCCATACGGCATCCCGTACGAGCTTGACCTTTTTCCCGTCCTTGAAAATCATCCATTGCAATTTCGACCCCGGCTGCACCAAAATCTCTTCCGGAGTGGTGCTCATGCCCTGATTGACGAATACCTCGAACACATCGAGGGCATTGGCCATTTCAAACCCCTTCTTGAGGTCGGGCAGCGACTTCTGAATCATGGTGCGCAATTCCGTAACGGATTTGAGCGGCGGCTTCCAGAACGGGTGCACCCCGAGCTTGTGGATGACCGTTTCACCATAAGCCCCCGAAGCAACAAAAACGAATGCCATCAGAACGATCCAGCAGCGCACGACCTGTTTCATGATGTTCTCCTTGAAAAAGGGGTCAACACATGCCTCCCCACCCGACCATCTTTTCAGGGGATAACCCATTGCATCTTCGTTGACTGCTGATGCCCGAGAGAGATGGTTGATGGATGCAAGAGAAATACGATTCTCCTAATGGAATTCTCTTGGATTGTCAAACGTTTTCACGTTTCGGACAACGATCCTGCCACTTTTTGCCCCTTTTCTCGGGCAGGATGGGCTCGCAAAAAGTCGCTCTACCCCCGATTGTGGGGTATTTCCGGGCCTGAGCATGGGGGCGGGTACGCCTTTTGATGCTGCAGCGGAAACGTGTTTGAAGCCGCCGGAGCTCGTTGGGCCGGGCATGCAAAACACTTCGGCTTGTGTTTGAAAAGCTTGCCATTTCAATGAGATGCTCTCTCCTGGAGCGTCTGGCACCATGCCCGGCCCTTACGAGATCGGGCGGCTGAGTTTTTCCGATGCAGCGAAAAAGGTGTGCCCGCCCCCATGCGGCTCGCTGGAGACTCACTGACTTTTTGCGAAGCCGTCAGGTATTTTCCCCCTCCATTTCAGGTATTCCCCCGATTGTTTTCGACACCGAGTTATCATAGGGTGCACCATACGGCGCTTTCCCAGAGATTTGGAAGAGATGGGAAGCCGGCATCCATGATCGAAACACGACACCCATGGGCCTCTTATGAAGATTCTTCTCATTGACGACAGCATCGATTTTCTGGAATCCCTCAAACGATTTCTGGCGTCACACGCCGACTTCGAAGTGGCGGCCGCTACCGGAAGCGCCCGGGAAGGAATCGAGCTTGCCCAACGGCTTAAGCCCGATGTCGTCATCACCGATATCGCCATGCCGCAGATGAACGGCCTCGAGGCCGCATCGATCCTGAAACGCCTGCCGGAGGCACCGACCGTCGTCATCCTCACCTTGTACGACACCCCGGAATATCGGGATGCCGCTGCAGCGGCCGGGGCCGACGCCTTCATCGCCAAGTCGGAATTGACCTCGAAACTGCCGGCCATGCTCCGCTCCCTCGTTTCCAACCCGCTTCCCGGACCGATCCGCCGTTCCTCGGAGCCCAAGGAGAACCGCATGAAACACATTCTTGTCGTGGACGACTCCAAAACCATGCGACGGATGGTCATCGCCTCGCTTCAGCCGGTGAAACCCGCCATCTTCCACGAGGCGGCCAATGGGCTTGAGGCCCTCGAGCAACTGGCGTTGCATCCCATCGAAGTGATGACCCTCGACCTGAACATGCCTGACATGCACGGCATGGAAGTGCTGCGCTTCGTCCGTGCCCATCCGGTTTTCAAGAATCTTCCGGTCGTCATCCTCTCCACGAAGGGTGATCCCGTTTCCCAAACCGAGGCCATGGAGGCCGGCGCCTCCCTCTACCTCACCAAGCCGTTTTCGCCGGCGCATCTGTGCAACCGCGTCATGGAATTCCTCCAGAACCAGAAGGAGACCCCATGAGTTCGCCTCCCAACGACGACATCACGCTCATGCAGAATTTTCTCGACGAGTACTTCGTTGAATGCGATGAGCATCTGACCACCATCCAGAGGGATCTGACCACCCTCGAATCCTATGTGGATCGTGCCGGGATCGAAAAAGGCTTGTTGGAGCGACTCTTCCGGGCCTTTCACACCCTGAAGGGGCTGTCCGGTATGGTCGGCATCCAGGAAGCCGAACAGATCGCTCACCAGATCGAGGCTTACTTGCGAAAGCATCGGGAAGCGCCGATTGTGCTGACTGCCGAAGCCCTCGATGCGATCATCGCCGGTACCAACCTCCTGATGGCCGTCATTGCCAGCCTGCAGCAGCAGGGGCCCATGCCGGATATCCAAGATGTCCTTCACCGGCTCGACCAATTGATCAAGTCGCCCCCGCTCCCATCCAGGGAGGCCCGACCCGAACCGGAACCCCCTCGACCGGAGTCCCCCTCCGGACAACCGGCCCCGAAAGAACCGGCTCCCGCACCGCCTCCGATGCTGCCGAGAGAAGGCGAACGGGAAGCGGAAGAAGCCAAATTGCAGGCTGTCGAGGAAGCCATCCGACAGGGACATACGATCTGGCAGATCATGTTCACCCCTTCGCAGGAACTCGCCTCCAGGGGAGTACATGTCAACAGTGTGCGAGAGCGGCTTTCGGCCATGGGGAAGCTGATCCATGCCGAACCCCTGATCGACCCGCATTTCGGGATCGCCTTTCTCTTTCTGGTGGCTGTCAGCGGAGAAGATCCCGATTGGACATCCTTCGTCGACGATGGGATTCAATGCCAGCGCTACCAGGCGGGACCCTCGCCCGAAAGCACCGCTGTCGGTATCGATCCCCAGAAAACCGATACAGGGCCTCCATCGGAGTCCCCCGTTCCGCCACAGGCCCCTCCCCTTCCGACCTCGGCGCCGCCTTCCGAGCCTGCCGCAGCGGATACAGCCTCGGCATCGATCGCTCAGCCGACGCGTCTGGCGCCCTCCAACATCGTTCGGGTGGATCTCGACCGTCTGAACGACCTGATGCGGCTTGTGGGGGAATTGGTCATCAGCCGTGCCCGACTCGAAGACAACATTTCCCGAATCGAAGCCTATGTCCCCCAGAACCTGCTTCGCTCCTTGCAGGAAACCCATATCGGCATGGAACGCCAACTGCGCGCCCTCCGGGAGAGTGTCATGCGCATCCGCATGGTGCCGATCGGAGAGGTCTTCGAACGCATGCGCTTTGTGGTGCGGGACTCGGTCCGGGAAAGCGGAAAAAAGATTCATCTGGAGACTGTCGGCCAGGCAACCGAAATCGACAAGTTCGTCGTCGAGCGCATCATGGATCCGCTGCTGCACCTGGTCCGAAACGCCGTATCCCACGGCCTGGAATCCCCGGAGGCCCGGCTTGCGGCTGGAAAGCCCGAAGAGGGACGCATGGTGCTGAAGGCCTCTGCAGCAGGCGACGTGGTGATGATCGAAATCGAGGACGACGGAGCGGGCATCGATCGCAACCACATCGTTCGAAAAGCTCGGGAAAAGGGCATTCCCGTCGATGAAACGGCTACGGATGAAGCCGTCATCCTTTCGGTCATCTGTGCGCCGGGATTCTCCACCCGGGATGCTGCGGATCGGGTGAGCGGCCGGGGTGTGGGCATGACGGTGGTTCGCGACGCCATTCAGGAGTTGGGCGGTGAGCTGGGTATCCGCACCGCACCAGGGCTTGGAACCACCTTCACCATTCGGTTGCCGCTGACCCTGGCCATTGCCGACGCCTTCATCGTCCAGGTGGCCGATCAAGTGTTCGCAGTCCCCCAGGCCCTGGTCAATGAAATCATCGAAATCCATCCGAAAACCATCGTTCCCATCGAGGAAAATGAGATCGTTCCGTACCGCAACACCGTCATGCCCCTCATCCGCCTTGGAGAAGTCTTCCATCTTCCGATGAAGCCGAACGGCAGTTTCTTCGCCCTGGTCATGGGTTCAGGGCTATCCGCCGTCGGTATCGGGGTGGACCGGGTCATCGGCAGAAAGGAAATCGTCGTTCGGGCGATCACCGATCCGCTGCTGCATGTGCCCGGTATTTCCGGGGCAACGGAATTGGGAGACGGCCGGGTGGTGCTGATTCTGGACGGGTCGATCGCCCGAAAACGTCACGCTTCAGGAGGCAGATCATGAACAGCCAGCAACAGACGGAACATTTCATTCTCTTTGGACTTGCCGGCACCACGTATGCGGTTCGGAGCACCGATGTGCGCCAGATGGACATGATCGGTCAGATCACCCCGGTGCCCAACGCACCGCAATGCGTGGACGGCGTGGTCTTTCTGCGCGGGCAGGTGCTTCCGGCAATCAACCTGCGGGTTCGCTTCGGCTTTCCGCGCATCGATTACGACATCAAGGCCCGCCTCATCGTGGTGCAGTCGGGCGGCCGCTCCGTCGGGCTGATCGTGGATACGGCCCGGGAATTCGTGGCCATCCCCAGAGACGCCATCCAGCCCCCGCCGGAAGGCATATCGAACTTGAGCGGGAAATACCTCGACGGAATCGTCAAGATCGGCGATCGGGTCATCCTCGTTTTAAACGTCGAGGAAGTCATCAACCCGCTCGACAGTCAGACAATCGTGGAGAAAGGGCCTTGATTTCTTCATCTGCAACCGACCGTTACAACTTTCTTGATATCCCTTGAAGACCCGATTACATAAAGGAGCGTGCCCAATGGAACATCCGTCGCAAGTCACACCGAGCAGCAGACACAACACCGGGTTGATCGAACAGATCGAGCAGTTGAAAACCTTCACCGAAGACATCGACCGAACGGTCCAGGACGTTTCGGAAGGCGTCGAGCATCAGAACCGGTCCATCGAGGAAGCCGTCAGCGGTGCGAACCAAATGGTCGTATCGCTCAAGGATACGGCCGATCAGGCCGAGTCCGTCGCTTCCAGCACCGAAGAGCTCGTTTCCTCCATCAACGAAATGGCCGCTTCCATCGAACAGGTCTCTGCCGGTGCCGCCACCCTGGCCTCCAGCATTCAACAAACGGCGGCCTCCATCGAGCAGATCAACGCTTCGATTCAGAACGTCTCGTCCTCGGCTCAGGAAATGTCGACATCCGCAACGGAAACGACGGCAGCCATCCATGAAATCGCCGCTTCCATCAAAAGTGTGCGTTCGGATTCCGAAAACCTGGCGTCGACTGTGAACGAAGTGGCTGCTACAGCCGAAGAATTGAACCGTTCGGTCAAGGGCGTCGAAGACAACGCCGACTCACTGACGAGTGCTGCAGAGGAAACCTCCTCCGCCATCAACGAAATGGCCGCATCCATCGAAGAAGTGACGGCCATGATCGAAAATCTCGGCGGCTCCATCGAGGATGTGTCCACATCCATCGAGGAAACCGGCCGATCCATCCAGAACGTGGCCGCAAACGCCGAAAAGATTTCCGAAGCGGCCGCCGTTTCCTCCACCGGAGCCACCCAACTCGAAAAGAGCATCCGATCGGTGGCTTCCATGGCCAAGCAGGCCGATGACATCACCCGTCGGATGGCCCGGGATGCCGAGGACGGCGGTCAGACGGTCGAAAAATCCATCCAGGCCATGGGACGGGTCAAGGAATCCATGTCTCAATCGGCATCGGTCATCAAGGAGATGGGCAAGCGCAGCAACGAAATCGGCAGCATCGTCGACACCATCAACCTGATTGCGGAACGGACGAACCTGTTGTCGCTGAACGCGTCCATCGAAGCGGCTCGGGCCGGAGAAGCGGGTCGCGGCTTCGCCGTGGTAGCCGAAGAAATCCGCAACCTGGCGGACCGGAGTGCCAAGGCCACGTCCGATATCTCGGCCATCATCAAGGCCCTGCAGGAAATCGCCCAGGAGGCCGTTTCCTCGTCCATGGAAGGCATGCGCATCATCGAAGACAGCAGCCGGCTTTCGGAAGAAGGCGCCAAGGGGCTCCGAAAAATCCTCCAAGGGGTGGACGAAACAACCCGGGTCGTCTCCCAGATCGCCACAGCCACGGATGAGCAGATGAACGCCGGGCAGAACGTCCTGAACGCGGTCAACACCACGGCAACCCAGGCCAGAGAAGTGGCAGCAGCCACCCGGGAGCAGCTCAAGGCCGTACAGACGGTGATCCAGGCCGTCGGTCAGATGCGCAAGATCGGCGCCCAGGTGACCCAGGCCATGGGCGAGCAGGGAAGGGCCTCCAGAGACATCATCAAGGCCGCCCAGAACACGATGAGCCAGGCCGTCCAGGTGAAAAAGGCCACGGGCGAGCAGGCCACAGGCATCAACCAACTGGTTGTCGCCGTCGAATCCATCCGAAAGGGGGCTGCAGCCACGGCCAAGGCCATCGCCGAGCAGAGCACCGCCACGGACCAGATCGCAGCCGAATCCGAACGGCTGGGCAGACTGATCGCGTCCGTGACCAAGGCCATGAACGAACAAACGGCCGGTATCGGCCAGATCAGCCAGGCATCGGAGCTCATCCGCAAACAGGCCGATCAGACGGCCAAGGCCGTCTCGGAGCAAAGCCGTGCCGTCAAGGACATGAGCCAGGCCGCCCAGAACGTCAGTCAGCAGATCGGACGCATCACTCGGGCCAACCGGGAACATTCCGCAGTTTCGGAGAACATCCTGAAGATGTTGGCAGCCATCCGGTCGATCAGCAACAGAAACGCATCGGGTGTCGTGAAGGCCAGAGGGGCCTTTGCCAAATTCCAGGAAGTGGTCCAGAAAACCCTGCGGGAGATCGGTGCCTGAGACAGCGATCTTGGGGAAAAGCGTACATGGGAAAACGAACAGGCGGGACAACCTGCAGCCCGACGGAAGCCATTCTCGAAAGCATTTCCGACGGCGTGTTCACGGTGGATCACGAATGGCGGATCACCTCCTTCAACCGGGCTGCAGAAACGATCACCGGCATCCCCCGCAGCGAGGCCATCGGCCGCTTTTGTTCGGAAGTGTTCCGGTCGAACATGTGTGAAACCGGATGCGCTCTGCGGGAAACCCTGTTGACCCATCGACCCGTCATCGGGAAAACCGGTTACATCATCGATGCCAGGGGTTCCCGGATACCGGTCAGCATTTCAACCGCCGTGCTGCGGGATCCGAACGGCACCGTCATCGGAGGTGCGGAAACCTTTCGGGATTTGAGCGAAGTCGAAACCCTCCGAAAACAACTGGAGGGAAAATACCATGTCGGCGATCTGGTCAGCAGAAGCCCCGCGATGCGTCGCATCTTCGAAATTCTGCCTCCGATCGCGGAAAGCCTGAGCACGGTTCTGATCGTCGGCGAAACGGGAACGGGAAAGGAACGTATCGCCCGAACCATTCATGAGCTGAGTCCCCGCCGGGACGGCCCCCTGGTGGCCGTCAACTGCGGGGCGCTTCCGGACCCCCTGCTCGAATCCGAGTTCTTCGGCTACAAGGCAGGTGCGTTTACCGGAGCCACCCGGGACAAACCGGGGCGCTTCGCCCTTGCGAACAACGGAACGCTGTTTCTCGATGAAATCGCCGAAATCAGTCCGGCGCTTCAGGTAAGGCTGCTCCGGGTATTGCAAGAACGCACCTTCGAACCCCTCGGTTCGACCCGACCCGAAAAAACGACGGCTCGGATTCTGGTGGCCACCAACAAGGACCTGGCCGAAGCCGTACGAAACGGCACGTTCCGAGAAGACCTCTATTATCGGGTGAACGTCATGCGAATCGAGATTCCGCCGCTGCGAAACCGCAGGGAAGACATCCCGCTGCTCGTGGACCAGTTCATCCAACGGTTCAATTCCATTCAGGGAAAATCGATCCGCTCCGTTTCTCCGGAAGTCCTTTCGCTCTTTCTCTCCAGAGAGTGGCCCGGTAACGTCCGAGAGCTCGAAAATGTGATCGAACACGCCTTCATTCTGTGCCGCAAAGACATCATCACCACCGAAGACCTCCCGGATGAGTTTCGGCAACGGGTTTCCTGCACCGAGCCGCCGACCGACATCCGAACCACTCGGGACATTCTGGAAAGCCAGGCCATCCGACAGGCGCTCGAAGCCACTGGATACAACCCCACCCAGGCCGCCAAACGCCTCGGCATCCACAAGAGCACCCTGTACCGAAAATTGAAACGGTTGGGCATCCCATCCCCTATCCCGACCTGAACGCCGGAGAACATCCACAACGTTGTCTCCATGAGACGGTTCGGATGTTCACCCGTCGCATGCATGCTTCGGATTCCATCCGCCCTGCCCTCCAGACAATTCCCTCTTGCTTTGTCAGCCTTCTGAGGCTAAATAACGCTTCCTTTGGGTCGGCGCTTCCGACCCGGCTTTTCAGCACTGTTTGCAAGACCGTCCACTCATGATGGAGTCGCAAAAAGTCGGGCCCTCTCATTTGACCCGCAGGAAGGCGGGTGAATTTTGCTCAGCAGCGGAAAA
>CAZJXF010000035.1:0-27980 GCA_964549995.1 uncultured Desulfatirhabdium sp. | reverse complement strand
GAATCTGCCGTTCGAGAAACGGCCTGCAGATTTCGATTTCTTCCGGAAGAGGCGTCCGGTTTCCGGGAGGGCGGCATTTGACGACGTTGGCAATGTACACCTGCTCCCGCTTCAGCTGCATCGCCTCGATGATTTTGGTCAGCAATTGTCCCGATCTTCCGACAAAGGGCCTTCCGGTGCGATCTTCATCCTGCCCAGGCCCTTCCCCGACAAACATCAGCACCGCTCTGGGATTGCCTTCCCCGAAAACGAGTTTGGTCCGCTTCTGGCTGAGCGGGCATCGGGTGCATTCCCCGATATCGGCCCGAATGTCCTCGAGGCTTTCTTGACGAGGTCGCTGTACGTTCGGAGGGGAGACCAGCTGCCGCTCAAGGCGTGCGAGACGATCCAGGCGCTCGATCGTTTCCGGACTGCAACCGACCACTTCGACACCGAGTTCTTTCAATTGAGCGTAGGTATCCTGAACCATCCGAAGCAGATGGATCAGCGACGGATCGGAGGCATTCATGGACGGCCCGTAGAGTTGGCGGAAGTACGGAACATCGAGACGATGCGATCCAGGATGTGGTGTGCGAGAACCTGCTTTTCCATCAGGGGCAGGGTTTCAACGTTCCCGGAAGGATCGAAGATGCTGACCCGATTGGTTTCCGAAGCAAAACCGGAATCGGCCTGGCCCACGATATTGCCAACAATCAAATCCAGGCGCTTTTCGTTGAGTTTCTGGGTGGCATGCGTCTTCAGATGCTCGGTTTCTGCAGCGAATCCAACCAATATCTGACCCGGACGTTTGCGTTCTCCGAGGGTTTTCAGAATATCCGGATTTTTCGTTAGATCCAGGGTAATGCCCGATGGACCCTTCTTGATCTTCTGCTCCGCCTGACTGACGGGACGATAATCCGAAACGGCCGCCGTCATGATGACGATGTCCGCTGTCGGAGCCTCGGCGAAAACGGCATCCGCCATTTCGAGAGCCGAAACGACTGAAATCGACCGGACGTGTTTGGGGGGGAGAAGATGGGTGGGACCCGAAACCAGGGTGACGTCCGCCCCGCGATGACATGCTGCCCGCGCAAGAGAAAATCCCATTTTCCCGGTGGACGGATTGCTGATGAACCGCACCGGATCGAAATGTTCGCGTGTGGGACCTGCACTGATCAGGACCCGTTTTCCATCGAGGTCCTTGGGGGTGAGTGCAGCTACAATTTCCTCGAGAATGTCCGCCGGCTCGGGTAGCCTACCGGGACCGCTCGTTCCGCAGGCAAGCTCGCCTGCTTCCGGCTCGACGATGGTATATCCGAAGCGACGCAGGGTTTCCAGATTTTCCTGAACGGCGGGATGAAGGTACATCTGTGAGTTCATGGATGGACAGAGGAGGGTTGGGCAAGCTGCAGCCAGAAGAAACGTGCTCAGCGCATCGTCTGCAATCCCCCCGGTCAGTTTGCCGATGATGTTGGCGGTTGCCGGGGCGACAACGACGACATCTGCCGACCGTGCCCACTCGATGTGCCGAATGGCTTCCCGATCCGATCCGCTGAACAAATCCTGACAAACGGGAAGCCCCGTCAACGCTTCAAACGTTATCGAACCGACGAACCGGGTGGCATTCCGGGTCTGGATCACCCGGACCTGCATCCCGAGCTTCTTCATGAGCCGCACCAGCTCAACGGTTTTATATGCGGCTATGCCTCCGCAAACCCCCACAACGGCCGATTTCTTGGAAAAGTCGATTTCAGGCATCGATGTACCCATCCATATCCACGAGCCGTCTGTGCGGGATCACTTCATCCCCATTGCCGGAGCATTGATGGTGGGTGCCACCCAAATCTTGACCAGTTCACTGATAAAATCCTCTTCGATGCTGATGATGCACCACCGGGCTTCCTTCTGAAAGAGCATCACCGCTTTGGGCGCCCGAAACGAGCTGATCAGCCGCCAGTTGTCCTTGATCATATTGTTTTCGAAGAACGCGATGAGGGAATCCCGGTCCACCCGTCCCTTCAATGTCAATACACCGGCTGTCGCTCCTCCAGTGGCGTATACAAACGATTCTTTCCGATTCAGTTTCAGCTCGCTGGGCACCATCACGTCCCCGAAATCATAATAGGTCGGCATGTTGCTCGCATCCTTCTGAAGCGTTGCCTGAGACGGCGGGGGATTGTTGGAGGAGGACGAGGCGCATCCGAAGAAGCCGAGAGCCAACAGCAGCATCAACAGTAGGCGGGTGGCAGATACGAAGGGGTCGTTCATCCGGGTCATTGGTTTCCTCCTTGCAGGGTGATTGAATGTATGTTGAGAAGACAAGATGCGTCGTACTTCGTGCGAAAGTCCGTAGGTGAGATGCTCTCTCTTGGAGCGTCTGGCCACATGCCCGGCCCTTACGAGATCGGGCTGTTTCAAACACGTTTCCGCTGCTTCGCAAAACACCACCCGCCCTCCTGCTGGAAGCCCGGCCTTGGAAGAAAATCGGTAAGTGGCCACTTTTTGCGAGTCCATCAAGCTTGAGAAAACAGACTTCTTCCGCTTTTATTCTGACTTCTGACTTCTGACTCCTGACTTCTGGCTCCTGGCTCCTGATCTTCCACTTTCACTGGAAAGCTAACCGCCTTTTTTCCAAGCCGTCACGGCTGATGAGCGGACGGTGCAACGCTATAGGCCATCGTAAGGTCTTTGGGACTGCGAACCAGCGCGAGATCGGTCAGGCTTCGATCGCTTCTTGTGATCCATACACTGGCTGTGGTACGCTCGACGGCAAGAACCAGGCATTCTCCATAGGGAACAATTATCCGAGCGTTTTCGGGAAGATCTTCTTGGACAATCGCCAAGCGCTGTCCAACCGAGATACCATCTTTTTCTCCTCGATCGATAAAAGCCAGAAAGCCGGCTGAAAAAATTTCGTTATGATCCTGGGAAAACAGGATGCGACCTGCAATGCCTTCAGGGGTTTCGGTGAGCGGGATGGCCTCGCTCCGATCAACATAAGGCATGAGCAGATTGTCGGCTGTAATCGGTGCATAGGTTTTATCGACACGCATCAGCCAGATATGGTTTTCCTCCGCTCGAACGGCAGAAACGATCCCATGGATATGATGTTGATAGACCCGTTGGCGCTTTCCGTCGATATCGACGTTGTAGGGTCCCAGAATCTTGTATACTCGGAATTTCTGTCCGGAAACGAGACCATCCTTTTCGACTTTCGCATACAGCAGATCACCGGGGCTCCACAATTTCCGCCCCATGGATCGATCACCCTGCTGCATGAGGATTCTGCCAAGCGGTTCCAGGGGGTGCTCCCGCAAGAACCCCACCCGATCGATCCCCCGAAAGACGACAACGGAAGGCTTTTTGGGCTTCTCTTCGGTTAGAGGTACCTGCGGCGTTTGGGGCAGTGCCTGTTCTTCGGGGGAAGAAACGATGGCAGCGGTCTTATCTTGGTAGAGCCATACCCGATCTCCGGGATAGATCCGATGGGGATTCGAAATCTGAGGATTCATTCCCCAAACATCGGGCCATTTGAGCGGAGAATCATAGAACCGTTCGGCGATTCCCCAGAGTGTATCCCCCTGTTTGACGGAATACCCAATATGGGTTTCTTCCTGGATGGATTCGGTTTGCTGCTCTGAAAACCCATGTATCGGCACGAGCAACAACGTTACACTCAACCCCAGGGCCCAGGAAAAACGAAACAGGATTCGCTCGATCATGGATCACCCCCCGCAGGTAGTCTCTCAGCGTATCTGTGGACTTTATCCGTCATCCCACATGAGGTCAACAGTTTTGACGGCTTCGCAAAAGTCGATCTACCCCCGATTTTCGGGTAGTTCCGGGCCTGAGCATGGGGGCGGGTACGCCTTTTGATGCTGCAGCGGAAACTTGTTTGAAGCCGCCGGAGCTCGTTGGGCCGGGCATGCATTGCGCTTCGGCTTGTGTTTCAAAAGCTTGCCATTCCAATGAGATGCTCTCTCCTGGAGCGTCTGGCACCATGCCCGGCCCTTACGAGATCGGGCGGCTGACTTTTTCCGATGCAGCGAAAAAGGAGTACCCGTCCCCATGCGGCTCGCTGAAGACTCACTGACTTTTTGGGAGGCCGTCAGTTTTGACGGCTTCCCGCCTTTCTTCTGCCGAACAGAAAGTATAGAAGAAATCCGATAAACGGGATGGCGGCCACCAACATCCAGATCACTTTCTGCCGTAGCGTCGGAAATTCCCGCTGACTGGCATGAATCACCGCGACCATCGTCAGAACGAAAAAGGGGGCTACCATCAGGAAGACGACTTTGATCGTTTGAAGATCCATGATCATCCCTTCAGTTTATCGGCGATCTTCAAAATCGTATCCACATACGGCTGGCTGTGGTTGTAACTGTAGATCACCTTTCGGGCAGCCTCTGAATCGATTCCTTGTTTCCAGCCGAATTTTTTCAGATAATTGGCCACACTGGCGATGGCATCGACATGGTTGAACAGATCGACGTGCCCATCGCCGTCTCCATCCACCCCGTAGGCCAGGATATTGCTGGGCATGAATTGAGAAATACCCAATGCACCGGCATACGATCCCCGAACCGTCGTCGGATCGACGTGTTCCTTTGCAGCATATCGCAGAAACGCCTTGAGCTCATCGTAGGCCCATTGGGATCGTCTCGAAACCTTTTCCTTGAATTCCGATGCAGAAATGCGGAGTTCCGGGGGCATGGCATTCCACACCCGTTCCTGCAGGGAGGGGTTGTCCCGAAGGGCTGCGAGCGAAGACAAGGTATTGAAGATGGAGCTTTCTCCGAGATAATTGCCCAGACGGGTTTCGACCAGAAGAATGGCCGTGATGACTTCCTTGTCGACACCGGATTGATTTTCGACCGCGCTGAGTTCCTTGAAGTAACGAAACAAATACCATCGGGCCTGCTGGATGGAAGCATCCGTTAAAAATTTTCCATAATCCACCCGGCTTTCACTGTGCATGAAAAATCGGGATACGGTAATCGGATCAAATTGCACTTCCGGTTTCAAGAACACCGAATGCAGCTGACCGGATTCGAAGCCATCCTTCTGAAGTCTCTGAATGACGATTTCAAAGGCATTTTCTTGGGCGGATACGGTGCCGATCCAAACCACCAGTGCCCAGATAGCGCAACATTTACCAAACACCTTCATCATGTTCCGGCTTTCCTTTCCGGGGTACAGCATTGCTGAAAAGGGAGATGGAGCGTTTCCAACCTCGCCATGCAGACGGATCCGCCACAGGTTGCTGTATTCGTGATGGCTGGAGTTGCCTGTCCCGATGATGCGCCTTCCCAAGGACTCATCGACCGGTTGGGAAACGATCCGGCGCAGTCAGCTGTTCGATTTCGGCTTTCGTCAGATACCGCCACTTTCCCTCGGGAAGATTTCCCAGGACAATGTCCGCAATTCGGATACGCTGCAACATCACCACCCGATGTCCGACCGCCTCGAGCATTCTACGAATCTGTCGGTTCCTGCCTTCCCTGAGAATCATCCGAAAGGACCACTCGGAGATCCGGTACACCTCCGCCGGTCGTGTGATTCCTCCCAAAATCGGCACCCCTTCGGCCAGACGCTTCAACGCCGCATCCGAAATGGGTTCCGCCACGGTGACCCGATATTCCTTTTCATGGTCGAAGGACGGGTGGGAGAGGCGGTGGTGCAGTTTCCCGTCGTTGGTCAACAGCAGCAGCCCCGTAGAGGCCTTGTCGAGTCTTCCAATGGGATAGATGCGTTCGGGAATGCGAACGAGATCCCCGACCAATTTTTCCCCCGGCTGCTTGAGACTGGTCACGTATCCGGCGGGCTTGTTGAGTGCAATGTAAACGGGCTTTCGTTGCTTCCGAACGGCTTTTCCGTCGACCTCGACCTCATCTCTTTCAGGATCGATGCGGCTTCCGAGCTCGGTGACGACCCGTCGGTTGACCGAAACCCTGCCTGCTCGAATCCATGCTTCACCGGTGCGCCTCGAGCAAACCCCCGCCTCGGATAGCCATTTCTGAAGACGAATTCCTTTACCGGAATGGTCAGGATCGATAGTCTGCGTTGATTCGGACATAATCGACCGAGAAATCGCAGGTCCACACGGAGGATGAGGCTGTCCCTTCGTGTAGATCGACGTAAATGCAGAATTCGGGCCGCTTCAGAACAGCCGTGACCTGCTCTTCAACGTCGGCCCCTGCCCCACATCCCTGGCTGAAAATGGTGACATCCTCGAACCGGATTTCAATCCGATCCGGATCGAACGGAACTCCGGATCGACCAGCGGCAGCCAGGATCCTTCCCCAATTGGCATCTTCCCCGAAAATGGCCGTTTTGACGAGAGCGGAATTGGCGATGGTGTCTGCTACAGCTCGGGCATCGGAAGCGGTAACTGCACCACCCACCTGAATTTCCACGAGTTTTGTGGCTCCCTCCCCATCTCGAACGAGCATTTTGGCCAATTCGACCATGACCCCTGTCACCAACTCCTGAAAGAGGGCTTCCGTATCCTCCTCGATCACCACGCCGGAAACCCCGTTTGCCAGAAGAATGGCCGTATCGTTGGTGCTGGTGTCTCCGTCGATCGTAATGCGGTTGAAGGATGCATCCGTGGCCCGTTTCAAAACGGCTTGCAATCGAGCCGGATCGACCGATGCATCTGTCGCGAGGAAGCATAGCAGGGTCGCCATGTCCGGACGGATCATGCCGGCCCCTTTGGCGACTCCGGTCAGCGAGATCGATTTTCCGGCAATGATTCCCGATCGGGTGATGCACTTGGGAACGGTGTCTGTGGTCATCATGGCTTCGGCAAGCCTCGGAAAGCCTTCTGCAGAAAGACTCCCAACCAGCTCCGGAATAGCGGCGAGCACTTTTTCGATGGGAAGCGGCTGACCGATCACACCGGTCGATGCCACCAGGACCTGCTCTTCCGGGATACCGAGTGCTGTCGCGACAGCACGAATGGATGTCAGCGCATGTTCCTTTCCTTCCTCTCCCGTACAGCAATTGGCACAACCGCTGTTGACCAGAATGGCCCGGGCGGTTCCAGAACCGATGCGTTCCATATCGATGAGCACCGGTGCCGCCTTGACCCGGTTTCGGGTGAACACGCCTGCTGCACTCGCAGGTCTGTCCGATACGATCAGACCCAGGTCGGGCTTGCCGTTTTTCTTGATGCCTGCAGCGATGCCTGAAGCCCGAAAATCGGGGGGATAGGAAATGCTCATGAATGGGTTCTCCTGTAGGTAGGATTCATAACAGCCCGTTTTCCCAATTCCACAATCCAGGGCGTTTCTTGAGGAAAATGCCCTTCGGAATCGGTTCCTTCAAATGAACGAATAACCGGTAGCCGGCTTCTTCGAGGGCTTTGCGATGGGCCTCGAGGTGAATTTCCCAATTGGGAAAGACCCACACGGTTTGATCCATGGGCTTGAAGAAACAGATTTCCCCCTTGGGGCTGCGAATCGGCTCTTCAGGAAGCATGGATTCCGGAGCGATACGAGAAATGGACAAGGGCCAAAGACCCGACAGGACGATCCCCACCGGCAAGGGGCTTTGTTCGGGAAGTGCAAGATAGTCGGTCTTCCCCAGTTCGGGGCTGACAATGACACCCGAAAACCCCAACCGCTTCAGGATCGAAATGGCCATCGGATTGGCTGCATTGCAGAACGGGCCGGCCCAGAGCTCGAGCTTGGCATCCTGCTTAGCGTCCGCAGAAGACACCCGCCTTCTCCTGTCATCGTCATTCGACCCCGCCAAATCGCTGTTATTCCTGTAAGAACCGGTCCGTTTTGTTGCGCTGTGGCGCGTTTCTCGAAACCATTCGATCTGGTAGGGCATGTTCAGCACGAACCGACGAAAGCCATGTTTCAGAAGCGATGCGACGGCCGCCTGCCATTGTTCCGCATCCTTGGGCCAAACGACGGGTGGAAGCCAGATCCAGCCATGCCTGGGTGCCGTCTGTGGGTGATCCATCGAAAACCAGTACCCGATCTCCGCATGTCGAGTCAACCGCTCCGGAAAACTACGGTAAACGATCATTTCCAATGCCTTCATCCGGAATGTCGGCTGCCGACGCCTGGATGTAGAGGCATCCTTTGCCGCTTGACGAAGCATCGGGGTTTCAGCGGATCGCTTTGGGCCTTCGGGTAACGGAGGAACGGTTCGTCCAAGTAGTTCGCCACGCAGGGATTGCAGGACGGACTCGAGTTGCCGTTGTCGGCGGTCCGTCAAAAAAACCGGGGTATCGATATTCAGAGATCCCGCAGCTTCCGTCGGAAGCGGTATACGGCTTCCGGAAATCCAAAGCCTGTCGATCCGAAGCAGGGTGTGAAACCGATCGTCCTCGTATCCGACCCGTATGGCATCTCCGGGCTCGAGTGCTTCAAAGGCCAAGATAAAACGTTTTTTGGAAGTTCCAACGATTTTTCCGATGCGTTTTCCACTGCCGGTTTGTTGAGCGACGGAAAGGGGATGCTGTGGTCTGTGGTCCAAAAAACGGTAATGGGTGGTCGGCCTTCCAAGCGCATTTTCCAACAGTTCCAGCGCCTGTTTTCGGGAAGCGCTGTCTTTCGCATGGTCCCGAAACAAACGGTATGCGGAAACCGTCTGATAGACGTAATGGGGTCCTTTTTTTCGTCCTTCGATCTTCCAACCCCGGATTTGGGGGATCTCCAGCAGCACCTTCGTCAGAACATCCAAACCGAGATCCAGGCAGGAGAAGGCGCGCCCTACACCACTCCCCTTTTGCTCCCGCTTCTCCTGGGTATATCTCCGCCTGCAGGGCTGCACACAAGCCCCGCGCAGACCGCTTTTTCCCCCCAGAAAGCTGCTCCAGTAACATCTTCCCGACACGCCGTAACACAGCGCGCCATGAACGAAAACCTCAAGCCCGACATCCTTCGGACAAGCTTCGGCCATGGAACGGATTTCATCGATGCCCAGCTCCCGAGGTAGAACGACCCGCCGAATGCCGGGAATCCTTGAAACGGTTTTCAGCGCATCGGGAAACGAGACATTGGCAAGGGTCGACAGATGGATGTCCCCTCGAAAACCCAGTTGATCGGCAAGGGCCGCCACTCCCAGATCCTGAACGATCAGGGCATCGGGAGATACGTGGCGGACAAGGACATCGATCGTTCGTTGCAGATCATCCCTTTCCTCCGTTCGGATCAGGGAATTGAGGGTGACAAATACCTCGACTCCCTTCTCATGGGCCAATTCCGTCAGCAGGGCGAGCTCTTCGATGGAAAAATTCTTCGCTTCCATTCGGGCGGAAAACCGTTTCAAACCGCAATAAACGGCGTCCGCTCCTGCCGCGATGGCAGCGAGGAAACTGTCACGATTGCCGGCAGGTGCAAGGATTTGCGGAAGTGCAGAAACGGAATGCATGCCATGCTTTCAGATGGAAGGAAAAGGATGAAGCGGTTTCTTCATGTTTTGCTCATCCCGCTTTGTCTTTCACGACGCGGGTGAGGGAGAGGTTCTCAACAGAATGGTCCTTGAAAGCGCGGGGATAAACCCCGGCCCTACGGCTCCTCACAGGCGCAGCAGCGGCACGTGCTTGAACCGGATCTATCCCACAAACGGCAGGGGTGCCGAGGCACCCCTGCGGGATCGGACCATCACCAATCGGAATCAACCCAATTTGGCGACCAGCTCTGCAGCGACTTCTTTGACGCTCGGGGTGCCGTCCAGGGTAATGTACTTCGGTTTCCCGGTTTTTTCGGCAAGTTCCTTGAAATAATAGGCCGATGCAAGGGTTCCGGTCTGGGTATCGTAATAGATGTCGTGGCGTTTGTTGATGGCCGCCTCATCCTGATCGTCGGCGCGTGTTTTCAGATCACCGCCGCAGACCCGACACTTGTCCCCGTTGGGCTTGATGGCATCGATATAGATGTTGTTGGGATGATTGTTGTCGTTGACGCACAGCCGTCGCCCCATGATTCTGTCGCGGGCAATCTTACGGTCGAGAATGATTTCGACAACGATGTCCAGATCCAGTTTGGCGGCTTTCAAGGCTTCATCCAGTTTGACGGCCTGGTTGCGGTTTCGGGGAAAACCATCGAGAAGCCATCCGTTCTTGCAATCGGGTTGTTTCAGACGATCGAGAATCATGGGAATGGTGATTTCATCCGGAACCAGATCTCCCTTGTCGATGTATGCCTTGGCTTTTGCTCCAAGTTCGGTTCCTTTGGAGATGTTTTCCCGAAAGATGGCACCGGATTCGATGTGGGGAATCTTGTATTTGTCTTTGAGGATGGCTCCCTGGGTTCCCTTTCCGCTGCCGTTCGGTCCAAAAAACAGGATGTTCATCGGTTTCTCCTTTCTACGGGTGGGTGTTTGACTGTCTGCAGCCGCATTGGATGCAGACGGCATCTCTTCCAAAAATCATGACGAACTCAACAGACCGTTCCCTTCTCCAGATCCTTCCGGCATTGAATCGATGTGGCTCTGTCTATAAAATTGAACCGTTGTTGTCAAGGCATCTTCGAAGCGAAATCCGGCTTTCAACGCCCACATCCTTGACACTTCCAATATAAACCCTTATTTATTTGAGATAGATTTTCGAACAACCCATGAAGTCATTCGCTGTCAGAATATATGCAGCGCATACAGCAAGCGATATCCTTGAAGGAGTGATGATAAATGGCTGAAACGGATTATTACAGCATTCTCGGGGTTTCCAAAACGGCTACGGAAGACGAGATCAAGAAGGCGTACCGGAAACTCGCCATGAAATATCATCCCGACAAGACCAAGGGAGACAAGGCTGCAGAAGAAAAATTCAAACAAATCAGCGAAGCCTATGCCGTGCTCAGCGACAAGGAGAAACGGCAACAATACGATACCTTCGGTTCAACGGGATTTCAGCAGCGATACAGCCAGGAGGATATTTTCCGGAATTTCGATTGGTCGGATATTTTCAGGGACTTGGGTCTGGGAGCGGCATTCGGCTCAGGCAAACGGGGAAAGACCCGGTTCACGTTTTCAACCGGTGGCGGCGGTTTCGATCCCTTTGCCAGTATGCATGGTGCTCAGTACCCGGTAAAAGGCAACGATCTCGTGTATGAAATGGGGTTGACCGTTGAAGAAATCATGAACGGCACCCAAAAGACGTTGAGTTTTCAACATGAGGGGAAAACCGAAACCCTTTCCGTCAAGATTCCGAAAGGCCTGATCCCTGGAAAACGGTTGCGCCTTGCAGGCAAGGGAGAGCCTGGTGAATTCGGTGGGCCTGCCGGAGATTTGTACATCGAGGCTGTTCTGTTGCAGGATCCACGCTATGAGGTGAAAGAGCATGATCTCTATATCCGAAAATCGATCCGACTGACCGAAGCCCTTCTGGGAACCTCGGTGACCGTGCAACATGTGGATGGAAAAGAGCTGTGTCTTAAAGTCCCGGCCGGTGTCAAGCCGGGGACGAAAATGCGTCTACCCGGTCACGGTCTCCCCTATATGAATGAGTCTCGAAGTGGAGACCTGTATGTACAAATCGACGTCATTTTCCCGAAATCCTTGACACCTGAACAGCGTGAGCTGGTCGGGCAACTGGCCAAAACCGGAATCTAATATCAGGAGTCAGAAGTCAGAAGTCAGGAGTCAGGAGACAGAAGTCAGAAGTCAGGAGACAGAAGTCAGGAGACAGAAGAAAGAAGGCGGAACAAGCCGCGTGATGTCCAATGATGGTGGACTCGCAAAAAGTCGCTTCCCCCCCCAGCTAAGGTTCTTGACGGGCCTGAGCATGGGGAGAGATACGCCTTTTGATGTTGCATCGGATACTTGTTTGAAGCCGCCGGAGATCGTTGGGCCGGGCATGCTCATTCAAGCCATATCTGTTAGAATAACAAGATGTTGCATTCCAATGACCCATCGTTGAAGTCTGGCCACATGCCCGACCCTTACGAGCTCGGGCGGCTGAGTTTATCCGATGCAACGAAAAAGGCGTATCTTCCCCCATGCGACTCGGATGAGACTTTTGGACTTTTTGCGAGACCATCAATGTTTATCTCTACCTTTCTGCCCTCTTGCCTTGAATGCGTTTTTCCCCAACGTATCCCAGTCGTCACCCCACCCCTCGATGAGAATCCATTCGTTGTTCCGGGTTACGTAAGAAACTTAGAGCCATGCCCTGCGATTGACCTCGTAAGGGCGAACCCGGCGAGTCGCCTCTATGGGCTTTCGTATCACGCACCCCGCATCTCGCATTTTTCCGATATCCAGCGTTGATTCACCCGGCCATATGGTAGGATTTCATTGACATTTTCTTCCCGTATGGTGTATCGGAACGATATTGTCTCATTCACTTCCTCCTTACCCAAACGATGATGTGGAGCCTCATCCATGAGCCAGCCGATTCTTCGGATATCGGAAGAAGAGATTCAGCAGCGGATGGATCAAATCGCCCAACGGATATCCGCTGATTATCAAGGCCGGGAGGTTGTCGTCGTCGGCGTTTTGAAGGGAGCCTTCATCTTCATGGCCGACCTCATCCGAAAACTGACCATTCCCGTAACGATCGATTTCGTTCGGGTGGCCAGCTACGGCTCCTCCACCGTTTCTTCTGGCAGCATTTCCATGAAGCTTCCGATTGGTACGGATGTCGCCGGAAAACATGTTCTTCTCGTCGAAGATATTGTCGATACCGGCACCACCATTCAGTATTTGATCGATTACCTGAAATCGCTCCATGCAGCTTCCGTTTCGGTATGTGCATTGATCGACAAATCCGAAAGGCGAGAGGTTCCGGTTTCGATCGATTATGTGTGTCTGAACGTTTCCAAGGGATTCCTGGTTGGATACGGATTGGATCATGCCGAACGATACCGACACCTGCCTGCCATATACGAGGTGATCGATTCCGGGTCCACGGATCTCCCATCGAATGCGTAAAGGAATCCGTCGTACCCTCTTGCGGCATTCATACGACATCGTTTTATGATTCAGATCGAGAGGCAGCCATGATTGTTACATGCGAGCAATGCAGCAGGCGTTTTCATCTCGATGACAATCGTATTTCGGCATCGGGCTCGAAGGTTCGATGTTCCAAATGCAAGCATGTGTTTAAGGTGTATCCGCAGATCGACCGAACTGTTTCGGAACCCGTTGAACCTCTCTTCAAAAGCCAGCCTCTCCCAGAGGAGCCGTCTTCTGTCGATAGCTTCCCCTTCGATGCCGTTCGACTGGATGACATTCCCCTACCCCCGGCTCAGGAACCTCCGGTATCCCCCCCTACCCATGATGCCGTCGGCATCGTTGTGTCGCCATTTGAAGAATCGACGATCGAATCCTCGATCCTGTCGATCGATACCGGTTCACCCGAACGAGAGCCCTCAATACCCTCGGAGGGCGATCGAAAGCCCATTTCGTTTGAAGAGCTCGATCTTTCGCCGCAAGTTCCCTCCACCGAAGAGACGACAACTGCCGATACGGATGCCTCTTCCGGAAAATCCCTGGAAGGTATCGATATCGATCTGGAATTCCTGGAATTGGAGAAGGATATCCGCAAAGACCAGCCGCAAGAAGCCGCTCCCCCGTCATCGAATTTGGATGAAATCTCGCTTGAGGATCTCGATGCGCTGATTGCCGCTCCTCAGCCGAAGGAAGAAGATGAGCGGTTGGATCGCATCGAAAAACCGGAGGTGGAGCCAAGCGCATTTGTCGATGAGATTTACGTCGAAGATGTTCCAACACCCCATCGCACTGTCGAACAAGTGCCTCCGGCCCCCCCTCTGGAACAGGATCAACCGATTTCCAAAACGTCGCAGAAAGGCAACATATCGTTTGACGATATCGAAGCGCTGGATTTGGATGAGATTGAACGACTGATCGAAAACAATCAAATGGGATTGAACGAAGGGGAGCGATCTCAGGAGGAAATGGCGGTTTCCCGGGAACCCCAGACAGGGGCGGGGGCATCCGTCCATCCGGATGGTATCGGGATATCGCCGACAGGTGTTCCTTCCGCAGACATGTCGCATCAGCAGGCCGCTTTCACCGAAACCGCCATCCTCGATCCGAGTACCCTCTCCGTAGGAATGCATCCTTCAAAGGAGGATGAACCCCTGGATGACGGAATCCGTAAGGATTCTCCCAAGAAACCCGTCAGCAAGACATTGATCCTTTTGCTGTGTCTGGTGATTCTGGGCGGTGGCGGGTATCTTGCTGCAACGTTTTTCCCGAATATTCCCATTCCCTTTTTGTCTTCCCAGCCGCAAGAACCCGAAGATGTGGTCGGAAATCGGAAAATCCGCATTTATGATGTGAACAGCAGGTTCATGGATACAGCGGGTGCAGGAAGGCTCTTCGTGATTACCGGAAAGATTCGGAACGATTATCCGGAGGCACGTGGATTCGTGTCTGTCAAGGCAAAGCTCTATGACGCAGCCAAGAAAGAAGTTCAAAGCCAAACGGTGTTTTGTGGGAATGTGTTGTCGGATGAGGACTTGAACACCATGCAGATGGAAGCCATTCAAAAAGCGCTTTCCCATCGACTCGGAAAAGACCGAGCCAATGCCAGAATCGCACCGGGCACCTCCCTTCCCTTCATGGTGGTTTTTTCGCAGC
Source organism: uncultured Desulfatirhabdium sp. (assembly GCA_964549995.1). GTDB lineage: Bacteria > Desulfobacterota > Desulfobacteria > Desulfobacterales > Desulfatirhabdiaceae > Desulfatirhabdium. Next base: position 13,436 of record CAZJXF010000035.1, on the reverse strand, counting down.
TTCCGGATCAGCTGGATGAATTCAGTCTGGAGGTGATCGGTTCCGCAAAGATCTCCTGAATTCCGGTAGACCGTAGCGAGCCTTTCAAAAACGCAGCTTGACGAAATTTCAAGCTTTTGGTAGAAGCTGCATCAACCGATGCGGTTGATGATCCGAACGAGGGGATGTAGCTCAGCTGGGAGAGCGCGGCGTTCGCAACGCCGAGGTCGTGGGTTCGAGCCCCATCATCTCCACCATCTATCCTTCCGACAGCATCCAATCCATTCCAAAACCACTTGGAACGCACAGGAATATATCGGATATTCACCGAACAGAGATTGGACGACCTCAGAAAGAGCCGATCATCTCCGTGTTCCGGTATTTCCGGGTGTCGAGCGGGAATACTGCGAAAACAGGTTCACCATCTCTCCTCGCTCCCTGCACAGCGCTTCCTCGGGAACAAGCTTCACAAGGGTGCTCCCTTTTTAAGAGCCCATCATGCAAAACACCATCTGGACCAATTGCCGTTGTGATGTACCGGATGAACCTATCGTAATGGAACATCGATGACACGGATCATCATTCATCTTGTTGCAGTGGCACTGTGCTGCCTCTCCTTACTCACCGACATCCATGCAGACGACAAGCAGTCCCTCGGGAAATTTCTGTTGCGGGTCCAGCGATACGAAGATGCCCTGGTTGTCTACAACGAATTGATCGGTAAACGATCCTCCGATTCACAGCTCTATCTCAACCGAGGTGTCGCCTATCTGCATACCGGTCAACTCGATAAGGCACTTGCCGACTTCAACGAATCCATCACCCTCGATCCAAAGAACGCAGAAGCTTACAACAGCCGAGGCGTGTGTTGGTTCTACAAGGGGAATTACGAAAAAGCCGTTCAAGACTATTCTCGGGCGATCGAGTGCAATCCCCAGTTGACGCGTGCCTACAACCAACTCGCATGGACGTTGTCGGTCTGCCCCAATCCCAGGATCCGAAACGGCAGTCGGGCGGTCGAACTGGCCAAAAAGGCGGTGGAACTCGAGCCGAGCGCCTACCACTATGATACGCTGGCTGCCGCTTATGCGGAGGCTGGCCAATTCAAGGATGCCGTCAAGATTCAAAAACGCGCCCTTCTCATGCAACTCACTGAAGGAAGGACCCAAGCGCTGGAACGCTACACAGAACGGCTTCGCTCCTATGAGGCCAAAAAGCCCTGGCGGGAAAAGAACGCGGCAGGCATGCATCAGGCAGAAGCTCCTCCCGGGAAAACGGGGCCGAGCCCGATCACCATCACCGCCATAACCGCCGTCGATACACCGGCAGAGAATCCGTCAGCTGATTCCAAGGCCCCTTCTTCGGTTTCGGGCCCCGAAAAAGAAGAAATGCCTCATCCACCATCGCCTTCCTTTGAGCCGGAACCCTCCTTGCAACGCCAGCCGCCCATCGAAACGGCATCCAAACCCACGGACAAGACCGACAAGTCGATTCCAGCCACCCTGAACCAGCCCCCAAAGGGAATCGGCATCACACCGTTTTCCATCATCATTGGATCGAGTCAGTACAGGCAGAAAGCCTATCGCATCGCCATGAAGCTGCGATCCAAAGGAGATGCCCCCTTCATCGTACGAGAGACGGATCCGGTGACCGGTGAGTGGTACAAAATCTATTTGGGGAATTTCCCCAGTGCGATGGAAGCCTGGAATTATATCGACACGCGGCTCAAAAACCGGTTCCGGGATCCGCAGGTCGCCTATCTCCCCTATGCCGTCATGCTGGGGAAACCTCTTGCGCCATCCGATGGCCGAAACCAGGAAACGGTCTTTATGTCCAAGGGATATTGGGTATATGCGACCGACGACCCGAAACACCCCGGCCAAAATCGGCTCCTGATCGGTGCGTTCGAAAAGGATGTTCAGGCGATGGAACTTGCGGCAAGGCTCCAGCAAGCTGGAGAGAAAGTGCAAGTCGTCTTGAGATGACAGTCACCCCAAAAAACAAGAGGGCGGAGTGAAGCACTCCGCCCTCTTTACAGGCATCATTAACAATTGATGGTCTCGCAAAAAGTCGCTCTACTCCCGATTTTGGGGGATTTCCGGGCCTGAGCATGGGGGCCGGGTACGCCTTTTGATGCTGCAGCGGAAACTTGTTTGAAGCCGCCGGAGCTCGTTGGGCCGGGCATGCAAAACACTTCGGCTTGTGTTTGAAAAGCTTGCCATTTCAATGAGATGCTCTCTCCTGGAGCGTCTGGCACCATGCCCGGCCCTTACGAGATCGGGCGGCTGAGTTTTTCCGATGCAGCGAAAAAGGTGTGCCCGCCCCCATGCGGCTCACTGTAGATGTACTGACTTTTTACGAGACCATCATCGATTACACCGTTCAATCCACTTTCGGTCTCGGCAGCATGCCTGCCCGTTCGGCGATTTCGGGAACCTTGTGTTCCCATTCGATAGCCATCAGGTGGACGCCTGCGACCCCCTTCATCGATTTGAATTCTTCGATCTGTTCACAGGCGATCTTGATGCCTTCCTCCGCCACTTTTCCCTTCTCCACCCCCTTGAGCCGCTTGATGATCTCATCGGGAACATCCATGCCGGGGACCTTGTTCTTCATGTAGTTGGCCATACCGACACTCTTCATCGGGGTAACACCGGCAAGAATGTAGACTTTTTCGGTGAGCCCCATGTCATTGGCCATCTGAATGAACTTGCGGAACTTCTCCATGTTATAGATGCACTGGGTCTGGATGAAGTCCACACCGGCCGCGATCTTTTTCGCCAATCGATGAACCCGCCATTCGAAGGGATCGGCGAAGGGGTTCGAAGCCGCACCGATGAAGATCTTCGGTGGATGTTCGATGTCTGCGCCGCTCAGGAACTTGCCTTCGTCCCGCATGCGTTTGACCGTCTGGATGAGCTGCATCGAATCGATATCAAAGACCCCTTTGGCGTTCGGATGATCCCCGAATTTCATGTGGTCCCCGGACAGGCAGAGCATGTTGCGGATACCGAGAGCATAAGCTCCCAGAATGTCGGCCTGCATGGCCAGCCGGTTTCGGTCCCTGCAGACCATCTGATAATTGGGTTCGAGCCCTTCCTGAAGCGCAATCAGAGAGGCCGCCCAGCTCGACATGCGAACGACCGCCGTCTGGTTGTCGGTGATATTCACCGCGTCGACGTTTCCCTTGAGGTATCCGGCCTTTTTTCGAACCTCCTCGGCATCCGACCCTCGGGGCGGTCCAAGCTCTCCTGTAAAGGCAAAATGACCTGCAAGCAGTATTTTTTCGAGATTGCTTCCTGATTTCATGATATCCTCGTAGGTATGAAGGAACGTTCCGCTCGGGTTTACGCCTTCTTTTCCGGCTTCTTGTATCCGGGCTGAATCAGGGTTCTCGGGACCTGATTGGCCCATTCCGTAGGTTCGGCCAGTTTCATGATGCACTCGAGACGGTTCTGCTTCTTGAGCCGCTCGTAGATCATGTACCAGGCGCAGGGCTGCTCGGGATCGATTTCACAGCTTCCCCTGTTGGTGCCGCCGCAGGGACCGTTGTAGAGCCCCTTGGCGCACATGGTCACCGGACAGATGCCGCCCGTCCAGCCCAGCACACAGCTCGAACAGGAGCGGCACCGCTCTTCGTACCAACCCACGTCCTGATTGACGCCGATGAAGGTCGTATCAACTGCCGGCAGAACCGGAATATGCGGATAGCGCTCCGCCAGAAACTGAATTCCGGCGCCGCATGCCATGGACAGCAGGGCTTCGTATTCGTCGACCTTGTTATCGAGAGCGGCCAGGTATTCCCTGTCGCACTGGCGTTCGATCGTAAAGCCGTCAATGACGATGGGATTGTTTTCGAGTTTCCGGGCCATGTCGATTTCGGCGTTCAGAACGGAAACTTCCTTCTCGCCGCCGGTGAGACAAACCGCTACACATGTCCCGCAACCGACGTTGAGGATTTTCTTGTAGCCCTGGATGAGGCTCTTGATCTCATCGAAGGGCTTTCGTTTGGCAACGATCATGCTTCCTCCGAAATCCCTTGTCGGGGAAAGGCCCCTGTTTCGGCCTTTCCCCGACAAATCGCTTATAGGCCGACCTCGGCCAGATCCGGTCCCAGATAGGCCCGTTCGTTTTCACCCAGAATGCCCATCGCCAGACAGATGATCGTCCACAGATGCACCGTATGCCATCCGCCCTCATAATGCTCGCTCAGGTCGTGGACCTGAGCATGACAATTGTGGCATGGAGTGATGCAATATGCGGCTCCGGTCTTCTTGATCTGTTCGGCCTTGAGACGTCCATAATACCGACGGGCTTCCGGATACCCGGATTGCAGGAATCCGCCGCCCCCGCCGCAACAATAGTTGTTCGAGCGGTTGGGGGTCATGTCGATGAAGTTTTCTTCTCCGACCACGGTCTTCACGACGAAGCGCAGGTCTTCTGCAACCGGATCGCCGAAGGACTTCCGGACGAGCTGGCAGGGATCCTGGACGGTGAACTTGACCTTGAGGTCCTTGTTCCAATCGGAGTTGACCTGGAGCTTGCCTTCCCGAATCCATTGGGCATAGTATTGAATGATGCTGCGGATTTCGAAGTTGTAAGGGATCTTGAATTTTTTCAGTCCGGCCCGGACTGCAAAGAGTTCGTGCCCTCACTCCGTATTGAGCCAGACCTTGCAGCCCAACTCCTCCACGGCTTTCACCTTCGTTCGGACGATGTGTTCCCAAGCATCGTCGTCCGCCAGAAACATACAGTAATTTTCGGCTGCCCATCCCTTGGTGCCGTAAGTCCAATCCGCTCCCACCTTGTGCAAAATCTTCCACAAAGGCACCATTTCATCGGGTTCGGTGACCGGCTCCCGGGAGTTCTGGTTCAGGAAGAATTCGGCGCCTTTCTTGTTGATGGGGGCCTCGAGATCTTCCCATCCCGGCTGATTTTCCCGCACTTCGTTCAACACGTCTTCGACCACGAACTGGAAGTCCTCTTCAGAGGCCCCCATTGCGCTGCAGGTGTCGTGTTTAAGGGCCATATCGCAGGACCCCAAAATCCCCTTGGGTTTTTTGTCCCTCGGACGGCCGTGCTTGCGGACGTTGAAAACGAGCTGCGGAATGTCGATCTTCATCGGACAGACATAGATGCAGCGCTGGCACATCGTGCACATCCAGGCCCAATCCGAGCTGAGCAGCTCCTCATCGAGCCCCAACGCGGCCATGCGCAGGAATTTCCGGGGGTCCATGTTTTCCAAACCCGATGCCGGACATCCCGAGGAGCACGCACCGCAGGTCAAGCAGAGATTGAGGTTCCCGCCCTCGGGCAGGATCTCCTTGACCTTGTCCATAAAAATGCTTTTTTTCTTACCTTTGAGTTGAATCACTTCTTCTGCCATCATGCGCTCCTTTTTCAGGAAGTTACCCATTTCTTCAAGGGATTGGGACCAAGGGACTTGATGTGTTCCGTCATTTCCCGGGCATAGGCGGCGAATGTCGGCCCCTCACCCGAAGACAGGTTGTACATCCGGACACGCTCCCCCTCGAGCCCGACCTCTTCCAAAAGCCGTTTGACATGGTTCACCCGTTCCTTCGCCCGGAAATTGCCTTCCTTATAGTGACAGGTTCCTTCCAGACACCCCACGACATAGACGCCGTCGGCCCCTTTCTGGATGGCGCGCAACAGATGTAACACATCCACCTTGCCGGAACAAGGCACACGAATGATTTTCACGTTTGCCGGGTAGTCGAGCCGCATCGAACCTGCCAGGTCCGCAGCCGAATACCCTCAATATTCGCAACAGAATGCGATAATCGTCGGTTCGAAATCCGCCATTACATCCCTCCTGCCAGCAAGGCATCGATTTTACAGGTTATCTGGTCATCCTCGTAGAAACTGAGCTGGATCGTGCGTCTGGGGCAAATCGAGGCACACACACCGCAACCGTGGCACAACGCCTCGTCGATTTCGATGACCTGTTTTTCGGTGTTGAACACCGGGACACCGAAGGGGCAGGAGCGCACACAGGTGAGGCATTTGACGCAATGATCCGTATCGACCTTGGCCGTAATCGCCGAAAGCTTGATGTGGCTTTTGGACAGGAAGGTCGTGGCCCGAGAGGCGGCAGCCTGGGCCTGGGCGATGGTTTCAGTGATGAGTTTGGGACCGTGGGCCGTACCACAGAGGAAAATGCCTTCACCCGGCATATCCACGGGTCGCAGCTTCACATGGGCCTCGATGAAGAAGCCTTCCGGGTTGCGGTTGAGCTTCATGATGCCGCAAAGCTCGCTCGTTTCGGCTGCCTCCACCCCGGCGCTCAGGGCCACCAGATCGGCCTGAATGGCGATTGGGCGGTTCAGGATGTGGTCCTTCACCTGCACGACGATATCTTCGCCCTGCTTTTCGACAACCGGTGGATGGGCCTCGTCGAACCGGATGAAGATGACCCCCTTCTTCCGGGCTTCGGTATAATAGTCTTCCATGAGGCCGTAGGTTCGGATGTCGCGGTACAGAACATAGACCTGCACCTCCGGATCGAGCTTCTTGATGGCCAAAGCGTTCTTGACGGCGTTCTGGCAGCAGATCCGGCTGCAATTGGGGTTTTCATCGTTTCTCGAACCCACACACTGGATCATGACCACGGAGGAGAGCCCGGCAGTTCCTTTTTCGGCAAGAATGTCGGACAAACCGAGCTGTGTCGTGATCCTCGCATCCTCTCCGTAAAGAAATTCCTTCGGCCGGTACTCGTTTGCACCCGTCGCGACGATGATGACGCCATGATCGATGGTGCGGCTTTCCCGATCGAATCCCATCTCGACCCGTGTCGTGAAATTCCCTTTGTATCCGGCAAAATCCACCACCCGGGCCTCGGTCAACACCTCGATCCGCTCGTTGGCACGAACTTCGGCAATCAGCTCCTTCAGATAGGCCTGAACGTCGCCGCCTTCGATGGTGTGATGCAGACGGCGTGAAAGACCGCCCAGTTCCTTCTCCTTTTCAATCAGAAAGACCTTGAACCCCTGTTTGGCCACACCCAGTGCCGCATTCATACCGGCCACTCCGCCGCCGATCACCAGAGCCTGTTTGTTGACGGCAATGACCTTTTCCCGGAGGGGTTTCAGGGTATCGGCCCGAGCGACCGCCATGCGAACGAGGTCTTTGGCTTTCTGGGTGGCGATGGCAGGCGTCTTGGAATGAATCCAGGAATTGTGGTTCCGAATGTTGGCCATCTCGAAGAGGTAGCGGTTCAAACCACAGGCTTCGAGGGTTTCCATGAACATGGCTTCGTGGGTCTTGGGGCTGCAGGAAGCCACCACCACCCGGTTCAGCCGGTGTTCCTTGATCTTTTCCTTGATCTTGTCCTGGGTATCCTGAGAGCAGGTGAAGAGATTGTTGTCCGTATAGACGACATGCGGGAGGGTGGATGCATACTGCTGTACGGCCGGAACGTCCACGACTCCGCCGATATTGATCCCGCAGTTGCACACAAAGACGCCGATACGGGGTTCCTGCCCTTCCACATCGACCTGGGCGGGCACTTCCACCGTGGGCGTGTCCGTTCCCCGGGCCTCCGACAAGGCGGCTCCGGCCAGGCATGCCGCAGCACTGGCTTCCGTCACGGAAGAGGGAATGTCTTTTGGCCCTTGAAACACGCCGCAGGTGTAAATACCGGGTTTGGAGGTTTCGACGGGCTTGAAGGGATCGGTTTCCGCAAAGCGGTATCGGTTCACGGATACGCCCAGCCGTGCAGCCAGATCCGAGACACTTTCGGGGATCTGCAACCCAACGGACAGAACGATCATGCTGAAGACTTCTTCCTGGATCGTCCCGGCATCGTCCATGTACCAGACCCGAAGATCGCCCGTGTCGGGCACTTCGGTGATCGTGTGGATACGGGCCTTGACGAAACGCACACCGTCCTTGTCTTTGGCACGCAGGTAATATTTTTCGTAATCCTTGCCGAAGGAGCGAATGTCCATGTTGAAGATGGCGCAGTCGAGATCGCCGTGGGCATGTTCCTTCGCGATCATGGCTTCCTTGATCGCATACATGCAGCACACCGATGAGCAATAGCCGTTGCCGCACTTGTTCGTGTCACGGGAGCCCACACACTGAATCCAGGCGATCTTTTTCGGCTCTTCCCGGTCGAGTGGACGGCACAAATGCCCACGATACGGCCCTGAAGCGCTCAGAATCCGCTCGAACTCTTCGCTCGTGACGACATTGGCATATTTCCCGTACCCCCAGAAATCGAGTTTCGACGGATCGTATCCCATGGAACCGGGGGCGAGAATGATGGAGCCGACGGTAAGCTCCGTCGTCCGTTCGACATCGTCGTATTGGATGGCCTTTGCGATACAGACGTTTTCGCACAAGCCGCATCCGACGCAGGTGTCCGTGTCGATACCGAAGGCCAGCGGTACGGCCTGAGGATATTCGATGAAGGTGGCTCTACGGTCGTCGAGGTTTTTGTTGTAGCGGTTGACGGCCGTGACGGGGCAGTGCCTGGCGCACTCGCCGCAGCCCGTACACTTGACCGGGTCGATATATCGGGGATGGTTCACGAGGGTGACGGAGAAATTTCCCGGATCCCCCGCTACGGACTGGACTTCGCTGTTGGTGACGATCTGGATGTTGATGTGCCGGCCGACCTCGACCAGTTTGGGCGAGATCACTCACATCGCACAGTCGTTGGTGGGAAACGTCTTGTCGAGGCGGGCCATCATGCCGCCGACGGTCGGCAGCTTGTCGACAAGGTATACAAAATAATCGGAATTGGCGAGATCGAGGGCCGCCTGCATGCCGGCGATACCGGCACCGACCACCATCACGGACCCGCTGATCTTTCCTGCTTCTGGTTTCATGGGTGCTCCTTGGTGTATGAAATCGTTCGATGAGCGGTCAGATGGACCCGCCCCTACGATGTCGAAACCTGCATCGGATGGCCCCTGCGGGCCACCCGCTGGGTACGTGCTTACAACGCTGCGAACACCGGCACATGGTGTTCGTGGCCCTTGAATTCGACCATGTTCGTTTTTTCCATATCGGCGAGCAGATAGGAAATCCGGCGCAGCGGAAGACCGATCGCGCTGGAGATGGCTCGAACGGACGTATGCCCGGCGATGATGGCCTGGCGAATGAGGTGTTTCTGGTATTCCCGCTCGAGGGTGGCATCCAGGATGGACTCGAACTTGGCCTTTTCCCATTTTCGGCCATAGACGTCCCCGCGCTGCAGCAACTTCAGCTCTTTGCCGACCAGCCAGCGGATCTGCTCGGTGTTGAGCGTGGCCTCGACGGCCTTGAGCTGTAGATCGAAACTGCCCGCATTGAAGGGACCTTGCTCCTGAATGGAGGTGATGGCTGCGGTGGTAACGTCGACGAAACGCTGGGCTTCTGCAGAAGATACCCAGGCGATGTGAAGCCGGTTTCTGCCGATACCGGCCAGATCCAGCAGTTTTTGGGTCATGAGCATCTTTTTTTCGGCTTGAAGATTACCTTCCAGGTAATGACAGTCGCCGAAATGTCACCCGGCCACCATGACGCCGTCACAGCCGGCGCTCAGGGCCTTGACGACGAAGAGCGGATCGATGCGGCCCGAGCACATGACCCGGACGCTGCGGATGTAGGGTGGATACTGCAGACGAGAAACGCCTGCCAGATCCGCTCCGGCATACGCGCACCAGTTGCAGAGAAATGCAACGATATTCGGTTTGAATGGTTCCATGACAATCCCCTTCGACAAGAAATGTTCCAGATGGATGGCTGTTTTTTCAGGTGCCCGTGTCAGCCGGCTACCGCACACACAGCCGCCAAAATCTGCTCGTCCTTAAAATGAAGCATTTCGATGGCCTTCTGCGGACAAGTGGCTGCACACAAACCACAGCCCTTACAGGATGCGGAGATGTTCTTCGCCCGGTACCCCTTTCCGCTCTGATCTTCCAGAATGATGGCACCGAAAGGACAGACTTCGGTGCACAGGCCGCAGCCGATGCATTTTTCGACGTTCACTTTCGAAACGAGCGGGGATACGGCGATGGCATCCCGAGAAAGCACCGTCGCGGCACGGGAAGCCGCAGCCATTGCCTGGGCGATGCTCTCTTCCATACTCTTCGGATAATGGGCGAGCCCACAGAGGAAAAGCCCGTCGGAAGCGAAATCCACAGGACGAAGCTTGGCATGGGCTTCCATGAAGAAGTTTTCGGCATTGACCGGCAGCTTGTAAAATCCGGCAATGTCTTGATTGGGCGCCGGCTCGATGGCTGTGGCCAGGTTCACGAGGTCGGCCTCGATGGCAAGCTTCTTCTGCAGGATCGGATCGAAGACTTCGACGAGAAGACCGTCGGCCGTTTCGGTCACGACCGGTTTTTGTTCGAGGCTGTACCGAATGAAGATGACCCCGAGTTCCCGGGCCTTCTTGTAGAGCAATTCCCGATCACCGAAGGTCCGGATATCCCGATAGAGGATATAGACCGATGTATCGGGAGATTTTTCCTTGATGGCAATGGCCTGGGAAACCGATGCCGTACAGCAGATCCGGGAACAGTAGGGACGTTGATCGTCCCGGGAGCCCACACACTGGATGAATACGACACTCTCGGCCCCCTCCAGAAGTTCGGGTCGGTTTTCGATGTCATGCCAGCGCGTGACCTTCGGGGATTTGCCGTAGAGGTATTCATCCACATCCGCCGCCCTGCCGCCGGTAGCGACAATGACCGCACCATGCTGAACGGTTTGCAGTCCCTGAGGTGTCTGAAGCTTCGTTTCGAAATTGCCCACGAATCCGGTGGCATCCACCACCTGAGCCTGCCGCAGGACGGTGATGGCGGGATGGGCCTCGACATCGGCGACGAGCTGACGAACGAAGGTCTGTGCGTCTTCCCCGTGAACCGTCCGATGCACATCGAGAGCCGAGCCGCCCAGACGATCGCTCTTTTCGACGATCACCGCAGAAAAGCCTTGTCTGGCCAGACTGAGGGCGGCCGTCATGCCGGCCACCCCGCCACCGATGACGAGCGCATTCTTGGCTACGGGAACCGACAGATCGACGATGGGCTCCAGCAAGGAGGCCCTGGAAACGGCCATTCGAACGAGGTCCTTCGCCTTCTGGGTGGCTTCATCCTTCTGTGTGGAATGAACCCAGGTACACTGGTTGCGGATGTTGGCCATTTCGAAAAGATAGGCGTTCAGCCCGGCGTTGCGCAGGGTTTCCTGGAAAAGGGGTTCATGGGTCCGCGGCGTACAAGCGGCGACCACCAAACGGTTCAGCTTTTCCCGCTTGACGATGTCGACCATCCGATCCTGCGTGTCCTGGCTGCAGGCAAAGAGGGTGTCTTCGACATAGACGACATGGGGAAGGGTTTTGGCATAGGCGGCAACAGCCGGGACGTCGGCGATTCCGCCGATGTTGATGCCGCAGTTGCACACGAAAACACCGATCCGCGGGGCTTCCCCGGCAACCGGCGTTTCTTCGGGAAAGACTTTCTGTTTGGTCAAGGTTCCCCGCGCCGATGCCAATGCGAAGGATGCCTGACAGGCGGCTGCGCTCGCCTCCATGACGGACTGAGGAATGTCTTTGCAGCCTTGCAGACTTCCCGCAACATAGATACCCGGTTTGGATGTCGCCACGGGCTGGGTGTCCGTTGTTTTGACAAAACGGAAGGGATTGAGCTCGATGCCAAGGATGCCGGCCGTTTCGACCGCCGATTGGGCAGGTTCCATTCCGACCGAAAGCACGACCATATCGAAATTCTCTTCGATGCGCTCTCCGGTTTCGGTGACATAGACCAGATTCAGGGTTCCGCTTTCGTCGATTTCGGTGATCGTGTGCACCCGCGAGCGGATGAAGCGAACGCCTTCGGCCTTGGCCCGCTCGTAGTATTTTTCGAAATCCTTTCCATGGGTTCTCATGTCCATGAAAAAGATGGTGGGTTGGAAATCCGGCCCCAGATGTTCCTTGGCGATCACCGATTCCTTGATGGCATACATGCAGCATACGGCCGAGCAGTAGGGGTTGTCGCAACGGTTGAGATCCCGGGACCCCACGCACTGCAACCAGGCGATCTTCTTGGGCTCGACCCCGTCGGAAAGGCGTTTCACATGCCCGACGAAAGGACCGCCTGCAGACAGCATTCGCTCGAATTCCATGCTGGTCAGCACATTGGCGAATTTGGCATGCTGATAGTTGTCGAACTTGTCGGGATTGAAGGGTTTGAAGCCTGCCGTCAGGATGACGGAGCCGACGTTCAAGGTGATCTCTTCTTCCTTTTCGTCGAAACGGATGGCCTGTGTGGGGCAGAATTTTTCGCAGGCCTTGCATTTGCCCTTGCGGAAATAAATGCAGTGTTCCCTGTCGATGGCGTACTTGAGCGGAACGGCCTGTGCGTAAGGAACGTAAATGGCCTTACGTTTGGACAGACCTTCGTTGAATTCGTCCGTGACCTTTGCCGGACATTTTTCGGCACAGGTGCCACAGGCGATACATTTTTCCATATCGACATAACGGGGGGATTTTCGGATGGTGACAGTGAAATTGCCCTCTTCACCGGAAATGGCGGTTACTTTGGAGAGGGTGAGCAGTTCGATGTTGAGATGCCGGCCGACCTCGACCAGTTTCGGAGAAATGATTCACATGGAGCAGTCGTTGGTGGGGAAGGTCTTGTCGAGCTGTGCCATCGCCCCGCCGATGGCAGGTGATTCTTCGACAAGATAGACGAAATACCCGGAGTCCGCCAGATCGAGGGCGGACTGCATCCCCGTGATGCCGCCGCCCACAACGAGAACCGAACCGATTGTTGTTTGCATCTGTATACCCCTGTATGGTGGTTGATGGAACAGCGGAACGGATGCCTGAGAAGTAGGCTGAATCCCCCGCTATGTGTTTTCGGAATTAAAAGAGAATCCTTATTGCCAAAGATCGTTACGGGTGTCAAGGCATTTAAACAGGTGTAAGCAGGATGGGATCGGTGAAGATCAGGAGTCAGGAGTCAGAAGTCAGGAGTCAGGAGTCAGGAGACAGAAGTCAGAAGTCAGAAGTCAGGAGTCAGGAGTCAGGAGTCAGAAGTCAGGAGGCAGTGGGCAGTGGGCAGGTGGTAGAAGTCAGGAGTCAGGAGTCAGGAGTCAGGAGTCAGAAGACAGAAGAAAAGCGGGAGGGTCCTGCATTCTGAGGCTCATCCCTGAGACTTTCATGCATCGAGGTGAACCCCGAAAACCTATCGAATGGTTGCAAGGCGATTCATTCGTGATTCTCCTTGCCTTTGGAAGGGATTTCTATTAAAAAAGCGCTGATATTGCAAAAAGTCACCATATATCGATCGGTTTTCAATGCCGAGCTTCCAACAAGATGGCAGGTCAATCAAGATGGACCCGCAAAAAGTCGCCTCTTACCGATTTTCTTCCAGTGCCGGGCATCCAGCAGAAGGGCGGGTGGTGTTTTGCGAAGCAGCGGAAACGTGTTTGAAGCAGCCGGAGAT
>CAZJXF010000034.1:0-28322 GCA_964549995.1 uncultured Desulfatirhabdium sp. | reverse complement strand
AGCAGGATGCTGCTGCCGCTCATCTTCATGAGAACGATCGAGAACTTCGAGGCCAACCCGCTCAGTACCATCATGGACATGATCATGTTGGCTGCAATGACGGCACTGGCGATGGGCAGAAGAGAAATGATCCCTTCCTCAAAGGCTTTCCAGACTTCCGAAACAGGGGGTCGAACGGTCTTATCCAAGTAGGCGAAGAGCAGAAAAAGTCCCGTTGCCGTAGATACCGTGACATTGATCGAAATGCCCCGATAGATCATGACGATGATGAAAATGATCGGAATGAAAACATAGGCGTATCGTTTGAAGTAGCCGAAATCGATGAGACTGGAAATTTCGAGCTGAGGCAGCTTTTCCCGACGGACATAGAGCTCGTTGTAGGTGACGATGCCCAGCAGATAGAGAAGCATGGGTCCCGTAGCCATGAGAATGATCATGGAATAGGGGATGGAGAGCAGCTCGACCATGATGAAGGAAATGGATCCCATCACCGGCGGGGTGATGTAGGCAATGGATCCGACGGTTGCAATCACGCCTGCAGCCACCAGGCGGTTGTAGTTGACCTTTTCGAAGAGGGGTTTGGTGAGTGTGGCCACGAACTGGGTGTCTGCAGCTCCCGATCCGCTGAACATGCCCATTAGAACGGCCATCACCGAGCAGGCTCTGCCGGGGGATGCCGGACTTCTGCCGACGAAAAGCAGGGCGATGTTGGCGATGATCTTGCCGAATCCCATTCGGGTGACGAGGGCGCCCAAGGTCGTGAAGTAAATGAGGTATTTGAGGGATACACCCGTGATGGAGCCGAAAATACCCGCCTCCGTTTCACAGTACATCTTGCCGAGAAGCATGTCGAAGCTGAAGCCCGGATTGCTGAAGAGCCCGGGAATATGGTTGCCGTATAGATTGTACAGCAAAAAAATCATCACGATGGTGGGCATGATCGGGCCACTCAGGCGGAAGATGACGCCCAGTACCAGCAGAATCTCGGAAAAACTCATCACCAAGTCCCAGGGTTCCGGCATGATGGCCCGGTAGATGAGCTTTTCATAGGTGACGATGAGATAAATCAGTGGGAAAACGGCGAGCAAGGCGCACAGGACATTGGTCGGTTTTCGGAGGACGGGAACGATGACCGAGAGCATCGTAATTCCCCAGACCAGAATGCCGAAGGCTTTCAATGGGATGGGTAGATCCAAACCGACGAATTCGATCGTGACGACACCGGTCATGATGACGAGCGGCAGTCCGCCCAAAACACTCCGTTCCTTGATGCGGATCACACTCATCAGGTAGCCGAGGATGGCGATCAGAAAGACATGCATGGCCCGCTGAACCTGGGTGAGGTCCAGGATGGAGATTCGTAAATCCGCAAATGGGGTGTAGGGGTGAATGACGAGATAGATGTGGTATAGGGTGCCGATGACGGCCAGAAAGAACACGATTCTGCGAATTACAGCGTCCATAAGAGTCGAACCTCCAAACATCCCCCTTCGACAAGCCATTGATGATTTCCGATGGTCAGCTTCATTCCTCTCATGCTGCAGCTTCGTAGAATCGATGTGGCCTCGGGCTTGAGCCGCTCGTTTACGTTATAGCCGCCAGCCGTATAGTACTGCTCCGTGAGTTCGTCGGTTACCATACGAAAATCGGAAAACGAGGAAGTGATCCGGAAGTGAATGTTCACCGGCCGATCGGTGACGGAATTGATAAAATGGAGGTTTCCCTCTTGAAAGCGCCAGAAAAACGCGAGCGATTTCGCTCCGTCCTGGATGACGACGGCCGGTTTGATGAAAAACCCCACGATGCCTGCGGCAAGCAAAACGATGAGAAGCCGTTTCATCGTGGGGCGATGGGTCCTTGAGTCGCTATTTCACCAATCCTTTTTCCTTGAAGTACTTGACGGCTCCGGGATGGAACGGGATGGCCGTCTTGCCGATGAATTTGGCCGTGCTTTCGGGGGTCGTGTCTTTGGCGGGTTTGACGGCAGCCTTCAAGCCGTCCAGGTTCTCGAAAACGGCCTTGGTGATTTTGTAGCCGACTTCTTCCGGAAGGGATTCCGGACAGACGAACATGTTCCAGAAGGCAAGGCTTGGGGTATCGGCAGACGTTCCGTATACATCCTTCGAAATGGTCTGCGGGTCAACCAGGCCCTTGAAGTCGTTCATGAACTGGGCGACTGCCGGATCCGATTCGGGAAGGGGGACCAGTTTGACTTCCATGCCCTTGCGCTTGAGGGTGTTCGAGAGCTCGACGATGGATCCGGTCGGCAATCCGCCGCTCCATACATAGGCGTCGAGGGTGCCGTTGGTTAGACCCTCATCGGATTCCTTGGCTCCCAATTTCTCCCATTTCTTGAATTTTTCCGGGTCGATTTTCGCAGCCTTGAGCAGGTTCAGGGCGGTAAATTCCGTTCCGGACCCCGGAGCGCCCGTGGACACCCGCTTGTCCTGAAGATCGGCCAGCTTGTGAATGCCGCTTTTGTCCGTCGTGACGATATGCAGATAATTCGGATACATCATCCACATGATGGCGGCCTTGGCCGGTTTTCCAGCGAATTTTTCGTGTTTTCCGGTCACGGTTACATAGGCCGTATCGGGAAGAACCGTTCCCAGAAAGTAGGTGTTCTTGGCCGGATCGCTCTTGTCCCGGATCAGAAGCATGTTGTCGACGGATGCCGCCGTCTGGATGGCCGTTGCTGCGACCACGTTGTTTTTGGAGAGGATTTCGGATATCTGGGTTCCATAGTAGTAGTAGACTCCTCCGATTCCGCCGGTTCCGATGATCACTTTGGCGGATTCCGCCTGAACTTGAGGAACCATCATGCAGCAAACGAGAAGCGCGACCAGACCGAGTTTCTTCATGTTCATCTCCTTTCTGTTGGTGGCAGGTGGAACGAAGGACCGAAACAGACAGGCGCGCCGCGGCGCATCCATTGAAAGCGGAGTGTTCATTGAAGCCGCTTTAGGCGTTTACCCCGTACCTATTATGGGACATTCGGAGCGGTGTCAAGAGGGTTTTTCGCATGCATGAGGGTGGAACACGGCGAAATATCGGACGTTCATGCGTACAATCCTATAGATGCGAGAGCATGCCTTGATTCGTTACCTCGATTCGGATACAGTTTCGACAAGCGAGAAAAAGGTGTTATCCGTTCCTGTTTCGTGAATGTCGAAGAAGGCGGAAACAACAAGGGGGGGCGATGAAAGCGCAGATACCGACAGCAGAGATGATTTCCATCATCCGAAGCCAATCGATGGGGGTGTTGGCCGTCGTTTCGGAAGGCAACCCCCATTGCGGTTTGATGGCTTATGTAACCCATGAAGCGGCCGATCGGCTCTATTTCGCGACGCTTCGAAACACGGCCAAATTTCGGGCCGTTCTGGACTATCCGAGGATCAGCTTTCTGATCGATACCCGAACCCAGCAACCCATGGAACGCTCCCGCATTCAGTCTCTGACCCTTTCGGGTCTGTGCAGGCCCATAGCGGATTCGGACGAGTGTAAAAGCATCTTGGATCGGCTGAAAGCCGCTCACCCGCATCTTGCCGAACTGCTGGCGCAACCGGACATCGCTGTTTTGGAATTTGAAATCCATAGCCTTCAATTGCAGAAAGGACCTCTCGATCAAGTTCGGGTGCAGCTGAAGGATTCCGTGCACTTGTCCCAACAGGAGATGTGATGATGGAAAAACCGATTCTCGTATGTGGGGCGACCGGATATGTAGGCGGGCGGCTGGTGCCGATGCTTCTCCAGAAGGGGTATCGGGTACGGGCTGCGGTCCGATCGATCGACAAACTCCGATCCCGTCCCTGGGGAGCCCATCCGCTGCTGGAAGTTGCGGCAGCCGATGTGCTTGATCTTGTCTCTCTCACGAAGGCTGCGGAGGGATGTCGGGCGACGTATTACCTGGTGCACTCGATGAACGCCCAGGGAAAACGCTTTGCCGATGCAGACCGAATTTCGGCGATCCACATGGCTGCAGCGGCATCGGCTGCCGGTCACGAGCGGATCATCTATCTGAGCGGCCTGGGCGAGGAAAACAACCCGTATCTCAGTGCGCATCTGCGCTCGCGCCATGAAGTCGGTCGCATCCTGCAGGCGGGCGATGTTCCCTGCACCGTTTTGAGGGCCGCCATGATTCTGGGGGCCGGAAGCGCATCCTTCGAAATTTTGCGGTACCTCGTCGATCGTCTGCCGCTCATGATCACCCCGTCCTGGGTGTCCACCCCCTGTCAGCCCATCGCCATCACCAACGTGTTGAACTACCTGGCGGGTTGCCTGGAAGAGCCGAAAACGGCTGGACGAGTCTTCGATATCGGGGGGCCGGATATCCTGACCTATCGGGATTTGATCCAGTTGTACGCCGAAGAGGCGGGCCTTCCCAAGCGCTGGATTCTTCCGGTTCCTTTCGTCACCCCTACATTGAGTGCTTACTGGATCCATTTGATCACCCCCATCCCGTCGACAATCGCCATTCCGTTGACCGAAGGGTTGAGTGTGCCGGTGATCTGTCGTGACGATGCCATACGAGCACTCATTCCCCAGCGGCTGATCGGATGTCGGGAAAGCATTCGGACGGCGATCCAGGATGTTCTCGCGAATCAGGTGGACTCATGCTGGTTCGATGCAGGGCTCGATCGGCCGCCGGAATGGGTGCATTGCGGCGATGCCGAGTATGCCGGCGGAACGCTTCTCGAATGCCGGGTCTCCACGCTTCTTGAAGCAACGGCGGACGATATCTGGCCGTGGATCGAACGGATCGGAGGAAAGACGGGGTGGTACTATGGGAATCGTCTGTGGTGGTTGCGGGGGGTGATGGATCGACTGATCGGGGGGATCGGCATGCGGATCGGCCGCAAGGACGAGCGGGTGCTTTCGGCGGGAGACCCCCTCGATTTTTGGCGGGTTCTACAGGTTCAGAAACCATCGCGACTGGTGCTGCAGGCTGAGATGAAAACGCCCGGTGATGCCGTTCTCGATATCCGTCTGACGAGCGAGGGGCCCCACCAAACCCGTCTGACATTCCTTTCCCGCTTTCAGCCTCGCGGCCTCTGGGGCCAGGTCTACTGGTACGTGTTGTATCCAGCCCATGTATGGATTTTCCGTGGCATGCTCGAGGCTCTGGCCCAGGCGACCGGGAAGCCGGTTCTCGAGCCGCCCAGGGTGGAATAGGGGCAGAAAGTCAAGAAACCAACGGATAGGCGTATCATTTGCTATTGACAGGTAACGAGAAAGTGTGATTTAGAAAAGCCATCGAACAGGTGCCCCCAAAAGGGGCCGACAGGAGGGAACCCCGTGAGAATCGGGGACGGGCCCGCCGCTGTATTCGAGGACGAAAGCAGCCATTAAGCCACTGATCGCCGTCAGGCATCGGGAAGGCGCTGCCGGTAGGATGAATCGAAAGTCAGAAGACCTGCCTGCATTCGATGGATAGACATTCCTGTCTCGTGGACCAGAACAGGAAAAGGATTCCGTGCGATAACAGGGCATCCCGGATCGATTTTTTTCATCGGTCCGGGATTTTTTTTGCCAAAAAACGCTTTCGCTTGGATCTCGTCCAGCGAAAGAAAGGTTGAGCGGATTCCGGACCTCAAACGGTAGGGAAAGGAGAATGCATGAAGAAAGGAATGATTTTGTATCTCAAATCGGATGGCCGGTACGCCGCAGAATTGGAGGAGATCGATCTTGTCGGGCTTCGCCGAAAGCTCGATGTCGAAGTTCTTCGTTTTTCCGCAAGTGAGGATGATGTGGCGGATGCTTGCTGGCGGATGTTGACGGCAGGCATTCAGCAAATCTCCTGCGTTGGGGCGACGGTTTCTGCGGACCGATCGACATTGGAGTTGCGTGGGCAGCCGATTCGAATCTTCGGCTGAGGGGACAGGTCGGTTAGTAGGGAAGGACAGGACGGGCGGATTCTCGATGGGTTGGAAGGCCCTTTATCGCGATCATTCAACATACGTAGGGCATCGTGCGAAAGAGCGAAAACTTGTAGGGGCGACCCGCCCCGGGTCGCCCCTACGCGGTCAAATATCAGCCAACGTTCTGAATTTCTCCGATGGCGCTGCATGGCGATCCAATTTTCATCTCCATGGGCAAGGCGCTTTCCATGGGACTCGGATGAGACGGATGGACTTTTTACGAGACCATCAACACCACATAAAAGAGAGGAACATGACATGAAAGACTCAAAACGGTTTGTATGGATCGGGTGTATTGTTCTGCTGACGGTGATGGCTGCAGCCCATGCCTTGGCTGCACATGGTGAACCCAAGGAAACCAAAAAGGCCATTTTGCTGACGGCGTTTGGAACCAGCGTACCGGAAGCCCAGAAGGCTTTCGAGAACATCGAGGCCAAGGCACGGTCGGCATTTCCGGATGTCGAAATCCGCTGGGCCTTTACCTCCAAAATCATTCGGGCCAAGCTTGCCAAACAGGGCAAGCATCTCGATTCCCCCGAAGTGGCTCTGGCCAAGTTGATGTCCGAGGGATTCACCCATGTGGCCGTGCTCTCGCTTCAGACGATTCCCGGAGAAGAATTCCATGAACTGGTGCAGAATGCCCAGCTGTTCGGCCAAATGCGGGGAGGCTTCGAGAGGATTCTGGTGGCCCGTCCACTGCTTTCTTCCGCCCAGGACATGGAAACCGTCGCAGATGCCTTGCTGAACAGCATACCAGGGAGGAAACCGACGGAAGCCATCGTCTTGATGGGACACGGCACCGAGCACCATCCCTCCGATACCATCTATCTGGCGATGAACGCTGTCTTTCAGGAGAAGGATCCCCGTACCTTCGTCGCAACGGTCGAGGGGGCGATGACCATCGAAGGGGTGATTCCGAAGTTAAAAGAATTGAAGGTCAAGAAGGTGTATCTGGTTCCGCTCATGCTTGTGGCTGGGGATCATGCCCGAAACGACATGGCTGGAGACGAACCGGACAGCTGGAAATCGATTCTGACGAAAAATGGGTTTACGTGTGAGCCTGTGTTGAAGGGAACGGCGGAATATCCGAAGATCGTCGATGTGTGGATCGAGCATCTGAAAGTCATCATGGCGCATCTTTGATGGACTCGCAAAAAGTCAGATGCTCTTGTTGTACCCGCAGGAGAGCGGGTGCATTTTGCTTGCGCAGCGGAAAAACTCAGCAGCCCGATCTCGTAGGATCGGGCGGATGGCCAAGATGGAAACGAAGGTTTTCTGAAAGGCAACCTACTGTTTTTCAGTCGAAAATGGATGAAGCGCGTCCGCCCGATCCAACGATCTCCGGCTGCTTCAAACACGTTTCCGCTGCTTCGCAAAACACCACCCGCCCTCCTGCTGGAAGCCCGGCATTGAAGGAAATCGGGAGGTGGAGACTTGTTGCGAGTCCATCATCTTTGATGGCCTTGCGACAAGTCGCTGTACCCCCGATGGTGGGGTATTTCCGGACCTGCGCATGAACGGTTCTCCGAATTTCGTTCTTGACAGCAGCCGGATCAATACCCTACAAACGGCTCAATGGTCGGCTGAAGCTGGCCGTTGAATGCAGAGGGATCCGATAAGCCGGTACCCCTCAACGATTGAAAGACGTCATTCATCCAGCCACGAAGGTGCTCTTTTTGTCATGCCGGGCAGCTTTCGTGGCTTTTTGTTTTGCCGGGATCCTCATTTCGGGCGGAAAGAAAACCCGCCTCCATGAGGGTTGGATGAGATTTCTGGATTTTTTGCGCGTCCATCATGAGTGAAGGTATGCGTACACACATCACCCCATTTCCTCGGTCTTCCTGGGGATCGCACAACGGCTCGTGGTTGCTGATCGCCGTTCTGATCCACAGCTTTCTTTTCTGGATACCGATTCCTCAGAAAGCAGCGATGGAGGTGGCTTCCGAAACCGTTCAGCTAATTCTCTCGGATCCTCCCCCTCCACCACCCCTCGAAAGGCCGCTCGATCCTCCCTCAGTTCCGGTGCATCCGATCGAAACACCGCCTCCACAACCGGCTCCAGTCGTTCGCAAACCTGAGCCGCGACGGATCCATCCGATCGAAAAGCCCCGACCGAAGCCACTGGTCAGTCAGCCGGTCGTGCCTGAAGCCCCTTCGCCCGAACCAGTTGCGGCAAACGATGTGGATGCAGCAGATCGCCCCCTGGATCCGGTTCCATCAGGGCTTTCCGGAAAAGGGGAACCTGTCGCTGCTTCTTCATCGCTTTACGCACCGATGGGGCCCCCTGGTCCCGTCGAATCCAAGGTCGGTGCTGTGGGTGGGCCGCAATTCGTTCACAGGGTCTTGCCTCAATATCCCAGACTGGCCAGGCGCCTCGGCGTGGAGGGAACGGTGGTGCTACGGCTTTCCATCGATGCCTCCGGGAAGCTGACGCAGGCGGAGGTGGTGCAATCCGCCGGACATGGCTTCGATGAAGAGGCGCTTCGGGCCGTTCGGGAATCCGTTTTTTCCCCGGCCGTGAGGGAAGGCAGGCCGGTGGCCTGCAGTGCGCTGTTGCAAATTCGATTTCAATTGGACAACTGAACCTGCGAAAGAAGGGATGAAGCGATCATGATGGACTTGTTCATCAAAGGAGGGCCGCTCATGTGGCCCATTTTGGTATGCTCCATTCTGGCTATGGCTATCGCCCTGAGAAAAGCATGGGAATTCTGGAATATCTGGAAGGCGGTTTCGGACGATGTCGAAACGGTATGGTCCAAACGGCTCTCGTATCTGGAGCCGATCCGCCTGGCCATCGAATCCGGCAGAAACGAGAAGGAAATCGGCATTGTCGGAACTCGGCAGATTCGGGAATTGGAAAAGGGACTGGGGGTGCTTTCCCTGATTGCGGTCATCTCCCCGCTGTTGGGGTTGACGGGGACCGTTACCGGAATGATCCAGGCGTTTCAGGTCATTGCCGTCAGCCAGACCCAGGTGAACCCGGGCATGCTTGCAGGAGGCATCTGGGAAGCACTCATCACGACGGCCGCCGGATTGTTCGTTGCGATTCCGACCCACATTGCGGGTCATTTCCTGGAAGAACGCTTGGATCAGATCACCTTGGTCGTGCGAGAAGCCGCCTCTTCCGCGTATTACAGGAGACAGCATGGAATTTGAACGACGAAAACGACGTCACAGCCACATCGACATTGCACCGCTGGTGGATGTGGTGTTTCTGCTGCTGCTTTTCTTCATGCTGACCTTCAACATGGCCCTGGATCAGAGCATTTCCATCCGGCTGCCCCAATCCACCAGCGCCGAGGATCTTTCCGCAACCCGTATCGTCCTTTCCATTACCCGGGAAGGTGAAGTTTCGTTGCAGGGGCAGACGGTTCCGCTTTCAGCCCTCGCCACCATCCTTCGAGAACAACCTTCCTGGCGTCCCGATATCCCGATCCACATCCGGTCGGATCGAGAGGTTCCCGTAGGACTTCTGGTGTCGGTCATCGATGCCGTTCGGCATTCCGGTTCACGCAATTTCCAGATCGTTACCGAACGCCCTGCCAAATAACGTCATTCACATTTGATGGACTCGCAAAAAGTCAGAGAGTCTCCAGCGAGCCGCCTGGGAGCGGGCACACCTTTTTCGCTGCATCGGAAAAACTCAGCCGCCCGATCTCGTAAGGGCCGGGCATGTGGCCAGACGCTCCAGTAGAGAGCATCTCATTGAAATGGCAAGCTTTTCAAACACAAGCCGAGGCGTAATGCATGCCCGGCCCAACGAGCTCCGGCGGCTTCAAACAAGTTTTCGCTGCAGCATCAAAAGGCGTACCCGCCCCAAGGCTCAAGCCCGTAACTACCCGAAAACCGGGGGTGGATCGACTTTTTGCAACACCATCATTCATCAGAAGGCAAATGCCTGCTGCAGGATGGTTTCCTGTTCGGAGCGGTATACCTTGGGATAACCGGTAGCCGGCGATGGGGAAGGCGCTCTGCCGATATAGGCGATCCGTCGGCCGATGACGCTCTCCAAAAGGGGGGCCATGAAGCGATAGCCTCCCATGTTTTCGGGCTCGTCCTGCACCCAGAACCACGGAACATCCGACGGCAGGGTGGCGACGGCGGTCCGGAAATCGGTCGGATCGAAGGGATAGAGCCGTTCCATGCGCACGATGGCTACCGGTTTTCCCGTCGTCTTTCCGCGTTCCGCAAGATCGTAGGCGATCTTCCCGCTGCAAACCAAGATCCGCTCGGCCTTTTCCACCGGTTCGTCGATCAGAACGGCTTCGAAACCGCCGGAGGTGAACGCCTGCCGCTTCGATACGGCGTAAGGCGCCCGCAGCAGGCTCTTGGGGGTGAGCACGAACAGCGGTTTTCGATGGGATGATGCGGCTTGCTGTCGGAGCAGATGGAAGAATTGCGCCGGGGTGGTCGGTTGACAGACCTGGATGTTGTCCTGTGCACAGAGCTGGAGGATCCGTTCAGGTCGTGCGCTCGAATGTTCCGGCCCGAGCCCTTCGAGTCCATGCGGAAGCAGGACGACAAGGCCGCTTTGCTGGTGCCATTTCGTCTCTCCGCTTGCAAGAAACAGATCGATGACGGCCTGGGCATTGTTGACGAAATCCCCGAATTGGGCCTCCCAGATCGTGAGGCAATCCGGTCGCAGCAGGGAATACCCGTATTCGAACCCCAGAACGCTGGCTTCGGCAAGCAAACTGTCGAATGCCTCGAAGACTGCCGGCGGTTTGGCGATTTGTCGAAGCGGGAAGACCCGCTCTTCGGTATGAATGTCGGTGAGCATGCAGTGGCGTTGGCTGAAGGTGCCCCGCCGCACGTCCTGCCCGCTCAAGCGAACCGATATGCCTGCATCCAGAAGGGAGGCGAAGGCTAAGGTTTCGGCAAAGGCCCAGTCGATTCCGGTGTCGGACTGAACGGCCTGAAGCCGCTTGGCGAGCATGGCCGAAAGCTTCGGGGGCGGGGTGAGCCCTTCGGGAACGGTGCAGAGGATCCAGGCCCATTCCTTCAGCCGATCATCGGTCACCGGAGCCACGTCAGTCTCGACGGTTCGTTTGGCTTCTGCATAGAAGCGGATTTCGGGAAAGCTGCAGACGGTATCGTGCACCGATCTGTAGGCCGTATCGAGCCGTTCTTCGATCGTTTGGGCGGTCGCTTCGACAGATGCATCGTCGATCATCCCGGTGTTCTTCAGCACATCGGCGTAGAGGGCGGCGATCGTCGGGCGGTTTCGGATCCGTTCGACCATTTTCGGCTGGGTAAAATACGGGTCGTCCCCCTCGTTGTGGCCGTGACGCCTGTAACAGACAAGATCGATCACCACATCCTTGTGAAAGCGGTTGCGGTAATCGAGGGCCAGGGCTGCTACATGGCAGGCGGCTTCAGGGTCTTCGCCGTGAACATGGAAAATCGGGGCGGCAATCCCCTTGGCGATATCCGTGGCGTATCGGCTCGATCGGGCATCGGCCGGAAGCGTCGTATACCCGATTTGGTTGTTGACGACGACATGAACGGTTCCTCCGGTCCGATAACCTTCGAGGCGGCTCATGTTGAGCACTTCGGCGACGATGCCCTGCCCTGCAAAAGCCGCATCGCCGTGGATCAGCACCGGAAGCACCCGATCGACTCCGCCGGAAGCTTCCTGTCTGGCTCGAGCAACCCCTTCCACCACCGGATCGACCGCTTCCAAATGGCTGGGATTGGGGACCATGCAGATGCGAAGCGATCCGCTGCCATAGGAGACATCGTTCAGATATCCGTTGTGGTACTTGACGTCTCCATAGCCGCTCACATGCGCCGGATCGTAGCAATGCTCGAATTCCACAAGAATGTCTTCATAGGGTTTGGCGAAGATGTGGGCGAGAACGTTGAGCCTGCCGCGGTGGGCCATCCCGAGCACCACCTCCCGAAATCCGCTGTCTGCGGCTCTGTCGAACATCCGGTCGAGGAGAGGGACGAGTGTGTCGGCGCCTTCGATCGAGAACCGGGTCACGCCGACGTAGGTCCTGTTCAGAAAACGCTCGAAGACGTCCGCCTCGATGAGCTTGTTCAGGATGTGCAAACGGGTAGCCCGATCGAAGTCGGGGCGGTTTCGGGTGGGTTCCATTCGTGCCTGAAGCCATTGCCGCTCCTCCGGGTCTTGCAGATGCATGTACTCGACGCCGATGGTCCGGCAATAGGTTTCGCGTAGGGCCTGGATCAATTCCCGAACGGTGGTTGTACCGGAAAACGCGGCGACTGCGAAGCGGACCGGTTGGTCGATGTCCGCTTCCGAAAGGCCGAGTGCCGAGGGCTCGAGCAACGGGTGGGATACGGGACAGGCGGTGAGCGGGTCCATGCAGGCCAAGACGTGTCCCATGTCTCGGTATCGGTGAACCAGGGCTTCCACCTTGGCCTGTCGGGATAGCGCCTCCTCATCGCATGGGAGGGGTTGCTCCCTTCCGAGCCCGAATTCGAATCCCTCGAAGAAAAACCGCCAACTCTCCGGCAGGTGTTCGGGATGGGTCTTCCAGATGCGATACTGTTCTTCGAAATATTCCCGATTCAGTGCTTCGTTCATTACATGATCTCCATCCTGTTCCCTTACATTCAGGGCAATACGACCGGTTTGGAAAACACTGGATTACACCCAGTTGACGACCGTTCGCTCCACAACCTTTCCATTGTCGAGCGTGTAGGTACGCCGCTCGAGTTGCAGCCGACCTTCGGCATAAGCCTGAATGCATTCGGGGTAGAGCAGCCACTCCTGCTCGAGCCCTTTCTTCTTGATCGTCTCCAACGTGTCCGACGGCAGAATCGGGAAGCATCGCTGACCGATGATGGGGCCCGAGTCTTCTCCATAGTCGATGAAGTGCACCGTGCACCCACCGACCTTGCATCCGTGGCGGTAGGTATCTCCATATCCGTCTGTTCCAGGAAATGCCGGCAAAAGTGCCGGGTGGATGTTCATGATTCGGGGATGGTGGGGATCGGTGTTGATCCGATCGATGAAATACGGCGTCAGGTTGCGCATGAAGCCTGCCAGAACCAGGAGATCGAAGGGGAAGCGGGCCATATGGGAAAGCAACTCGGCTTCGGCAGCCGCCCGAGAGGAGAGGAAGCCGACGATGCGATGCGGGGGAGTGTCCTTTGGGAAAATGTGTTGCTTTTTCAGCGCGTCTTCCAGGTCGAAATCCTTCGGCCAGGGCAGGGATTTTTCGCGGATCTGCTGTAGAATCGACCGATAGGGCACGACGAAGGTCGGAATACCGTGCTTTTGCGCCCGGCTCAGGCCGAAGGCGTCCGGGTTGTCCGATCCGACAAAAACGATGGTTCCGGAAATGCGACCGGAGGCACAGGCATCGATGATGGCTTGGAGGTTTGTTCCACCTCCGGAAATGAGGGCGCCGATACGAAGACTTCGGTTCATGGCTTCTCCTGTGAGGGGTCCTGATGGGGTCCATGGGGTAGGCGATTGCCACCGGTTTTTGGGGTCATCCAGATGAAATCGGCCATATCCGGCTCGATCCGATCCTCTTCCGTGGTCAGGTAGATCGTGGCGAACGGCAGTCCCGTTCGGGCGAAGGCACGGTCCGGGACCCCGAATTTGTAAACGATATGGCCGTTTCCGATCAAGACGATCATGGTGTTCTGCCCGACATAGCGGGAAATGGATGCGGCCATGGTATCTTCCCAGGCGCACTGGGCCATGTAGAAGAATTCAAAATTGTCCCGATTCGGAGCCGTCTTGCTGTGATGCTTTTCGTAGATGTCTCGGATATAGGTCTTGTGACGTTCGACGTTCAGGTCGATGGCAGGCGGTAGAAAGGCGGCATCTGCTGCCATGAGGCTGTCGAGACCGCCGATGGCGATTTTGGCCGGGATGTGAAACGGAAGGTTCAAGCCGTAGGTGGGAATATGTCGCTCTCGCGCCAAGAGGAAGATGTCGGCATAGAGATCGAAAGGAAAGCGCCAGTTGGCATACCAATGGGTTTTCTCGAGGAACCATCGCTTGTCCCGGTCTTCCGGTTGAACCCATTGCTCGAGAACGGGCTGATAGCTTGTGTCGATCATTTCCACGCCAAGACACAGATCCGGGAGCCGATCGCTCATGTCTTTCAGAAGCCGCAGTTGGATCCGATGGTCTTCCATCCGGGTGTGGGTTTCGCCGATATAGATGATGCGAACGGAGGCAAGTCGCTGGAGCAGTTCGTCGTAAGAAATCTCTTGAAGGGTTTTTCCATCGAGAAGGGTCCCTGTCGATGGTTCGGAAGCGGTAGGATTCGAAAGAATCGGTTTGCCCATGCCGGCACATCCTGCAAGCAGAAAGCCAAGAATCCAGAAAACGGATCCGAAAAGGATCCTGAACCGTTCGAATGCTTGAAATGTGCTGCGATCTTGCATACAGTGGCCCCGCTTGGCAAGGTGTTTGAGGCGCCCCTCCGGTGAAGGGCCTTCCGGGGGCCGATGCTTCGTCCGGAGGCGAAGCTTTTCAGGGAGACAGGCATGAAACTCGAAGACAACCCGGTGTTTCGAAAACGAATCGTACCCTGGTACGACGCTCCAACCGTGACGTGGATCCGGATGGGAGTTCTGATGTGCTTGATGGGCTTTTCCATCGCCGGTATTCAGGTGGTTCAGGAAGAGCCTGCATTTAAACCATATCTGTGGATACCGATGTTGTTGGCCGCCCTGAGTGCGACCACTTGGATGATCTGCGTTTTTCGGATCCTCGGTTATTGGGCGGAGAAGCGCA
This sequence comes from uncultured Desulfatirhabdium sp., assembly GCA_964549995.1. Lineage (GTDB taxonomy): Bacteria > Desulfobacterota > Desulfobacteria > Desulfobacterales > Desulfatirhabdiaceae > Desulfatirhabdium. The sequence goes on along the minus strand of CAZJXF010000034.1, from coordinate 13,676 downwards.
GAAATCGGGAAAATCCCTGAATGTGGATGCCATCGTCACGGCCCGAGACAATGGCGCATGCCGTGAAGCATTTCCAACAAATGATGAAGAATGCGCGCTGTCACACCCCACACGGTGACATCTCCCACCGGATAGAGGAGACGATGTACATCCGGAATCCATCCGTGGAATCCTTGTTCCACGTGCGTTTTCATCAATTCCGGAACCGGCAGGTGCAGCACCCGGGAAATCTCTTTTTTTTTGTGGGCGATGGGGCGCTCCTGTTTCCAGAAGCCCGTGAACACCTCCAGGTCCCGGTCGTTGATCGTCTGGAAATGGCCCATCGATCCCGTGAAAATCACCTCATCCGCTCCGATCCCCAGTTCTTCCTGAAGCTCCCGAAAACAGGCGGACAACGCATCCGGATCGTCCGGATCGATGTGTCCTCCAGGCAGGGCCACCTGATTTCTCCAGGGATATCCCTCCGTATCCGTTTTCTGGATCGCCAGCACATGAAGACAACCGTTTCGAGGGAACAGGAGCAGGAAGACGCAGGCCAGGCGATACCGACCCGTTTCGGGGGGGCCGGGGTGGACGGTATCTGCGATCAACCGCTTCAGCAAGGAGGGGTCGGTCAGGGGGCCGCTCATGGGATCATTTCTTCTTCAGGAATTCCTTGTAGGAAATGGTCTTGTAGCTGTCCGTCGATACGTACTTCATCATGTTGAGCAGTTGTTCCGCCGGAATGAACCCCGGCTGGTTCGCGATCTGCTCGCCTTTGTCCGTCAGAAACCAGCTGGTGGGCAACCCCTGCACCCGATAGCGCTGCGCGAGCGCTGGTTCCTTGTCCGAGTCGACCTTGATGGGAATGAAGTTCTCGTTCATGTAAGCGATCAGGGGCGGATTCGTAAAGGTTTCCTTGTTCATCTTGGTGCAGTATCCACACCATTCGGCATGGAAATTGAGAAAAATCTTCTTGTGTTCCCTGACGGCTCGGGCAAGACCTTCTTCATATTTCATCCAGTGGATTTCGGCGGCATCGGCTGCCTGAAACCCGAAAATCATCAGCCATCCCAAAACCCATCCACTCACAAACAACCGTCGTACCATATCCTTCGATCCTTTCGATATCCCTCTATCGTATCAGCCGAGTCTTCCGGCTATCAGGGCGATTCCGATCACGATCAGCAGCCCGCCAGCAACCTTGTTCACGTATGGTAAGACGTTCCTGGCTCGCTTCAAGAACGTCAGCAGCAAATGAATGAATACCGACATCGTCATGAAAGGAACGGCCAGACCGGACGAATAAACGGCAAGAAGGCCCATCCCTTCACCGATGGTTTCCCGATTGCCGGCAAGCACCAATATTGACCCCAGCAGGGGGCCGATACAGGGGCTCCAGCCGGCGCCGAAAGCCATCCCGATCAGAACCGTTCCGAATGCATGCAGTGGTTTTTGATGCAGGTGCGCTCGTTTTTCGACAGCCAGAAAGGGGATGCGGATCCAACCGGTGAGATGTGCCCCGAAAACGATGATCAATGCTCCGCCGACGATCCGGATGGCCTGGGTGTGAGAGGCGATGAGAGCTCCTGCGGCGGATGCCGATGCACCGAGCGCCACAAAGACGATCGAAAAGCCGACAACGAAGGCCAAGGTGGAAACGATCACGCGGGTTCGCACGCGGGTGGAGGCCCCGGTCAGCTCGTCGAGAGAAAACCCCGTAATAAAGGTGAAATATGCCGGAATGAGCGGCAGGATACAGGGCGAAAAAAAGGACAACAATCCGGCCGCAAAGGCCGCCGGCCAGGTGACGGCATCGGAGAACATGACTTTTCCTTATGTGTTGCCGAGCTCTCGGCCCCGAGCGGCCGCTGCTTCGATTGCTGCAATCCAACCTTGTTTGACCGCTCGTTCTTCCAGCACACGCAGGGCTGCCTCCGTCGTTCCACCGGGAGAGGTGACTTTCCGGCGAAGCGCCTCCGGGGTATCGCCGGTATGTCGAACCAGCTCGACAGCACCCCGCAGGGTTTCCCGAACGAGGACGACGGTTTTTTCAGGCTCCAGACCGAGGCGTTCGGCTGCAGCCATCATGGCTTCCATGAGATAGAATACATAGGCAGGTCCCGATCCGGATACGGCAGTCACCGCATCCAGTTGTTCTTCTTTGAACTCGAGTACCGTTCCCATAGATTCGAGGATGGTTCGTGCCTTTTGCAGATCCGGTTCGGTCGCGAACTGGTTCGGACTCATTCCGGAAACACCCGCAAGAACCAGGGCCGGGGTGTTGGGCATCACCCGAATGATCGGATGCAGCATTCGGATATTTTCCGGAAGCTCTGTGTAAAATAGCTGCTCCATTTTCCGAATCCGGATGCCGGCTGCAATGGAGACGATCAGTCTCCGATCCTTGTACGGATAAAGAGGATGTTTCGTGATGGAGGTTACAGCCGGTTCGAAAAATTGCGGCTTGACGGCCAGCACCAGGATATCGCTTGCCTGATAGACCGAAAAATTGTCCTCCAGCGGATGGATGCCGTAACGACTGTGGAGCGAAACCGATTTGTCGGCATCGATGTCGCTTGCGAATACGTTTTGCGGTGAGTAAATTTGGGCATGCAACAAGGCGCCGATCATGGCTTCGGCCATGTTGCCCGCTCCAATGAAACCGATGGTTCCTTCAATGGGATTCATGGGTATGGGTCCTATCGATGTAAGGGGCCTCTTGATATAACTGGACTCGAAAAAAGCCGAATCTCCGAGTCGTGAACGTGCGAGATGCGTTGTTCGTAAGTGCGAATAGGCGAAAGCGGGTCGCCCCTACAAGGGAAAGCGTAAGCCCACATTCCGATTTCCTGGAATAAGGACCGGATTTTCACCTCCCAATGCTCATGCCAGGAAATCCTCCACAATCGGGGGTAGACCGACTTTATGCGAGTCCATCATCGATGAATGGGCTTGAGTGATTCCGCCGATTGTGGGATAAACCCGCAGACAAGAAAGGCTCCATGGAAACCGATCACCCTTTGGTTCGAAACGACGTCATGCAAAAATCTTCATCCTCCATCGCTTGGACATCCTGGGTTCAGGACATTCAGCTCGCCGAACCCTCTCTGAAAGACAATACGGCGGATACCGACCGCCTCCTTCGCGCTCTTGGCTCTTCCCTTGGTTTGGACATCGGGCGGATTTCCTCGGACTGGCGCTTGCTGCGTTCCCTCCCGGTCATCCTTCGGAAAACCGGCTACAGGGTTCGGACTGTTTTCTTTCACGACGCCCGAAATGCCTTTTTGATCGATGTGTTGGATCCGGAGGATCCCAAACCAGTCTGGGGGGTTGCCGTCGATCTTGGGACGACCCGGATCGTGATCCGGTTGATCGATCTGACATCGAAAACGGTCTGTGGCGAAACATCCTTCGACAATCCCCAGATTGCGGTCGGTCCGGACATTCTAAGCCGGGTTCATCATGCGTGCAGTGTCGATGGAGGACTCGAATACCTGCAACGGGTCGCCATCGAAAAGCTCCATGAGGCCATCGAAGCACTTTGTCTGGCAAAAGGTTCGGACCTTTCGAGGGTATTTCTGGTGAGTGTCTCCGGAAACACGACCATGTCCCATTTGTTTTTGGGGCTGTCTCCCTATTACCTGATTCGAGAGCCGTATATTCCGGTCATGAACCGTTTTCCGGTCGTTTCTGCAACCGACATCGGTCTAAAGCTGAGACCAACGGCCCGCGTTTTCGTGTTTCCGAATATCGGAAGCTATTTTGGCGGCGATCTCATCTCAGGCATCCTGTATACCGGTTTGCATCGGCAGGAACAGACCGTGTTGATGGTCGATGTCGGCACCAATGCCGAAGTCGTCCTCGGCAATGCTTCTTGGATGATGGCATGCGCCGGAGCGGCCGGGCCGGCGCTTGAAGGCGGTGTCAGCAAAATGGGGATGATGGCCGGCCCTGGCGCCATCGACCGGGTCGAAATCGATCCGAATACCGGCGAGATGCGGTATCATACGATCGGGGATCAAGCACCGAAAGGCATTTGCGGTTCAGGGATCATCGATCTGGCAGCGTGCCTGTTTCGAAAAGGTTTCATCGATATTCGGGGCAAATTCGTCGCTTCGAGATGCGGCGATCGGCTTCGGGAACACGATGGCATGGCCGCCTTTTGCATTGTGGAAGCGGCCGAATCCGCCACCGGAGAGCCCCTTTACCTCACCCAGGCCGATCTGGACAGCTTGATCCGCTCGAAGGCCGCCATGTACACCATTCTGGAAACGTTGACGGCAGCCGTAGGCATGAGGCCCGAAGACCTCGAATCCGTGTTGATCGCCGGAACGTTCGGCATGTTCATCGATCCGGTTTCCGCCATTACCATCGGCATGATTCCCGATCTGCCGCTCGAATGCTATCGGGCGATCGGCAATTCGAGTTTGGAAGGCGCCACCCTCGTTCTGATGCGACCCGAGACCCTCTCCGAAATCCCACGGATACAAGAAAATATCACGTATATGGAACTCAATGTCAACGTCGATTTCATGAACCGTTTCAGCGCAGCCAAATTCCTTCCACACACCGATCCATCCCGATTTCCCTCCGTAAGGATCAGCGGGAGCTAAACGCCGGAAGAAAAGCGAATGACTTCCCTTGGGAATCAGAGCCGATTTTTGATCCTGCTGCTTCCACATCCAAGCCCGTCATACCTATCAACCTCCTCTCCTACCTCCGACCTCCGACCTCCCACCTTCTGCCTTCTGACTCCTGACTCCTCTTCCGAACCCATCACCCATCACCCATACCCCATAGCCCATAGCCCATAGCCTATAGCCCCTTACCTACCCCCCGAACTTCCCCGAACTTTCTTGACTATTGCAGGGGGATGCATTAAAAATATTCGGATTTGAAAACGGCATTCGCCTTTGGACATTCGGGGCCGAAGGGGTCTCGGAAGCGGGTCGTTTTCAGGGAAACCCATTTTTGGGCAGGCGGCGATGAAAAAGTCTACGGGCTATATTTTGATTGCGGTGGTGTTGGTGAACTTCGCGTTGTGGGTGGGGTTCAATCGGAAAGTACCGGATGCGCCGGCGTGGGCCGGCAGAATTTTAGGCGTTTCTTTCAGCCCCTATCAAGAGGGGCAGGACGCCATGAAGAAGGTATATCCTTCTGCGGATGAAATCGATCAGGATCTGCGTTTGTTGAAAGGGTTGGTGCGCAATGTGCGAACCTACTCTTCGATGGACGGTTTCGAGAACATTCCGGGTATGGCTGCCCGCTATGGGTTTGGGGTGACGGCCGGTGCCTGGTTGGATCAGGATCTCGAAAAGAACGAGCGGGAAATCGCCAATCTGATCCGGAACGCCAACATTTATACCTCCACCATCAAACGGGTGATCGTCGGGAACGAAGCCGTGCTGCGGGGCGACTTGACCCCGGAGCAGCTGATCGACTACATCCGCCGGGTGCGTGAGAAGGTCAAATGCCCCGTCAGCAGTGCCGAACCCTGGCATGTCTGGATCAACTATCCCGAACTCGGAAGAAATGTCGATTACATTGCCATCCACGTTCTTCCCTACTGGGAACGTGTACCGGTGGACAAAGCGGTTGATTGGGTTCTGGAACGCTACAATCAGGTCCGCCAGGCATTCCCGGACAAGCATGTTCTGCTGGCGGAAGTCGGGTGGCCGAGCCTTGGGGAGCGGCGAGGGGCTGCCAAGCCGAGCCGTGTCAACGAGACCCTGTTTCTTCGGAATTTTCTGAATATCGCGGACGCTCGGGGCATGGACTATTTCATCATGGAAGCCTTCGACCAGTCCTGGAAGGTGCCTCTGGAAGGGGTTGTCGGTGCTCACTGGGGCATTTTCGATGTCGACCGCCGTTTCAAGCTGGCCATGGAAGGGCCGGTTGCACCTCATCGAACGGTCCCCGTCGAATTCTATGTGTCACTGTTGCTGGCCTTGGGGCCGCTGTTGTGGTACCTGAAGCGGCGGACGGATCAACCCGTCAATGCACGGGTCCTGTTTTCCCTGATCCTTCAGGGGGTGATTTGCGCAGCCGTCTGGATTCTGTTCATTCCGACCCATACGGAGTTGTTGACCCTCGAACGCGTGGTTTGGGCGGTGTTGATGCCGCTTCAGGCCGGGCTTCTGGCCATCGTCATGATCAATGCCTTCGAGATGAGCGAAATGCTTTTTCCGCAGGGACTCAAGCGGTTTTTCAGACCGTTGGTGCCGGATGCCGACCGGAAACACTGGCCCAAGGTGTCGCTGCATGTGGCTATCTGCAACGAACCGCCGGAAATGGTGTTCCAAACCCTCGACAGTCTGAACCGACTCGACTATCCGAACTATGAGGTTCTGGTCATCGACAACAACACCCTCGACCCGGCCATTTGGGAACCGGTTCGGGATTATTGTGCCCGGCTGGGGGAGACGTTCCGCTTCTTCCATTTGGGCAAATGGCCGGGATACAAGGCCGGCGCCCTGAATTTCGCTCTTCGGAACACGGCTCCCGATGCGGAAATCGTCGGTGTGGTCGATAGCGATTATATCGTCCGACCGGACTGGTTGAAATCCCTTGTTCCCTATTTCGACAAATCCACCGTCGGCTTCGTTCAGGCGCCGCAGGACCATCGCGAATGGGAAGGCAGTCTCTTCAAGGAAATGCTGAACTGGGAATACTTCGGATTTTTCCAGATCGGCATGGTGCATCGCAACGAACGGGATGCCATCATCCAGCACGGAACGATGACCTTGATCCGGAAGACGGCGTTGGAACGTGTCGGCCGGTGGGGCGAATGGTGTATCTGCGAGGATTCGGAGCTGGGCGTTCGGCTGATGAACGCCGGGTACGAATCGGTGTATGTCAATGAAAGCTTCGGCAAGGGGCTCACGCCGGATTCGTTTGCCGGTTACAAACGTCAGCGCTTCCGCTGGGCCTTCGGTGCCGTACAGATCATTCGGAAACATTGGCGGCTGTTCCTGCCGTGGAATCGTGAATCCGGGCTGAGTGCGGGTCAGAAATTCCATTTTGCAACCGGATGGCTCCCTTGGTTTGGCGATGCCCTCAACGTGATCATCACCTGGATGGGCTTGCTGTGGGTGCTTGGGATGTTGACGATGCCCTGGATTTTCGGGCAGCCGCTGTATCTCCTGCTCTTTCCGCCGATCGGAGTGTTCTTGTTCCGACTGGTGCATTTTCTGTGGTTGTATCAGGAACGGGTTGGGTGTACGTTCAAACAGCGCATCGGTGCAGCCATCGCCGGAATGGCCCTCAGCCACACGATCGGAAGGGCCATCATTGCCGGGTTTGTGCGAAAGGATCAGCCGTTTCTGCGGACCCCCAAGTGTGAAAACCGCCAGGCCGTCATCCGCGGTCTGTTGATGGCATGGGAAGAAGCGCTGATGCTGGTGGCGACCATCCTTGCGGCTGTCGGTATCGTCTTGAAGTTCGGAACCGACAATCCGGAAATGATGGTCTGGGTCGGTGCTCTGGCGATTCAGGCGCTCCCCTATCTGGCGGCCCTGTATACGTCCATGGTGAATGTCGTTCCGACGGTGTTGCCGCAGATTCGCTGGCTGCCGCTTTCGATGGGATTTCGCAAACGGGGAGTCGGGTTGCAGGTTGCCGGACAGTAGCCGATTTTCAACTTGACTTCTGAAGACCGAATCGCTATAAAGCCCCGATTCTGCTTGTTCAACGAAAGGGAGAAAGATCGTGAAAAAATATACCTACAGCCCGAAATCATCGGATAATCCGAATCACTGGTATCTTGTGGATGCAAACGGTGCCGTTCTCGGCAGGCTTGCCTCTCAAATCGCAGCAAGGCTTCGCGGCAAAATGAACCCCATGTATTCCCCTCATGAAGATATGGGGGATTCGGTGATCGTGATCAATGCATCCAAAATCCGCCTTACCGGAAAGAAGCTTCAGAACAAGATGTACTACCATCACAGCGGATATCCCGGTGGACTGAAAAGCATCAATGCGCAGAAGCTGATGATGAAACGGCCGGAAGACGTGTTGCGGTTTGCCGTCAAAGGAATGCTCCCCAAGAATTCCCTTGGAAGAAAAATGCTCAGCAAGCTCAAAATCTATGCCGGTTCCGAGCATCCTCATGAAGCACAACAGCCTGCCGCTTTGGCCGTATGAAGATCGATTGAGAAAGGAAGATCATGGATAAGGAAACCGTTTACTACGCAACCGGAAGACGGAAATCTTCCATTGCCAGAACGTGGATCAAACCGGGCAAAGGCACCATTACGGTCAACGAAAAACCGATCGATCAATATTTTGACGTTCCTTCGGCCCGATTCATCATCAATCAACCCCTGCTTCTCGCCAATGCCGCCGAAAGCTGGGATATCCAGGTGCGGGTGCTGGGCGGCGGGATCATGGGGCAGGCAGGGGCCGTACGCCATGGCATTACCCGGGCGCTGCTGCAGGCGGATCCTTCTCTGAGACCTCTTTTGAAAAAGGCCGGGTTCGTGAAACGCGACCCCAGGACCAAAGAACGGAAGAAATACGGCCAGCGTGCGGCAAGGGCACGGTTCCAGTTCTCCAAACGGTAAGATCGCCGGGGATCCATGGCGATACTTGGTGGAGCTGGGTGATGGGCAATCTCAGCGATACGACATAGCATATCCAACGAAACCCGAAATTTTCCAGATGAAAATTTCGGGTTTTTGTTTATTACAAGGAGTACATGGCAATGGCATCATCCGAAGTGTACGATCTCATCATTGTGGGGGGTGGTCCGGGCGGTCTGACCGCAGGCATTTATGCCATGCGTGCGGCGCTCAAAACGGCGCTCATCGAGCGAAGCGCCTATGGCGGGCAGATGACCCTGTCGGGCGAAATCGAAAATTATCCGGGATTTGAAACCATTTCGGGATTCGATCTTTCCGAGAAGTTTCGTCAACATGCCGCTTCTTACGGCATCGACATGATTCCACAAGAAGTGGTCGCCATCGATCCCGGGTTGGATGTACATACGATCCGACTGGAAGACGGCCGAACGCTTCAAAGCCATGCGGTGATTCTCGCTGCAGGAGGAACTCCCCGGAAATTGGGCATTCCCGGCGAAGATGCCTTTTACGGAAGGGGGGTGAGCTACTGTGCGGTGTGCGACGGGTTCTTCTTCCGCAACAAGACAGTTGCCGTCATCGGCGGTGGGGATAGTGCCTGCGAGGAAGGACTGTATCTGGCGAAGCTTGCCCGGAAAGTCTATCTCGTTCACCGCAGGGACGCGCTTCGGGCCAGCCGTATTCTGCAGCAGCGGGTGCAGAACGATTGCAACATCGAAATCCTCTGGAACAAGGTTCCGGTGGAGGTCATCGGTGGCGATGCCGGACTTCAGGCCATCCGCCTCAAAGACACCCAAAGCGGCGAGTTATCGGAACTGACCGTGGACGGGATGTTCGTTTTTGTCGGGTTTTCTCCCAACAACGCACTCGTTCCGGCAGGTGTACGCATGACTCCGGAAGGATATGTCCTGACGGACGACAAATGTGAAACGGCCATACCGGGACTCTTCGTGGTCGGAGATTTGCGGCAGAAATACGCCCGCCAGATCGTCATTGCAGCCGGTGAAGGTTGTACGGCGGCTCTGGCTGCGGCGCATTTCGTCGAAAACAAGAAGGCGAGACTTGCAGACAGCTGCGAGCTGCCGCAATAGGGGATCGATGCGATACACACCTCCATCGGCGGATCTTTTCATCGAGAACCGCAATCGGCTTGCTCCCCGGCTGAAACCCGGATCGATCGCAGTGGTGAATGCAAACGACACTATGCCATCGAATGCAGACGGGGTCCGAAGCTTCATTCAAAACGCCGATCTCTTCTACCTATCGGGCATCGATCAGGAAGAAACCATCTTGCTGCTGTTTCCGGACGCCCCGGAGCCGAAGTTCCGGGAGATGCTCTTCATCCGGGAAACCAACGAGCAGCTTGTGACCTGGCAAGGGCCGCAACTCACCCCGGAAGAAGCCTCCCACCTTTCCGGGATCCCTTCCATCCGCTGGACCCATGAATTCGAATCGGTGTTCCGACAGCTGGTTGTCGAGGCCGATCACATCTATCTCAACACGAACGAGCATGTCCGGGCGGAGCCCGTGGTCGAAACCCGGGACATGCGCTTCATCCGATGGTGCATGCAGCACTATCCCTTGCACCGATACGAGCGGCTTGCCCCGATCCTTCAGGATCTGCGGGTCGTCAAATCCGAACCCGAGCTCGATCTGATCCGGGAAGCCTGCCGGTTGGGTGGGGAGGCGTTCCGCAGGATGATCCAAGCGGTACGGCCGGGTGTCTGGGAATACGAAATCGAGGCGGAGCTTCACTACGCCCTTGTTCGCAACCGCTCGAAGGGGCCTTCCTTTCTGCCGATCATCGCATCCGGACCGAACACCTGTATTCTCCATTACGAAAAGAACGATCGACAGTGCCGGGCAGGCGAGCTCATCCTGATGGACTTCGGTGCGGAATACGCCAATTACGCCAGCGACATCACCCGAACCGTCCCTGTGGACGGCCGGTTCACGCAGCGACAGCGGGCGGTCTATGAGGCGGTTCTGCGGATTCACGACGAGGCGATGCGACGCATGGTCCCCGGCAACACGATGCCCCATTTGATGGAGGAAGTGGGTGGGCTTGTGGAATCGGAGCTCGTTGCACTCGGTCTGTTGGATCCGGAAGCCGTTCGGAACCAGAAGCCGGATGCCCCGCTCTACAAACGGTATTTCATGCACGGCATATCGCACCAGCTAGGCATTGCCGTACACGATGTGGGCAGCCGCTATCAGCCCTTCGCTCCAGGAATGGTGTTGACCTGTGAGCCGGGAATCTACATTCGGGAGGAGGGTATCGGCATCCGTCTGGAAAACGACGTGCTCATCACAGAGGACGGTCCCGTGAACCTGACGGCCGATATCCCCATCGAACCGGACGCCATCGAGGCGATGATGCGGGAGGCGGGCTGCTGAGGCGGCCTCCCCGAACTTCAATCATTCCGGAACGGTCGCCCTGGCCAGTACGGCCAGTTGAACGGCCTGGATTTTGCGATAGACTTCCTGAAAGGAGCGACGACTTCCGTCGACAGTCAGCAGATCCCGCTCGATGTCGATGCCGGTAAGGCGCTGGTTTTCTTCCAGATAGGGCAGGATGATCCGCCAGTCCGCTTCGGTCATCTCGGCGAACTCTCCGCCGTTCAACTGTTCCTTCACCAATTTCCGGTGGGGATCTCTTACGTAGATCGCTCCCCCTGAAGCCAGCGAAAACAGGTTCGAGCCTGGATAGGGGGTATCCAGCGGCGCTACCCTTCCCTGTTCATCGAATCGAACGCCGTTCAATACTACGAACCCGCCACCTTTGTGCGGGTCGCCCGCCATGAAAGATTCGGCCAGAAAATCGAGGCATGTGCCGTTGATGACCACCCGGGGTTTGCCGACGGCGTTGATGAGTGGGCGACCGGCGGCGTTTCCCATCACGTACACTTCCCCTCCTTTTGCGCCGTACATGAACGTCTGGCCGACATCTCCGAAAATGACGAGTTTGCCGCGTTTGAGAATCTGGCCCAACTGGTCCTGGGCGTTGCCGTGCATCCGGATCTCCATGCCGTCGATGCCGCTTGCCGCATAATCCCCTGAAGACCCATAGATGTCCATCCGAACATCATCCGTATTCGGTCCAAACCCGCAGCCGTGAAAGCGCTGTCCTTTGAGACCATAGACGATGAAGCGCCGCCATCCCAATTCATAAGCGCGTACTGCAAGTCGTGCATCGCACTCTTCCCCCTCAGGAGGAAAATCTCGGGCAAAGATCACGAGAACCGTTTCATCGGCTTCCGGCGGTCGAAGCCTATGTCTTGAGTCGAAATCGATCCGCGCGAATCGACTCCCGTCTCGTGCGGCTATGGGCGCAGTGCCATCCAGAAGGCGATCGATCCCCTTTTGGACGATTTCGACAACGGAGCTCCTACGCATAGCACCACAGGAAAACCGCCGGTCGAGCAGCAGGCTCAGAAGCTCGATGGCTGCCGAACGTCGATCGTCGCAGCTGGCTGCGTGATGAACCAGTCGATCCACAAGCCAGAGGACATGGGAAAGCCTCCAGTGGGCGATGCGGGCAACCACATCCTGGAAAAGGCGGTAGGCGTCCCCAGTATCGAGGTATTGCAGCAGCGCCGCCTCCATCTCGGATGCATTGGCCGGCGCTTCCTGAGCATCGGGTATCCGATATTCACCCGATGGGGAAAGGATAGCCCGTCCGAATTTGTCTGCACAGCGGAGCTGACAGCTGTCGCCGTGCCTTTCCACCGTGAAGCAGAAAGCCCCTCCATCGGTGTGGCTTCCGCCCCTGGCGTTCCAGTAACGATCCGCCACGAGTCGGAACCGTCTGTCCGATTCGTTGAGGGAGCGAAGGGTCGCATCGATGGCCTGCTTTTCAGAGGCCACGAGTCCGATGGATACATCTCCTTGCTGCAGCGCAAAGACCTGGGGGCGCAGCATGGCGGTATCCGTAATGCCGAGCAGGCGGTACGCTCCTTCGTCTGGGTTGCTGGCGGCAATGATGAAAAACCAGGGGCCGTCCGGGGAACCGTGCACATGAAGCCGCTGAATGGCCCGGTAGACGGTTTGTTTTTCCATCGGAAGCTGGTCGAAATCGAGTTCGGTCGTCGGTGCAATGGCTTCGATAACGTATTCGAGCGGATACCGGTAGACGCGGGTCAGTAGATCGAAGAGCAGGGCGGATACTTCGGTATCGGTCAGGAACTGAGGAACGATGTTGTGCTGGCGCAGGTATTCACTGACGCTGTAGTAGTTGGCAAAATCTCCGTTGTGGACCAGGGCCTCATTCATGCCGATGAAGGGATGGGCACCCCCTGGATGCCAGACCCGACCCTTCGTGGGATAGCGCTGATGGGCAATCCAGATCTGGGCACGGAAATCCTCGAGGCCGTAATACTGCACCACCTGCTCGGCATAGCCGACCACCTTGAAAATGAGAAGATCTCTGGCATGGGAGAGGACAAAGGCACGCTGCTCTCCGAGGGAAGCATAGCAGTGACGATTCAGTCGGAAACTGTTCTGATAAATGAACTCGTCTTCGATGTCCCGGTCGCTTCCGGAAGCAATCCTCGCCCTTTCCCGAAATGTCGAAAGCGCTTCGGTCTTGGCCCGAACGACGTACTGAACGATATCGGGCGGTTTGACCTCGAGTCCGACATCCCGGAAATCGGCTTTGGGCTGAAGGGCATTGCGGTGAACGACATCGAGATGGGGCTTGATCCATTGGGCTTCGACAGCGTTGACGGCGTTTGGATCCAGGTAGGCGACTTGCAGCAGGTAATGGCTCTTCAGGGTTGCCTCGTCGATACCCATCTGGGTGGGATCGAGGCAGGCGGCTGCAATCCCGCCCCCTTTTCCGTTTCCCCGATTGTGCATTTGAACAGAAGGCGCGAAAATATGGCGTCCGCTGACCGGAACCGAGGTTGCGAAGCCGACTACGCCACAGCCGCCTTCTTCTGCGGCCTTTTCCCGAGGTACGTCCGAAAGTCCCAGCTCATTCAATAGGACTTTTCTGCAGGCGATGATTTCCTGTATGGTGGAAGAATGCGACATTCCGTTTTCCTTTGATCACTGTTGATGGTTTCGCAAAAAGTCGCACTACCCCCGATTTTGGGGTTTTTCCGGGCCTGAGCATGG
>CAZJXF010000033.1:0-29135 GCA_964549995.1 uncultured Desulfatirhabdium sp. | reverse complement strand
TTTCCGCTGTGCAAGCAAAATGCACCCGCTCTCCTGCGGGTTAAACAAGAGCATCGGACTTTTTGCGAAGCCATTATTCGTGAACGAAGATCTCTCTATCAAGTCGCCCTCCTCGATTTCGGTTAGTGCCGGGCATAAACATAAGGGGCGTGCATAAAAAAATCGAAAATCGATATTGAAACGACTTGTTGCGAGCCTACGATAACGGAAAACGGATCTGCGATCGATCTCCCCATACAACAAACCATTGATGTCTTGGTTCATTAAAGGCGCTTCAAACCGACCAATTTCATTGACGTCCATCTATCCGTCTGCTAATGAAAAAATCAAGAAAATTCGTTTGAGACCGTTGTGATGGTCTCGCAAAAAACCATCCTATGGACGGCTTCGAAAAAAGGCCGCAGGCAAGATGCGCAAATCCTGCCTGTGAGGCGTACTTAAACGTACGCCGCAACGATGAGGGATGCATCACGAAACAGCATCCGGCCTTTTTTCATAGCCGTCCCGGTTCACTTCCGATGATTTCAACCTTCTTCAAGATGCGTTGAAAATCAGCGTCTGAACCGGATACGCATCACCCGGTATTCCATCGCTTTTCCACCCCGTCGCTCGGAAGTCCGGCATCGCATTCATTATTGCTTTGCAACCTGAAGCGATACCCTTTCCATCCACCCGTTCCCGAAAATGAACCAGGGAACACATCCCATCGAAAGGAGAACACGAATGAATCCAGACAGCGATCGTCCCACAGCGAACATGACCGTCCATCCGGCCTTCACGAGTGGTTCTTCCACACGGCAGTGGTGGCCGAACCAATTGAATCTGAAGATCCTTCACCAAAACTCCCCCGAATGCAATCCGATGGGTGCAGGGTTCAATTATGCGAAAGCCTTTCTGAGCCTCGATCTTCAAGCCGTAAAGAACGACATTCGCTCGTTGCTGACCACGTCGCAGGACTGGTGGCCGGCGGATTTCGGTCATTATGGCCCGCTCATCATCCGTATGGCCTGGCACAGTGCAGGCACCTATCGGATTGGAGACGGTCGCGGCGGGGCGAACAGCGGTCAGCAGCGCTTCGCCCCTCTGAACAGCTGGCCGGACAACGTCAATCTCGACAAGGCACGGCGCTTGTTATGGCCCATCAAACAGAAATACGGAAGCCGCATCTCCTGGGCTGACCTGATGATCCTTGCCGGAAACGTCGCTTTGGAATCGATGGGATTCAAGACCTTCGGTTTTGCTGGTGGACGGGAAGACTGGTGGGAAGCGGACGAAAGCGTCTACTGGGGAATGGAGGGCAAATGGCTGGATGACCAGCGCCATACAGCTGCCGGAGACCTCGAAAACCCGCTCGCTGCCGTACAAATGGGGCTGATCTACGTCAATCCCGAAGGTCCGAACGGCAATCCGGACCCGGTTGCTGCGGCTAAGGATATCCGGGAAACCTTCGGGCGCATGGGCATGAACGATGCGGAAACCGTTGCCCTGATTGTGGGCGGCCACACATTCGGCAAATGCCACGGTGCAGGACCGGCATCCCATCTCGGGCCCGAACCCGAGGCAGCACCCATTGAAGAACAAGGCCTAGGATGGAAAAACAGTTTAGGCACCGGAAAAGGCCCCGACACAATCACGAGCGGGCTTGAAGTCACCTGGACCGTTACACCGACAAAATGGAGCAACAACTTTCTGTTCAATCTGTTTCGCTATGAATGGGAATTGACGAAAAGCCCTGCCGGGGCAAACCAATGGACGGCCAAGGATGCACCCGCCATTGTTCCCGACGCACACGATCCGAACCGAAAGCATCCGCCCACCATGTTGACAACCGACTTGTCCCTGCGCTTCGATCCCATTTATGAAACCATTTCCCGGCGGTTTATGGAACATCCGGAAGAACTTGCCGATGCCTTTGCACGGGCCTGGTTCAAACTGACCCATCGGGACATGGGGCCACGTTCCCGCTATCTCGGTCCGGAAGTCCCTGCGGAGGAACTGATCTGGCAGGATCCAATACCGAGAGTCAATCACCCCGTTGTAGACGGAAAGGACATCGCGGCACTCAAGGCCGAAGTGCTCGCCAGCGGGCTTTCGGTGTCCCATCTTGTCTACACGGCATGGTCATCGGCAGCTACCTTCCGTGGTTCCGACAAGCGGGGCGGGGCCAACGGCGCCCGCATCCGGCTGTCCCCACAGAAAGACTGGGAAGTGAATCAACCCGAGCAGCTCGCAAACGTACTCTCCATCCTGGAAGGCATTCAGAAAAGATTCAACGCTGCATCTACGGACGGCAAACGCATATCGCTCGCAGATCTCATCGTTCTGGCTGGATGCGCCGGTGTCGAACAGGCGGCGAGAAGTGCCGGCTATGAAGTGAACGTCCCATTCTCACCCGGACGCATGGACGCATTGCCGGAGCAGACGGATGCAGCATCTTTTTCTGTACTGGAACCCCTCTACGATGGTTTCCGCAATTACCTCAAGAGCCGATACAACGTTCCAGCGGAAGTGCTGCTGATTGACAAGGCACAGTTGCTGACCCTTACGGTTCCCGAAATGACGGTGCTTGTCGGTGGGATGCGGGTCTTAAACGCAAACTTCAAGCAGTCCCCGCATGGCGTTTTCACCCGACGTCCGGGGTCCCTTACCAACGATTTCTTTGTGCATCTTCTCGATATGGAAACGGAATGGAGACCTGTATCTCAGGATCTAAATGTGTTCGAGGGACGAAACCGCAGGACGGGTGAACCGATCTGGACCGCCACCCGTGTCGATCTCATTTTCGGTCATAACGCCCAGCTTCGCGCTGTTGCGGAAGTCTATGCTTGTTCGGACGGCGGGGAGAAATTCGTGAATGATTTCGTGGCGGCCTGGAACAAGGTCATGAACCTGGACCGATTCGATCTTGCTTTGACACCCTAAAGGCTCATGGCAAAGGGTCTTCGCCGCCCCGACCTATGATGGACTCGCAAAAAGTCACCTCCTTCCGATTTTCTTCCAATGCCGGGCTTCCAGCAGGAGGGCGGGTTAAACAAGAGCAACTGACTTTTTGCGAGTCCATCACCTATGAAAATGCGGATCGAATTCAGAATGTTGACTTACGATCGAGATCAAAAGGGCGACCCGGCGGGTCGCCCTTACAATTTTTCACTCTCGCACTACGCACCATCCATCTTGCATTTTCACGATAAAGCGTTCAAGGCTGTGACCAAGCAGCCTTTTTACAACTGAAATAGACCATCTATCCGAACGAAGTTCGGATTAAAAATGCCGTATAGCCGGCGTAACAGGTCAATAGAATCGCACCTTCCAGACGATTGATGCGCCCCCCGGATCCCCGAAACCCGTAACCGATGAGGAACAAGGATAGGGTCAGCGCAGCCATCACCACTATGTCCCGATGCAATACCTCGAATCCTGTCTTCAATGGATGAATGGCGCCGGCTATACCGACAACTGAAAGGGTATTGAAGAGATTCGAACCGACTACATTCCCGAGTGCGATGTCGTGCTCCCCCTTACGGGTGGCGATTACCGAAGATGCCAGTTCCGGCAGGGAAGTTCCTACAGCTACGATGGTCAACCCGATGATTAAGTCACTGACACCCAAGCGACTGGCGAGTTCCACGGCACCCCATACCAGGATGCGAGAGCTCACAACCAGAAGAACCAACCCCACTATCAGCCAAAGTAGAGCCCGATGAATGGGCATGGCGTGCTCTCTCAATTCCTGCTCGATCTCGCTTCCAAGTGGATCAGGTTTCTTATGCACCCCTTCCCAAATGATCCATGCCATCAACCCGGCAAATACACTTAGCAACACCAGGGCATCGAGTCGGGTAATTTCACCATCCCAAAGCTGCCACGCTGCCAGGGCAGTCACGGCCGTAAGGATCGGCAGCTCCTTGTGCAATACCTGGGAATGAACCGCTATCGGGCTGATGAGTGCCGTGATACCCAGAATCAGGGCGATGTTGGTAATATTGGAGCCATATGCGTTACCGAGTGCTATTCCTGGATTTCCATGGAAAGCGGCCAGGGCAGAAACCACCATCTCCGGTGCAGATGTACCGAAACCAACAATCACCATGCCGATCAGCAACGGCGGCATCTCGAAATGGTTGGCTGTGGAAGCCGCTCCCTCCACGAAACGGTCGGCGCTCCAGACAAGCAGCACCAGACCAACAGCAACAGCAAGAACAGCAACCGCCATAATGGCTCCTTGTACTCAAGAACGACGGCTTGACACATCCTCTCCAGGAGGTCCCGGGCTTTCCATGATGAGACGCTGAGAGAACGTTCAGTTGGACGTAACAAGAAATCTCATTACGCGATCATTATCATTCTAATCGCTCCGTCAACAGGAACCCGGTCCGTAACCGCTTCCATCTTTTGGACCGTTGCCTCCGTTTCCGGTTCCGTCACCAGGGCCATGCATCTTGCCCTTCCCTTTTCCAGCAATCCAAAAAACGTTCTGCGAAACGGATTGAAACGAACAATTTCCCTTTTTGGCACCGTTTCCCGTACCATCCTTCGGACCGCTGCCCCCATTTCCGGTGCCGTCACCAGGACCATATCCACCGTTTTTAGAGATAACGACTGCATCTTGTGCGTGAGGATCCCCTGCACTGACAACCGGTATAACCCCCCACAATCCTATCAAAATGGTTAGAATTCCCAGAACGACGAGCTTACCATGCATGCGAAACACCATGATCGACCTCCTTTTTCCGTTGAGTGTGATGAGAAATGCGTGTTACCGAATTTTCGCTTCTTTTCCTGCAGGCGAATCGCGATCGCTGTTGATCTGAGAACGCAATCGGATCCGTTTCGTTACAGAATTATCTTCCACCGCCGCCACCACCACCTCCTCCTCCGCTGCCGCCGCCGCCTCCTCCTGCACTTCCGTGCCCACCATCAGATCCGCTGGATCCGGTTCCAGAGCCTTTTCCAGTCCCCATTCTCCCCGGATCATCCGGATGAGTGGAAGACCCAGCGTCGACATGCCGATAACGGGCCGCGATATCGACGAGGAATTCGATGGGTTGATTCGTTTTTCCCCTTCCTTCTTCCAGAAGGCGAACAAGACGCGCAGCCGTTGGATCGAAGGAAGAATGTGGCGTGTATTTCAGCAGCAGATTCGGAAGGTCCTGAATATCCCTCAATGGGAATCCATCCCGT
Organism: uncultured Desulfatirhabdium sp.; assembly: GCA_964549995.1. Taxonomy (GTDB): domain Bacteria; phylum Desulfobacterota; class Desulfobacteria; order Desulfobacterales; family Desulfatirhabdiaceae; genus Desulfatirhabdium. The sequence goes on along the minus strand of CAZJXF010000033.1, from coordinate 23,954 downwards.
AGGCTGTTCACCAGAACCTGTTCCACCAGGGACGGTGATATACCCAAGGCTGCCAGATTTCGAGCGGTTTTGAGCACCTTTAACGCTCGATCGATCGTTCGTTCATCTTTGGGGGAGGACGATGGCACGGCAATAACCGTTGTCAGAGTGGCATCGATCTGCTCGATGTTCAGCCCGACTGCGATCGCTTCTGCAACCGGTTCTCCCAAGCGATGCGTTGCATCCGACGACCATTTGGAATTCACATATCGATATGCCGTCCGATAGCGTTCGGCCACCCGCAAAACGGCATCCTGGATTCGGGGAGGGTCCACCCCTTTGGCAAGCCCTTCGAAGGCCTTTTCCATCAACGGATGAAAAGGAAGCCCCTCATCGACAGCCTGCCGCATGGTCGTCAGCACCGATTGAATCGTCCCTGCATCGGTACCTCGATCCACCATTCCGGACACCAGTCGCTGAACGTCTTTTTCCGGAACGTATCGTTCTATCAAGGCATCCATCAGCGGCTGCATCGCTTTCGGCGTTGCATCGAGAGCGCTCACAGAATCACATAGCGTCATCAGTGACACCCATAAGATCAGCGCTGACGTCAGCGTAATAAACCGAAGGACACTCCTCCATACCTTTAGAATGGCTCTTCTTCTCATGGCGTGGGTTATCCGATCCGCAATATGGAGTTCGCGGCTCCAAAATCGTCCGCTTCCCGTAACGGTACCGTCGGATCGGGCATGCGGATGTTCCGATCGATCATGACCGTATAGCGATACTCTCCGGGCTGCATCGTCAAAACCAGCTCCCAGTATCCTTCGGCACCGATCGGATGCATCGGAACCGGACGCCAGTCGGAAAAGCTGCCGGCAATTTCGACTTGTCGGACTTCCGGCGCATAGATCACGAACCGATGAGACACCGATAGGGGTGCAGAAGGGCCGTTCGGAAGAGGCATCGGTCGATACCAGATACCGATAACCAAAAGGAGCGCCGCTGCAACAGAAACGAGGTGTTTCCATCGGAACACATCCAACCAGGAGCGGCGTTCGGCGGGAATATCCTTCAAGGATATCACGGGGCGGTTCAATGGTAGGGGGGTACGTAAGCACGTCTCCTGTTCCAGCAACACAAGCGTCTCGTTCAGACGGTTGGAATCCTCTTGAAGCCAATGGATGAAATCGATTTTTTCGGAGAGGCTGAGTTCATCATCGATAAATTGGCTGATCAGCGTCGTTTCCATCGGTCCTCCTCATTTCTTCATCTCTTCGCGCAACCGTATTCGGGCGCGATGAACCCGTATACGGGCGTTTCCTTCCGAGATTCCGAGAATGGCAGCGATGTCACGATACCGAAGCTCTTCGTCCCCGGAAACCAGCGAAAGAATTTCTCGATCTTCCGAATTCAGTCGTTGAAGCGCTGCAAGCATTCGCTGGAACTCCTCCTGAATGACCATGTCGGTTTCCGGATCGCTTCCGTTTTCGGCACAGGATTCCGTCAGCTCGCTCGAGGGCTTGGATTTGCGCAGGCAATCCAAAGCCAGGTTCCGGGCAATCCGATACAGAAGAGCCGGCTCAATGGTATCCGTACCGTATCGGGTTGCATATCGCAAAAAGGCTTCCTGCGTGACATCCGCAGCCATTTCTGGATCTGAACTCAATCGGACAAGATAGCCGTAAACACGATGCCGATGATTTCTATAGTACGTTTCAAGAGCCGACATGATAGACCCAAAGGGGATCACCAACGATACATTTCTACTATTGGGATAACGTTTTACATCGAATGGTGTTACGGAATCATCGCTCTATTTTAGGAATGATTGGCTCGCAAAAAGTCGCCACTTACCGATTTCCTTCCAATGCCGGGCTTCCAGCAGGAGGGCGGGTGGTGTTTTGCGAAGCAGCGGAAACGTGTTTGAAGCAGCCGGAGATCGTTGGATCGGGCGGACGCGCTTCATCTGTTTTGGATTGAAAATCCGGATGTTGCCTTTCAGAAAACCTTCGTTTCCATCTTGGCCATCCGCCCGATCCTACGAGATCGGGCTGCTGAGTTTTTCCGCTGCGCAAGCAAAATGCACCCGCTCTCCTGCGGGTTAAACAAGAGCATCTTACTTTTTGCGAGGCCATCATGAATCACGGCGAACATCGCGGTACCGCCAAAGGCCCATGCCGTAGAAACAGCTCGTTGCAGGGGTTTCCAGGAAAGGCAGCTTGCCAACCGTATCCGCTTGGGTTACGATCAGATATCGTTATGGACCTGGTTGAAGGGAAGATATGCCATGCGTACAACCGTTTCGGTAGCAGTCCCATGCTTGATGCAAGCCACGAATCCCGATCCAAACCCATCGGTCATAGAAGTGCTGGAACGTTTGGGGATCCGAGTCGTTCTCCCTGAACGTCATACCTGCTGCGGTCAGCCCGCTTTCAACAGTGGCTACCACAAACAGGCCGCGGACGTCGCAAAGCATTTTCTAAAGACCTTCGAAGAAGCGGATGTTCTCGTTTGTCCATCCGGTTCCTGTGTGCACATGATTCGACATGGCTTTCCGATCCTGTTTGCTGACGATCCTTCAAGACGCCATGCAGCCGCAGAAATCGGTAAACGAACGTATGAATTCACGGAATTTCTGGTCGATGTTCTTCACATCGAAGATGTCGGCGCACGATACCCGGCTGTTGTAACCTACCATGACAGCTGCCATTTGGCCAGAGCGCTGGGCATTCGACGTCAGCCCAGAATACTGCTTTCCAACGTACGGGATCTTCAACTCATTGAAATGGAGGATTCAGATCGGTGTTGCGGTTTTGGTGGGGCATTCAGCGTCAAATATCCTGAAATTTCGACGGCCTTGGGAGACGACACGATTGCCGCCATTCTAAAAACGGGTGCCGATACCGTTGTAGGGTGTGACATGGGTTGTCTATTGCACATTCAGGGCAGGCTGGCGAAGATCGGATCCAACATACAGGTGAGGCATATTGCCCAAATTCTGGCTTCTACTTGAAGACCATCCAGACGCAAGGCAAAGGGCTTTCGTCTTCCCCTGTTTTAGCCTTCTTCATAGGTGAAAACTCCTTGGCAGGATGGTACCCTAAATCTGTAACGATCTCTGGGGGCGTCTTCAATGTATACCTTTATGCGAAACGAGTTTGATAAACATCGCAAGCGATTACAACCTACATTCCACACCCTTTTGAGTCGTTAGCCGGATGATTTTTTGGGATCGGAAATTCCATCATTCAACATTAGATAGCGAGAATCCCAATGGCACGACTCGAAGACCTGAAACCGGGGGCAACCGTAAAAGGCATTCTGCCGGATGGGTTTATCATCGTGGTCAACTTATCCTGGATTGGATCGGTTGCGATTGAGCTGATCTATAAGGACAGCAAGGGCAGATTGGCCGATGTTGCACGGATCAACCAATTGATCAGTAATGCCGCAAGTCACCTGGTGCGCAGTCCATTGACGGTGAATACCGAAAATGTGGCACTTGGCAATGGGCTCGTTGTCATTCTCCTCACGATTCCAAAGGGAATTGACAAGCCATACTTCGACAAGAACAGATTGATTTCACCGATGACCATGACCGCTGCCTGTTTATCGCAACGGTTCACCGAAAGCCGGTTGGTGAACTGATACTTGCGGGTGATTCGGCGGAAGGTCCATTCAAAAGTTCGGAGAAAAGTTCAGAGAAAATCTTGCGCCTAATCAAAACCAAACCGACCATCAGTGCGGCTGAAATCGCACAGAAGATTGGAATTACGTCACGCGCTGTCGAGAAGCAGATCGACACCCTGAAAAAAGCGGGCATGATACGTCGCATCGGCCCGGGCATGGCCGTGTTCTCGCGCTACGCGAAGGTCGTCGAATCGAGCGGCAACGCCATGACCGTGCGCACCGCTCTGGCCCTGATCAACCAAACCCTTGACGAAGTGCTGGCCGAACAGGAGGCGGAGTTCGACGCCGACACCCGCTGGGCGCTGGCATGGTTCGAATAGCATGGCATGGAGGAAGGCGAGTTCGGGGTGGCGGAAACCCTTTCCCGAGCCAAGAACACCGCAGTCAATGGCCTTGTGCAGGCGGGCATCGTCTCTTCACGCGGAGGAAAGGTTCGCCTGCTCAAGCGGGATGAGCTTCCGGAGAACTGGGACCCATCCTCGGACAAGCGGCTGAACGTATGGGAGGCGACCCAGCATCTCATTCGCGCGCTCGAACAGCACGGCGAAAGCGGCGTGGCTGACCTTCTTCGCAAGCTCGGCGGCACAGTCGGCGAGATGGCGAGCGAACTCTCCTACCGGCTCCATAAAATCTGCGAGAAGAAGAACTGGTCGAGCGAGGCGCTGGCCTACAACAGCCTCGTCCTGGCCTGGCCGGAGTTGACCCGGTTGGCCCAGACCAAACCACACTACAAAGATCAGGATTTGTTTTTATAGAGGTGAACCATGCAAATAGAAAGTATGGAAATCCGAAACTATCGTCTGTTTCGGCTGGCGGAACTGAAGGACCTTCCTCGTCTTTGCATTGTGGTCGGCGCCAATGGCTCGGGCAAGTCAACTCTTTTCGATGTGTTCAGTTTTTTGAAAGATGCATTGGCGCAGAACGTGGTGTCAGCGGTTACTCGCAGGGGCGGCTTCAGGGAACTGGTCAGCCGCGGAGAAACAGGCCCGATCGGAATCACGTTGAAATTTCGTGAAAGCGGCGGACGGCTGGCAACGTACCAATTGGAAATCGGAGAGGATGCGGGGCGGCCGGTTGTGGTTCGGGAAATTCTGAAGTTCAGACGTGGACAATGCGGTCAGCCCTGGCATTTTGTGGATTTTTCCCGGGGAAAAGGCTCGGCCATCACCAACGAGGCGGCCTATGGACAGAAAGGTGTGGAAGCAGAACGCAAAGAGTATGTGCTGGATGATCCAAGCGTCCTGGCCATCAAGGGGCTCGGCCAATTCAAGGAATTCCGCGTCGTGTCCGAATTTCGAAGCCTGATCGAGAACTGGCACATTTCCGATTTCCATATCAGCGATGCCAGACCCAGCGCCGATGCCGGTTATGCGGAACACCTTTCGACCCGCGGCGACAACATCGCCCAGGTAGCCCAGTACCTGTATGAGAACCATCCGGATTGTTTTGAAAAGGTGCTTCAGGCAATGAAAGAGCGCGTGCCCGGCGTGAGCAGGGTCGAGGCAAAGCCGACGGAAGACGGCCGTCTGGTGCTGCGGTTTCAGGACGGCAGTTTCAAGGATCCCTTTATCGCCCGATATGTTTCTGATGGTACGATCAAAATGTTTGCCTACCTGATCCTACTGTATGATCCGAAACCGCATCCGCTGCTGGCGGTTGAGGAGCCGGAAAATCAGTTATATCCGGAGCTGCTCTACGAACTGATCGAAGAATTCCGAGACTACGCCCGGAGGGGTGGGCAGGTGTTTGTTTCCACCCACTCGCCTGACTTCATCAATGGGGCACAATTGGAAGAAATCTACTGGCTGGTGAAAAAGGATGGATTCAGCGAAGTGCGGCGTGCGGCCGAACATGAACTGTTGCGAAACCTGGTTGCCGAAGGTGATTTGCCCGGAACGCTTTGGAAGCAAGGGCTCTTCGAAGGGGCGGGGCTGAAATGAAACGTATCGTGTTTCTTCTCGAAGAGCGGTCGATGAAGACCCTGCTGGACGGCCTTTTGCCAAGATTGTTGCCCGACATCAATTTCCTGTGCATACCGCATGAAGGAAAACAGGATCTGGAAAAGAGTATTCCACGGAAACTTCGCGCCTGGAGAGAGCCGGGGGTGCGTTTTGTCATTGTTCGGGACAATGATGGCGGCGACTGCTTTGCACTGAAGCAAAGACTCATTGAACTTTGTCATGCTTGCGGATGTCAAAATGCTCTTGTTCGAATTGCCTGTCAGGAGCTTGAGGCATGGTATTTTGGTGAGCCTGATGCAATGGCCCGGGCGTTCGGGAATGTCCGGCTGCAAGAAATCAAACATAAATCTCGTTATCGTGATCCAGACAGCATTCGTCAACCCTCCAGGGAAATCGTGAAACTCATTCCCGAATTTCAAAAAATATCAGGGGCACGAAAAATGGCCGCATTATTAAGCCGCGACGGCAATCGCTCCCGCAGTTTTCAGGTCATGATGGAAGGTATAGAGCGGATATTTCGAGAAGAGGACGAGGTGAAACATGGCTAAAACCAATCACGGCAGAGTGGGTGACGCGCTTGAGCTGCTCAACAGGGGGTTGCGCCCTTTTGTGGAGCGGGAACTGCAGGCCGTGTACGGAGATCAGTGGGAGGAGATGGCGGCGCAGACACTTCGCGAAGACCGCGGGGCCGTGAAGGCCACCAGGAAGGGCGAGCTCAACTGGGATACGCACAACCTGCTCACGGTCATGTGGGACCAGTGGAACGCAGTCTTCCGCAACGCCCTGGGCCATACCGGTCGAAGTAACTCTGGAAATCCAGGCGGAGTTGCCGAATGGAGCTACAGAGAAGACGATCCGAGATGTCACCGAAAACTGTCATACCCTTCGATTCGATTCTTTTGGTTTTGAAGAGGAGTGAGGATTGTCTTTGTGGCTTTCTGAGCTCCCAAGGAGAAGAGGAATGGAGGCAGGGAGAGGGAGGAACTTTTTCTTTGCCCCCTGCCCCCGACCTTCTCTCCGACATCGTGGAGAATAAGGAGGAGGATCTGACTTTCGGAGGAAACGTCCTGTATGGGGCCGGGTATAGAACCCGGCCCATGTGCTCTGATAAATGAAAGCCGCGAATGCGTCTTTCGGATGGTGGCGTTTTTACAGCACCATCCGGGCATCCACCGCAACGGCTTTGTCCGCAAACGCCATCACGGGGTTCAAGTCCATTTCCTGAATCTGCGGAAAATCGGTAACGAGCTGGGAGACTCGAAGTAGGATATCGGCGAGTTTTAAGCGATCGACGCCCGCCTGACCCCGCACGCCCTTCAACAGGGCCGCCGCCTTGAGCGAATCGATCATGTCTCCGGCTTCGATTTCGGTGATAGGAGCGATCCGGAAGGAAACGTCCTTCAGAATTTCGACATAGATGCCCCCCAGACCGAAGAGCAGGATATGCCCCAACCCCGGTTCGGCCTTCGCACCCACGATGACCTCCCGTCCCCCGCCCTCGAATTTCTGAATGAAGAAGCGCAAATCCGTTGCCCCGATCCGTTTGGCCATCGATTCGGCTGCTTCCCGAACGGCCTTTCCATCCCTCAGATTCACGGCTACACCACCCATGTCGCTTTTATGAACGACAGACGGCGAATCGGCCTTCAGAACCACCGGAAATCCGATGGCATTTGCCGCTTCCTCGGCATCCGCCGCTGTATCGGCGATCCTCCAGGCGGCGCAAGGAATGCGGTAGGCTTCAAGGATCCCGTACACATCGGCTGCAGACAGAAGCGTCTTCCCATCCGATGCGGCTTTCCCCAGGATGCCGGCGACCTTACCGGAATCGACATCCGTAAAGGTCTTTGGCTTGCCGATGTCCTTCGACCGAAGGGCTGCATAACGGCTGAGAGCGGCCAATGCCCGGGCTGCCGTACCCGGAAAGGTGTAGCAGGGAACGCCGCCGGTCTTCAGGATCTCGACGACATCTTTCCATTGCTGTGGATCGGTCATCAGGTTGCAGACGATGGGCTTTTTGCGAAGGCGGTTCACCTCTGTAATCTGCTGGGCCACCGCCTCGTTGTTCACGAAGAAGGGCGTGACGAAATTGATGTACAGGCAGTCGATGCCGTCTTCGGCCATCATCACGTCCATGGCCGCCCGGAAATGGCCGGCATCGGCCGTAGCCAGCACATCCACCGGATTTTCGAACGCGGATTCGGGAAACAATTTTCCTTTGAGCGTCTGGATGGAGGCTTCCGAAAGGGTCGGGATCTTCATGCCTTCATCGACAAGCACATCGGTAGCGATGACGGCCGGGCCTCCGGTGTTCGTGATGATCCCTACCCGATTCCCCGAAGGGATGGGCTGGGAGGCGAAGGCTGCAGCAGCCTGGCACAGTTCGCCTTCATCCCGGAACGTCAGAATGCCCAACTTCTGGAGAATGAGTTCGATGGCGATGTCCGTTTTGGCCAGCCCGCCGGTGTGGGACGAGGAGGCCTTGGCGCCCTCGGCCGTCCTTCCGGCCTTCATGGCCAGAACGATCTTTTGCGATGCCACCCGCTGCATGACTTCGAGAAAGGCCTTCGGATCCTTCAGGCTTTCGAGATACAGCACGATGACGCGGGTTCCGGAATCGTTCCCCAGGTAATCCAGAATTTCGGTGATGGAAACATCGCTGGCGTTGCCGTTGGATGCATAGATGCGCGTGCCGATGCCCATCTGGGAAAATCCCTGGTGGATCAGCTCCCCGACGCCGCCGCTCTGAGCTACGATCGAGATGAAACCAGGATCGGGCTTGGTAAAGGTAAAGTTGCAGTAGGCCCGGACTTCCGGATCGGTATTGATGATGCCCTGGCAATTGGGGCCGAGAATCCGGATGCCGTATTTGGCGGCCCGCTCCAGAAAGTCTTTCTGCAGGGCGGCCCCTTCGGGTCCGACTTCGGTGAATCCGGCCGAATTGATGATGATGGCCTTGATCCCTTTCTTGCCGCAATCCTCGACGGCCGCAGGCACGAATTTGCTGGCGATCACCATATGGGCAAGATCGATCGGTCCGGGTACGTCGAAAATGCTCGGATAGGCCTTGACGCCTCGAATTTCGTCGGCTTTCGGGTTGATGGGATAGATGGGGCCCTTGAAACCGAAGTCGATCAGGTTCTTGATGATGCGATTTCCGATCGACAATTCCTTGGTGGAGGCCCCGATGATGGCCACACTTTTGGGTCTGAACAAGGCATCCAGCATATCACTTTTTCTCCTCGAGCTGTTCGATGAAGGCTTCGACATTCGTCTTGGTCTGTTCATCCGAGATCAGGCGCAGATCGTTCAGGTCGCCGTTGATGATGAGGCTGGGCACCCCCGTTTCCTTTTCGAGGCGCTGAGGCATGCCGTAGCGGCAGTTGGAGTTGTTCGGGCAGGTCTTGGCGTCGTGGTAGATGATCCCGTCCACCTTGAAGAAGCGGATCATGTCCTTGATGTACTGCTCCTTGGCGTCGTCGGATCGGACGATGAACAGTTTCGTGTAGGCCCGGGCCATACTCTCGAAAGGCTCCGCCGGATCGAAATCGGAGAAGATCCAGGAGTTGCAGTAGGTCGAGGCCAGTACATTGGTCTTGTGGCTGGCAAAGAGCATCGAATGGTCTCGCAGCCTTCCCCAAACCGGCATACCTTCCCAGTAGAGGCGGAATTTTTCACCAGGAACGGCGGCCACCTTGTCCTGAATCCGTTTCTCGAGCTCGGCCAAAAGCACCTTGTAGTAGTCGACCGCCCGTTGGGTGCCACGCAGCACGACTGCCGGTCCCATGTGGATCGTGCCGTCGAAGAAGGTGATGGGCGATGGAACGGCCGAGGCCGTATCGAGAACTTTCTTCCAGAGCTCGGAGCATTCCCGGGAGAGCGCAAGCACCCGCTTCATCTCGTCCATGTCGAATTTCCGGCCCGAAATTTCCTCAAGCGGTGGAATGAGGGCTTCCATCTGTTTGGCGATCGATGCCGTGTGCTCCCCGCGAACATCTCCGACCCCTCGATGGGTGTGGATGCCGAGCACCGGCACTTTGAACTCGCGGCCGTACCACATGAACCAGTCCTGAACGTCCCGGCACTGATTCGTGTTGTAGACGAGAACATCGGGTTTGGGTACGGAGTTGATGCCGGGATAGGCCTTGGAAAGAGGTGTGACTCCCTTGAGATAGGCACCGACATCGGCCGTCAGGTAGGAGCAGATATCCGGTGAATAGCCGATGGCGTTGGCTTCCGGAATCATATCTGTGGCCATGCGGGTAGCGCCGAGCATGGCGCCGTGGTTTTCGGGAAAATGCACCAGAAACCCCATGGCCCGAAGAATTTCCGCCGGTCCTACACTCGTACACCAGGCGATCTTCTGTTTTTGGGTAGTTGCAGCTTCGTTCAGTTCATAGAAATAATCGCTCATGTACTGCTTCATGATGCCTGCAGCCTGTATTTTGGGCAAGGCCAGTTTTTCTTCTGCCATGGGACCTCCGGTTGAATAGGGTTGATGATTCAGATGGGCGATAGGCGATAGGCTATGGGCTATAGGCTATAGCCTATTGCCTATCACCTTCCATTGCATACAACGCTGCGCCCAGCGCACCCGTCAGCTGCGGCAAGGGCGGCACCCAGATAGGTCGTCCGATCAGCTCCTGGGCCATTTCCACCAGATACGGATTGTGGGCCACCACACCGCCGGTCATGACCACGTTTTCCGTGAGGGAATCCATCTCGAGCACCCGTTTGATGACCGACAGAAACAGCCCTTTGACGATGTCGGGCACCTTCTTTCCCTGACGGATCTTTTCCAGCACTTCGGTTGCCGAAAACACGGTACAGAAACTTCCCAATTCCACCATCTGGGTGCTCTGGCGGGCCAGCCCGTCCATGGATTCGATCGGAATATCGAGTCTCGGAGCCATTTCTTCGAGAAAGGCTCCCGTACCGGCGGCGCATTTGCGGTTCATCTTGAAGCTCTGCCGCCTGCCTTCCGCATCCACCTTGATGATCTTGTTGTCCTGCCCACCGATATCGATGATCGTGATGGCCTGAGGAAAACAGTGAAAACAGCCTTTGGCGTGGCAGCCAATTTCCGTTTTCGTATCGTCTGCCCGGAGAACGTTTTTGCGGCCATACCCGGTGGAGATGAGCCGCTGGATGGCGCGATCCGGAACTCCGGCCATATCGAGAGCCATCTGCAGACAGCGGGTGCTCGATTCAGTGAAATCGGTTCCAGACTTGACGACGGCGTGACCGATGGGCCGATTGTCGTCATCGATCACCATGACCTTTGTCCGGGAAGCGCCGACATCGACGCCGACCCAGACGGGGCATTCCTTGAATTCCATGTTCGGGCACCGCTCCGTCATTTCGGTTCAATGGCCTTGACCAGGCCCCGGATCATCGTATTGTAGGGGGTTTCAATGCCGGCCTGCTGACCGTATTCGATGAATTTTCCATTCATAAAATCGATTTCCGTCCGGCGCTTGGCTTCGATGTCCATCAGCATGGAGGGTTTGTGGTCACCGGCATGCCGCATGTAGGCGATGGCATTCGGATAGAAGTCCCATCCCAGATCGATTTCGTTCGCACGGGCCACCTTGACGCATTCCTTGACCAGGGAATCGACGATGTTGAACACGATCGGATCGTTCATGGCTTGAGCCATCGTGTAGCCGGTCACAGCACACACCGGATTCATGCAGGCATTCAGGACTGCTTTGCGCCAGACCATGGAGACGATCTTGTCGGTCGCCTCCGTCAGAAGCCCAGCCTGAGTCAAGGCGGCTGCAACGGCTACAGCGGCAAACTTGGACTTAGGATCGAGTTCCTGCAGATAGTGGGGGGCATGGTGAAACGGCATCTTGACATGCCCGGGCTTGACCAACCCGCAGCCATAATTGACCACAGCCCGCATGACCGGCAAGGTTCCGAGTGCCTTGGCGATTTCCCGTTCCGTATCGATGCCGTTCTGCCAGCTCACCACATATTGCCCAGGTTTGATGAACCCTTCGATGGCCGAAGAAAGCAGGGGGAGGGCATTGGCCTTGACGGTGATGATGATGACATCGGGTTGGATATCGGCCAAATCGTCGATGGATCGGCACACCCGCGTCACCTTTTGCTGCAGATTTTCCGCCCCTTCAATGACGATTCCGGGATCCAAAGCAGGCTCGATCAACGCCTGAACCACATCGCAGAGGGTGACATCGTAGCCGCCTCTGGCCAAGAAGGCTGCGACGATACAGCCGACAGGACCCGCACCGACAACTGCGAATTTCCGGGGTTGAAAGTCCGTGGAATCCGACATGGTATCCTCCTTTTCAGGTTTCGGTTTCGAGAATGCCGAAGGCCTTGGCGTCCAGGATATGAACACCGTTCTTCTGCAGAACGTCGATGGCCTTATCGTTGTCACTGAAGCGGAAAATCATGACGGCGTTGTTGGCCGACATACCGATGAACGCATACATGTACATGACGTTGACGTTCGCTTCCGTGAGCGGCTTGAGGATTTCGGAAAGTCTGCCGGGTTTGTCTTCGATTTCAACGGCGACCACATCGTCCACGCGGGCCGGCATGTGCCGTTCCATCAGAATTCGACGGGTAGTGGCGATGTCGGAGACGAGCAGCCGAAGACTTCCGAAGTCACCGCTGTCTACCAGATTCAGGGCCCTCAGGTTGATGCCAGCCTGTCCGAGGGCGTGGGTGACTTCATAGAGCCTTCCGGGAGCATTTTCGATGGATACCGATATTTGTTTCAATTTCATGGGTCGGCCTCCTTTCCTGTGCATCCTGTTCGGGAACCCTCTGATAGGAGAAGATTCCATGGGTTGTTCATCATAGTGAACTGTCTGCATGGATACATTTTAATTATAATGTAACCATTGGGTGTATTACTATCGGTTGAAAAGAGATGTGTCAAGAAAAAAAATGGGGTTCATTCGGTACGAGAAGAAAGCAGAAAAGCCAGAATACTGAACGCATTCTGGCTTCTGAACAATGGATGGTACGTTTCGAGCCGGTTTTCAGCCTCCCGAATGTCCGGCGCTGACTCCTTCTCCCTCATGGCGCAGGAGGATGGGGAAGCCGACAAATAAGGCCGATATGTATGGAGTGGGAATACTCCCCGAATCCTGCGGATCCCATCAAGGCTATGGAATCGCCGGAACGCCGTGGAACAACCATTTATTTTGGTATAAATGATGGACTCGCAAAAAGCCGCTGTAATCCCGATGGTGGGGTGTTTCCGGGCCTGAGCATGGGGGCGGGTGCGCCATGCCTTACCCCCGGCCTTTCCTTACATCCCACCTCCCACTGTAACCCCGCCGACATCGTATCCCAGAATTTTCGGCAGCCACAGCACGGCATCCGGCATATAGGTGATGAGAAAGAGAATCGCGATTTGGATGATCATGAACGGCGTAACCGCTTTCGTGACATAGACGATATCCCGCTTGGCAACGGCACCCGATATGTACAGACTCACGCCGACCGGGGGCGTGCAGTAGCCGATGGCCAGATTTACGGTCATGATGAGGCCGAAGTGGATCGGGTTGATGTTGAAGGCCATCAACAAAGGAAGACATACCGGACCGATGATGAGGGTCGCCGAGATGATGTCCATGAGCATCCCGACAACCAGCAGGATGATGTTGATGGCAAAGAGAAACACGATGGGAGAATGAATGTTTCCGGTGACGGCCTCCGTGATCTTGGCCGGTATGGCTTCGATCGTCAGGTAGCGACCGAAGCAGGTGGCGCCTGCGACGATGATCAGAAGAGTTGCAGATGTCACGGCCGAACTGACGACCACTTTTTTCATTTCGTTGAACTTCATGGACTTGTGGATGAAGATTTCAACAATAAAGGCATAGACGCAGGCGATGACGGCTGCCTCGTTGGCCGTGTAAGTGCCCGTGTAAATACCAGCGAAGATAACCACAGGCAGCATCAATGCCCAAAAGCATTCCTTGAAGGTGCTCCATACCAACGAAAAGCTGGGGATGGGCATTCGGGCAACGTTCGGATTCTTGATAAAAACGAAATACGTATAAATACACATTGCAAGCGTGATCAGCACACCGGGAAGAAACCCCGTCAGAAACAACGCCTCTAAGGAACAGTTGCTGATCATGCTGAAAAGAATCATGCCGATACTGGGCGGAATGATGACACCCAGGTTTCCGGCAGTCGTCATGACTCCGATGCTGTAACTTTCAGGATAGCCGTTCTGCATAAGGGCAGGGATCATAAAGCCACCAAGGGCGACGACAGTGGCAACCGTCGATCCCGATATGGCGCCGAACATGGCGCATGCGATGATGCCGGCCATGCCGAGCCCACCCGGAAGCCAGCTGACCAGAACATTGGCGAATTTGATCAGCTTTTCGACGATAGTCCCCGCAGTCATGATATTGCCGCATAAAATGAAGAACAAGACGACGACGAGAGAAAAATTGTCAAGACTCCTAAAAACGGTCTGGACGAGCAACATCATCGGAATGTTGGTGAACATCAGGATGCAAATCACCGCAGTGAAAAACAAGCACATGAAAACGGGCACATAAGCGGCCATCATCCCCAGAAGAAGCAGCAGGGGAGCGATATAGGTCCATTCCATAAGGGTGAGGGTCTCCTTGGAAATCGGTTGCTGTCAAACCCGGTTGAGCTTCCGATGCAGTGTGCAGCGCAGAACGGAAATGACCGGCTTATTGGTTTCGGAAGCTCAGAACGTCCTGATAGATGACATGAATCGTTCGCAGCAGCATCATGATCCCCATTATGGGAAGCCACGCATACAGAATGACGAGCGGTATCTGCAGGATGATCGTCTTTTGTCCGGTCATGGCCTGTTGGGCTGCGATCTGCCAGCCGTAAAACACCATCATGAGGGCGAAAACAATGGTTGCGATGTGGCTGATGAACATCAAGGGGTATTTGGTTTTTGGAACCAATTGAAGCAGCACATCCACCTTGATCATCGAGCGGTTCTTGATCGCCTGGCTGCAGCCGATCAGCGTGGTGTAAATGATCACCTCCCGAACCAGCTCTTCGGACCACGCCAGGGAGTAATTGATCGTATAGCGCAGGATAACGTTGAAGAAGAGGGCAATCAATACCACCATGACCGTAATGAAAAGAGTCCAATCTTCCACGAAGGTCAATACGGCATCGATCGCATCCAGAATTTTTTTGAACATGGGAGAACCTTTTCGGGTGAAAATGCAAGATGTGTCGTGTGCAGAGCGAAAATGCGAAAGCTTGTAAGGGCGACCCGCTGGTCGCCCTTATGACGTCCAAGCCAAGCCAACGTTCTGAATTCCTGCGACAGCAGGGAATGAAGGGCCGCACATTGATCCACAGGAATGGTGACCCAACAACATAGGCTTTTGATGATGAGTCAGATCGGAACAATACATTAGATCGGAAGCATGCTTACGGTTTGTATCCCAGAAGGTCCTGGACTTCCTTCAGGTAATTTTCCGGTTTGTAGGTGTCTCCCGGATAGAGTTTGTTGATTTCCGCAGCATACTGTTGATGGGCGATATCCCCCTGTTTTCTCAGGGTATTGATATCGGCTTCGGAAAGTTGGAAGAACTGGACGCCTGCAGCCTTGGCCTTTTCGATTTCTTCGGCTTCCTGTTTTCGGGTTTCTGCCCGGATGGTCTTGCAGACGTCATGCACGGTTTCCTTGAAGGTTTTTTGCAGGTCTGCAGGCAGACTGTTGAACCATGCCTTGTTGAAGATCCAGATGAACAGCCCCTGAGCATAGTTGATCTGAGTAAAGTATTTGGCATCTTCGAATTTTTTGGTGATGTTGCACACCATCGGGGTATGATCGAGCCCGGTGATGACGCCTTGTTTCAGAGCAATCGGAACGTCCGGCCAGGGCATGGCTACCGGGTTGAATCCCCACGCCTTGTACAGGAGCTGGTTGACGGCCGCCTCAGCCGTCCGGAACTTGATTTTTTTGGCATCTTCGATGGTCTTGACGGGTGTTATCGTTGCCCAGCCATAATTGCCGTAACCGGTGATGTCGAGTGCAATGATGCCCTGATGATCCATGGCCATCAGGAAATGCTCCCAGAGTTTGCCGCTGGCGATAAATTTGTCGAGCTTATCGAAAGAATCGACGAGAAAGGGAAGGTTCACCACGCCAAATCGTGGACCGAGGTTTGTCGAGGCGACGGAGCTGACGCCCATACCCTGGATGGCGCCCATCTGCAGCTGGTTCAGGACTTCCACCTCACCGCCCAGCATGGAAAACGGTTTGAAATCAATGTAAATTTGTCCGTTCGTTCGTTTCCACAATTCATCCCGGATGGCGAATCCGGCATATACTCCCCGGATCACCGGATGAGAAACGTTGGAAACGACCGCCTTGTATTTGGCTGTCGAAGGATCGAATGCCGGTTTCCAGGCATCCAGTGAAGGGCCTGCGGCCCCTACCCATCCCGAAGTCAGCAACAGCACCATTCCCACAACCACCGCTATCCAACCGAACCGCTTTCCTGACATACCGTCCTCCTTTCATTGGGTTGATGGTTGACCACACACTAAACGCCATTCAGATTCCGATATTGATTTACAAGCTATATTTCAGCTATCGGAACGTTTGTCAAGGGGAAAAACGATTCAAGGGGGGATCACATTGCAGCAGAAAGCGTTTCCCGAATGCGGGTGCTGGCCAGAAAGCCGATGGCCGCACAGGCCAGCATCAGCGCAAACATCCGGCCGAAAGCCGCCGCATCGGGGCCTGCGGACATTTCGATGACATATCCCGCCAAGGGTTGAAGCACGGCACCGCCGGCGAAGGGAAAGAGATTGACGACACCGGTGGCCGTTCCCGCCATATGCACTGGAAAGCTTTCCTTTGCCGTCGTAAACCCGATGACGACAATCGCACTCGAGAAAATCCCGAGCCCCAAAAACTGAACGTAGAGCATCCATATGGGCAACGTGTCGGTGAACACGACAAAGAGCAGGCAAATGACTACGACGATCAGCGAAGAGAGCATCAGTACGGGTTTGCGAGCCCGGAACACCTTGGTGGACAGCCAGCTCTGAAAGGGGCTTCCGAAAATCATGCCGACAGCGATCATCGACAAAATGTGGCCTGCCTGGGACGGATCGAGATGGTAGACCTTTCGCAGATACGGACCTCCCCACAAACCTCCGACTGCGAAAAACACCCCACAGATACAGAAGAACCAGATGCACAGCGGCCAGAACGATCGGGTGGCCAACACCATTTTTAGGCCGGTCAGAAGGGGAAGCGATTCCGCTTTCGCTGCGGTCGATGCCGGTACAATGTCCGGCCAGCCCTTGTCGGAAGGTTTATCCCGAACAATGATCCAGACGAGAATCCCGAGAACGAGGGTGGCAAGACCTACTCCCACAAAGGACATCCGCCATCCAACTGCAGAGCTCAGCCACACGAGCGGTGTGGCCGAAGTGAGCGATCCGACCCCGCCCATGGCCATGAGTATTCCAGTCAATCCGGCAAAGGATTTGGCATCGAACCATTGCGAAAATATCTTCAAGGTCGGAACGAACAGCATGGCGACACCGAGCCCGACGAGCGCTCTACCGAAAACGGCGACCGTCGTGCTGTGGGCCAGACCGAGAACGATCGATCCGATGCAGGCCACAGCAAAAAAGACGGTGATCGTGTTGCGAGGCCCCCAGGAATCGGCCAGAAGACCCGCCGGAAGCTGCATGATGGCATAGGGATAGAAATAGGCGGAGGCTAGAAAGCCGGTGAGTGTCGGACCGGTGTTCAGATCCCGCATCATATCGATGGCCACCACCGCAGGACAGAGTCGATGAAAATAGACCAGGATGTATCCGAAGGACAACACCCAGAAAATCGCCCATCGGTATCGTTGAATCGATCGTTCGGTAGAGCCGATCTCGGTAGCGTCGGTCATGATTCCCTCTCTGTTGCGGATGCCGTCATCGTTACTTTCCGGTCCAGTATCCTTTCGGATCGAAGCGTTTGAGCAGGGCGATTTCTTCCGCACTGGGCGCAGGCGTTTCCGAAAGCTCGGGTGAAACGGACAAATCCCATCCGGTCTGGGCCAGCACATCCTCGAGCCGAACGCCGGGATGGACCGAGGTCAGCAGCATTTCCCGGGTTTCCGGATCGAATCGGAGCACCCCCAGCGTGGTGATGACGGTGCTGGGGCCGCCTCGAGGAAGTCCGACATCGTTTCGCCAGGTTCCCCCTTCCCCCCATCCGGGAGACGTGATGTAATCCACCCGTTCGACGAACCGTCTTCGCTCGTGGCTCATCACGATGATGTGCCGTTGGGCGAGGCAGGCCAAATCGCAGGCGCCGCCGCTTCCAGGAAGGGAGGCCATCCTGCCCTCAACATCGAAGGTTCGGGTCGTGTTGAGGTTGCCGAACCGATCGACCTGAGCCCCACCGATGAAGCTTGCGGAAACCAGCCCCTGCTGCAGCAGGCACATGGCATCGAAGGTATCGGCAAGCCATGCGGATCGATACAGGTTGGGCAGATCTCCCATGGTCAAAATGGGCTCCGGTGCGACGCTATCCCGAACGATTCCCAGTTCATATACACCAACGGCGTTCGGGGCATGAAGGCTTTTGGCCAGCAGAAATCCCAGCAACGGAAGCCGCATGCCGACGAAAATCACCTCGTGATCCACAATTTCTCGGGCGGCTGCTGCCACCATCAACTGGGATCGGGTATAGGGGACATCAATAGCCATAATCCACCCCCTCTGCAATGCTGTGGTTGCGAATCGCCAATGCCTGCATGCGTTCTTCTCCGATACACCTTCGCATGTAGACATCCCGATCCGGCACCCCATGGACATCGGACTTCAGCCAGGCTTCGAAATCCTCCGGCCGTTTGCTGCGGTTCTTGTACCGCAGAAACTCGTCGTGGTCCCGGTTGTAATATCCAGGCATGGGAGAGGGATGGGCCCCCCAGGGTACGTGGGCGACTGCGGAAACCCGAAAACCGGGAACGAGCACCCGGTTCGGATCCCGAAAGATGACGTCGGATGGAACGATTTCCTCGGCCAGCAGCAGCACCTTTTCGGCAGCCATGCAGGCTTCCCGGGTGATACCGAGACACCCCCACACATGGGCGTTTCCGGCGACATCGCTCCGTTGCACCTGAACGACGGCTACATCGGGTCGGATGGCTGCCACAGCCGACAGGCGTTTTCCCGTGAAAGGGCAGCTCATGGTCGTGATCGAGGGATTTTCGTTCAGAATGTCGCTTCCCAGAGCCGTCAGCGAAGGTAGGAAGGTCACCCCCATTGCGGCTGCCTTCAGGGCAAGGGAAATGGTGAAGTTGGAATGGTGTTCGACAGTGATGGAACGGCTTTCGACCGCCCGCTGGTAGTTGTAGCCGATGCCGGTGATGACGTTTCCGACCCAGGCCGCCCGAACCGTATCGACACAGCCGGCGCCGATCAACTGGTCAAAGAGGATATCGGAAATGGGGCCGATGAGGGTGAGGCGGCGTTTTTTCTGCCGGATGACTTCATGGCCGAAGGCGAAGGGAATGGCGATTTCGAGCGATAGGCCCAGAGCGACGGATGCGCCGTCGGGGACGAATCGTTGCACCGCTTCGGAAAGGAGGAGCAGCTTCGATGGGGGCATCACTATCTCCGTTCTTGGTTGGATGAATGATCGGATAAATCAAACCATATCCTTCCATAGCATCTTCTCCGCTATTTTCCAATACTCTCACAACGGCTTCTGTTATCCCATCTTGAACTTGTCGCGATATTCCCGGGGGGAAAGAGAAGTGTATCTTCGGAACAGGCGGCGAAACGTGCTGCTGTCCTCATAACCTACCTGGAGGGTGATTTCCTCGATGTTGTGGAGCGTTGCTTCGAGCATGTGTTTTGCCGCCTCCAAGCGCAACTGCTGTAGATAGGAAAGTGGATTTTCGCCAGTGGCCTGCCTAAAACGTCTCTTAAAGTGGCGAGGGCTTAACCCGGCATGCATGGCGGCCTGGTCCACGGAGACATTTTCATGAAAATGCGTTTCCATCCATTGTTGGGCCTTGATGATGGCTTGATCGCCGTGGTCTTTCCGAAAGTCCGTTATCAGGTAAGGGGTCTGAACCTTCCGGTTGGTATCCACGAGCAGGGTTTTGGCGCAGGCTTTCGCCAGATGTTTGGAGCCGAACATTTCGATCACCCGAAGGGTCAGATGATACATCGCTGTCGCTGCTCCGGAGCAGATGAGCCCGTTGTCTTCCGTCCATACCCTTTCGGGTTTGAGGTGGACCTTCGGAAACTCTTTTCGGAAACGCTTTGCATATTGCCAGTTGGTTGTAGCCAGCCTTCCATCCAACAGCCCGGTCATGGCCAGAATGAAGGTTCCTGTGCATGTTGCAGCAATCCGGATCCCGCTGTGGTATTGGGATTGAACCCATTCGAGGATCATCGGGATCTGCTTCGGAACGGGGCGATGAGCGATCATGTACGGTGGAATGACGATCAAATCGGAATGCAGTACATCCTCCATTGCACCATTGGGGACGATGCGAACATTTCCTTCCGTGACGACCGTCTCCGCCTTGGGTGAGACGACCTCGACATGGAATGGCGCAATATTGCCTTCCTCTCCTTCTTCGGCCTCCGATCGCTTCCAGTAGAAATGCCATTGATTGGCGATGGAGAAAGCGTCGATCATTCCTGCGATTGTGGAATACATGCACTGCTCATAAAGCAGAAAGACGATTCGGGCCATGAGAATCTTCCTGAAAAATGGGATGATATAAAGGTCATTTTGCAAAGCCGTTATGACATATTTTGCACGATATATGTCATATATGCCTCTTTTCCGAACCCCTGTCAAGCGATATGCTGCCATCGTCCAACATCAACAACCGAATCGAAAGGAGATTCTATGAACGACGTGTACAAAAAGCTGGCTATCCATCTTGACAACCTCCCAGGAGGTTTTCCGGCAACCGAAAACGGTCTGGAAATTCGCATTTTGAAGCGTCTGTTTACCGAGGAGGAGGCGGAACTGGCCACATGTTTGACGATGATGCCCGAAACCCCGAAAGCCATCGCATCCCGCATTGGAAAGGACGAAACGTACCTGGCTTCCCGGCTCGAAGAGATGGCCAGGAAAGGTCTTATCTTCCGGAAGTCCAGGGGGGACGAAAAGATGTATTCTGCGGCTATGTTTGTTGTCGGTATTTGGGAATACCACGTAAACGACCTCGATGTGGATCTCGTCCGGGATGTCAACGCCTATCTGCCGATGCTTACCCGGGAGGTACTGGTAAAAACCCGCATGAACCAATTACGGGTTGTTCCAATTTCGAAGACGATCGCAGCCGATATCACCATCTCGTCTTATGAAGATGCCGAGGAAATCATCAAATCCCAGTCGAAAATCGTCGTTCAGCCCTGCATCTGTCGCAGGGAACATCATTTTGTCGGAGAACGGTGCAGCTATCCCGAGGACGTGTGCCTGTCTTTCGGTGCTGCGGCCTATTTCTATGAAAGTAACGGAATCGGTAGAAGCGTCACCGTAGAAGAGGCGCTTGCCATCCTCCAGAAGGGTCGTGACGCAGGCCTCGTCATCCAGCCGGGAAACGCCCAGAAACCAATCAACATCTGCATGTGCTGTGGCTGTTGCTGTCAGATCTTAAAAGGGGTGAAAAGCCTTGACAAGCCTGCCGATTATGTCCATTCGAATTATGTTGCTCGGGTGACGGAAGCCGAATGTTCGGCATGCGGCTTGTGTGCGGAACGGTGTCACATGAACGCCGTCACTGTCGGAGATGCCGCATGGGTGAATCCGGACCGTTGCATCGGCTGTGGGGTCTGTGTGCCTACCTGTCCGACCGGGGCGATGACCTACATCAGAAAAGATAAGGCCGAGCTATATGTACCGCCCATGACGGTGGTGGATACCTATATGGAATTGACCCGAAAACGCGGGAAAATGTAAAAGGAGGCATTTCATGCAGCAATGGCGGAAGACCGGATGTGTGCTGTGCGCCCAGAACTGCGGGCTTGAAATTCTGGTGGAAAACAACCGGATGATTCAGGTTCGACCGGATAAAGAGAATCCGAGAAGCCGGGGATATGTCTGCCGCAAAGGCTTGAACGTGATCTACCACCAGTATCCGGCGGATCGGCTGACCCGACCCCTCAAGCGGATGGGAACCG
Source organism: uncultured Desulfatirhabdium sp. (assembly GCA_964549995.1). Classification (GTDB taxonomy): domain Bacteria; phylum Desulfobacterota; class Desulfobacteria; order Desulfobacterales; family Desulfatirhabdiaceae; genus Desulfatirhabdium. Next base: position 2,151 of record CAZJXF010000033.1, on the reverse strand, counting down.
AATTTGTACCGATTTCCTGGGAGGAGGCGTTGACGGAAATCGCCGAAAAGCTGCGGGCGATCCTGAATCGCCACGGCCCGCGTTCGTTTGCTTATTTGGGTGCAAGCGCTCAGGGCGGGCATTTCGAGGCCACTTTCGGCCTGACCCTGCTGCGGCAGCTGGGATCTCAAAACCTGTATACATCTGCGGGCCAAGAATTTTCCGGAAGTTGGTGGGTTCAGGGCCGGATGTTCGGCAAGCAGTATCTCATCACCGGTCCGGACGAAGCGCAAACCGAGATGCTGGTGGCATGGGGTTGGAACGGCATGCAAAGCCACCAAATGCCGCGAGCCCGAGTCGTTCTGACGGAAATCGCGAAGGATCCCAACCGCATCCTCGTATCGATCGACCCCAGAAAGAGCGAAACGGCAGCCGTCGCCAACATTCATCTGCCCATCCGACCTGGTTGTGATGCCCTGCTCGCGAAGGCCATGATCGCCATCATCGTTCAGGAGGGGTGGGAGAACACCGAATATCTGAAGACCCACGTAACGGGATGGGAGGATATCCGTCCCTGGTTTGTCGATTTCGATGTCAGGGCCGCCATCGATGTGTGCGAGCTTCGCTATGAAGACGTACACGCCCTCTGTCGGCTGATGGTGACCCGTCGATGGTCGTTTCATCCGGATCTCGGCATTTACATGGGCCGACACAGCACGGCGAACTGCTATCTGCTGAATCTCCTCGGAACGGTTTGCGGCATTTTTGGAAGACGCGGGGGAAACGTCTTTCCCGGAATGGTCATGCCCCTCGGATTTCATGCCGACGAACGGGATCCGAAAACCTGGAGGACCGTCGTCACCGGAATGCCGCCTGCGGCAGGGGGCTCCTTTCCCTGCAGCGTTCTTCCGGATGAAATCCTGAGCGATCACCCCGAGCGGCTTCGCGCCCTCATCGTGAGCGCCTGCAACCCGCTTCGTTCCTGGCCGGACACCCAGGCGCTGGAAGCGGCCTTCTCCAGCCTCGAGCTGTTGGTCGTACACGACATCGTGATGAGCGAAACCGCCAGGCTCGCTCATTACGTGCTGCCTTGCCGCACCTTTTACGAATCCTGGGATGGAACCTTCTTTCCTTGGACCTTTCCGGAAGTCTATTTTCAAATGCGCCGCCCCATCGTCCACCCCGAAGGAGAATGTTTGGAGTCGTCGCAAATCTTCACCCGCCTTGCAGACAAACTGGGGCTTATCCCCAAAATCCCCGATTCTCTTCGGGAAGCGGCCGGTGGAAACCGGATGGTCTTCGGTGCAAAGCTCATGGAGTGGATCGGCGCTCATCCCGAGCACCTGGCCAAGATGCCCTTCATTCTGGCCGAGACCCTGGGAAAGGCATGGGACAGTGCAGCCTTGGCCGCTCTCTGGGGGCTCTTGATGACCGCACCCAAGGCATTTCGGAAAAATGCGGCGCGCTTGGGCTTTGCCCCGGGCATGGACATGGGAGATCGCCTGTTTCAGGCCATCCTCGACAACCCACAGGGCCTCTGGGTGGGACGGGTCGATCCGGAGAACAATCTGGCCGAAATCAAGACGGCTTCCGGGAAAATCGAAGCGGTCATCCCGGAGCTTGCCGACACGGTGAAACATCTCAACGCGACCACCGAGGCCAAAGCCCTGCGTCTTCCGGAGGAATTTCCTTTTATCCTGAATGCCGGAAGGCATATGGATAGCAATGCCAACACCCTGATGCGCAATCCGGAATGGAACAAGGGGAAACGGGCCTGCGTCATCGCCGTCCATCCGGAAGATGCCGTAAAGTTGGGATTGAAGGATGGCGATCGAGCCCGGGTGACGACGGCAGCCGGATCGGAAACGGGCGAGGTTCAGGTAAGCGAAATGGTGCGAAAAGGGACGATCCTCATTCCCCACGGGTTCGGCCTAATGTACGATGGAACCACCCATGGCATCAACGTCAACCGGCTTACCCGGCACACCCACCGCGATCCGCTGGGAACACCCATCCACCGGTTCGTGCCATGCCGGATAGAATCTTGCTGAACCATGACGGCTTCGCAAAAAGGCCGAATGCTGAACTTTTTGCGAAGCCGTCAACCGTGATGGGCCCGCAAAAAGTCAGTAGGTCTTCAGCGAGCCGCATGGGAGGGGGAAGGCCTTTTTC
>CAZJXF010000032.1:0-30089 GCA_964549995.1 uncultured Desulfatirhabdium sp. | reverse complement strand
CGATGCCCATAGGGAATGGCGATGACACCTTCGGAGATTCGATCCCCCATCAGGGTTTCCACGGCCATTGCCATGGAGGCCGTCGCCTTTCCGGCTCCGACTACGATCACGGACCCGATGGCATCGAGATCGACCGTGAGATCTGCCATCTGAAGCCGGTTGCCTTGCCGCCTGCAATGCCGCAGAACAGCTTCCCGGCCTTGAACAGCCCGAACGCCGGCCAGAAAAATCGATCGGGCGTCTTCCCGCATCCGGCGAATGGCATCCAGAAGCCATTCTTTCTGAGGAGAACTCATGCAGATGTTTCCAGTCTTCTGGATCGGATGAGCAAGATCGGCCGATCGATCATCTGCAACACGCCGGCTGTGACACTCCCGTAAAACACCCGGGCCATACCGCTTCTGCCGTGGCTTGCCATGGCGATCAAATCGGCATTTTCGCGTTTGGCCACCATGATGATCGTTTCGACGATCGGCCCCTGTTCAATGAATTTCCGGGCATCGATGCCCTTTTCCCGGAACTCTCCCTGCCATCCGGCCAGGTATTGCTGGACCTCTTCATAGCGTTTTCCGAAATCCTTGAGGCTTTGCGCCACCAGATCGGTATGAATGCCGGAGACGTGGAGGGAAAGATTGGCGACCTGAAGGGGGTTGAGGACCTGCAGAAAAAGCACCCGTGACTTGAAGCGCAACGCAAGGGCTTCGACATGGGGCAGAATGCGTTCGGCACGGATAGAACCGTCGAGGGGGACAAGAATGCTTTGATACATAAGAACCTCCTGGATCGTAGGGTTGTCGTTGAACATTTCCGGATGGCATCCGCTCTGAAGCGAGCTTTTCTCCGGAGGCTTCAATGCACATCCCGTGCCGGAAAGAAATGCGGGAACAATCGCAACCCTGCAAATCGCCTTTTCCGCAAGCTGCCGGAAAGTTTAACACCCTGGAAAAAGCGTTGAACCGAATCAGCCCGGCTCGACCCGAAAATCGATCCGAATGCCGCGCTTTCGGAGTTCATCGAAAAAGGGCTGGGGAGGAATGTCGCACACCGGAGACAGAACGCCTTTTTTGGAGATGGTCCCGTCGGCCAACATCAGGGCTGCAATGCACGCAGGAGTGCTGACCCCGAGAGCCATTCCCATGATACCGCTGTTCAGATCCCGCTCGATCAGCACATCCGATATGAGTTTCCGGCGTTTCCCCTCTCGTTCTCCGATCATGACATTGTGCATGACGGCCAGATCCTTTTCGTCCGCTGCGTATTGAAGCCTCGGTTCGAGCCATTCGACGAGAAACCGATGCGGCGTCAACCCCGGCCATTTTTCGGATACCGGCTCGTCCGCAAGAAGTCCGAGTCGTTTCATGCTGCTCCAGAAGGCACACCACCCTGGCCATCGCAACGTATATCGGCCGGATTCGATGATCGTATCCCCCAGACCCAGCAGATCGACGAAATGGGCTGCGTTCCCGTTGGGAAATGCCTCGAGCCTTCCCAGCCCTGGAAACTCGATTTCGTGGATGAATTCATTGGCATGCTGGTGGTCTGCAGAAACGGGAATGCGCTTCCTGTCCCGGATCAGGACCGAGTCACGCTTCTGGGTTTTCAGCACCATATCCCAGTTCCAGCTGATCTTGTACTTCAGGGGGTTGGTACAGGCCTTCGGCTCGGGAACACCGCCACAATAGGAGTTCAACACATCGAGACGATCGAACCAGTCGGCACCGTATCGATAGATGACCAGATCGATTCCCGGATCGAGACCGCATTCGGGCATCAGCGCCACTCCCTTAGCGGCTGCAGCATCATGAAGGTCCAAAATCGGATAGCCGTAATTGGTGTTGACGGCAGGCACCCCAGCGCCAATGGCCGCCAAAGCCACGATCCGACCGAATTCGGCCGGCAGCATGTCGATCACGACATCGATACCTTGCTTCATGAGGGTTTCGAGAGCCGCCGGATCGGAGGCATCGATCCGGACGGCTTCGATCTTCGAGCGATCCAGAAACGGAAAGCGCTCGATCGTTTCCGGGAAAACATCTGCGCAGACGATGCGATCGATCCCTGCTTGCTGAGAAAGGTCCAGAAGGGCCGCTCGGCCTTGAATGCCGCATCCACCCAGGACAAGGACGTTCATTGCAAATTCCCTTTCTTGAATTGATGGCCTCGCAAAAAGTCAGATGCTCTTGTTTAACCCGCAGGAGAGCGGGTGCATTTTGCTTGCGCAGCGGAAAAACTCAGCAGCCCGATCTCGTAGGATCGGGCGGATGGCCAAGATGGAAACGAAGGCTTTCTGAAAGGCAACATCCGGATTTTCAATCCAAAACAAATGAAGCGCGTCCGCCCGATCCAACGATCTCCGGCTGCTTCAAACACGTTTCCGCTGCTTCGCAAAACACCACCCGCCCTCCTGCTGGAAGCCCGGCATTGGAGGGAAATCGGTAAGAGACGACTTTTTGCGAGGCCATCATCTTTAATTGAAAGCGTCGTGCGTAAGCGTACAAAATCCTAATGGGTCAAAATCTTGCTTAGAAACTGCCGGGTCCGCTCGTTTTCGGGATTTCGGAAAAACCGTTCAGGGGTTCCGGTTTCGATGATGCGGCCCTTGTCCATGAAAATGACGTTGCTCGCCACTTCGCGGGCAAACCCCATTTCATGGGTCACCACCATCATGGTCATCCCCTCATAAGCCAGTTTGCGCATGACATCGAGGACCTCGTTGATCATTTCCGGATCCAGAGCCGAAGTCGGCTCATCGAAAAGCATGACCTTGGGCCTCATGGCAAGCGCCCGGGCGATGGCCACCCGCTGCTGCTGTCCGCCGGAAAGCTGAGCCGGGTAGGAGCCCGCCTTGTCTTGAATGCCCACTTTTTCAAGAAGGGACATGGCCAGGGCCTCGGCTTCCCCGGGATTCATTTTGCGGACTTTCTTCGGGGCGAGCGTCACGTTGTCGAGCACTTTCATGTGCGGATAGAGATTGAACTGCTGAAAGACGAAACCGATTTCGGCACGCAATTTCGTGATGTCCGTCTTCTTGTCGTGAACGGAAAGCCCGTCCACGATGATCTCCCCCGAATCGATCCGCTCCAGCCGGTTGATGCATCGAATGAGGGTACTTTTCCCCGACCCGCTCGGCCCGCAGATCACGGCCACCTTTCCCGGTTCGACGTGCAGATCGATGTCCTGCAGCACATGCAGGCTGCCAAACCATTTGTTGACGTTGTGAAATCGAATCATCGGCTCTTCGTTGCCTTTAGAGCAGCGGCTCCATCTCTGCGTGTTTCGGAAACAGACCGGCATGGCCCCCGGTATGGACGAAGATGACCGTCTCACCAGGTCGAATCCGCCCCTGACGGGCATGATCCATCATTCCCAAAAAGGCCTTGAGCGAATAGACGGGATCCAACACCAGACCTTCGGTTCGGGCGATCCGGATGAGCTCCCGCAATTCCGCATCGGTGTTCAGGGCATATCCCCTTCCGATATACCCATCGTCCATCCCCTGTTCACATCCGGATATATCCACCGAAAGATCGTACTTTTCCAAAAACTCGTTTCGAATGGCCTCGATTTCCCGAACGAAATAGGACACATCGTCACAGACAGCGATTCCATGAACATTCGTTCGATACCCGACCCGGCGACACCCAATCAACAGCCCTCCATACGTTCCCCCGGAGCCCATGGCACAATAGACATGATCCGCCTGAATTCCCGACTGGACCAATTCCTCCGCCATGCGGATGTATCCGAGGGTCCCGGTGGCGTTCGAGCCGCCGATGGGAATGCTGTAAGGACACTTGCCTTCCGCCCGCAACGTTTCCATCAGCCGGCAATCGAGAAGAGCCCAGTCTCGAAACGCTTCTCGTGAAAAGAACCGCACGTCTGCGCCCAGGATGCGATCGAGCAGAAGGTTTCCGTCACTTTCAGCAGGCGCTTGCCCGCGAAGCGCCAGCACGCAGGAAAAACCGAGTTTCGCAGCGACCCATGCAACCGCCCGACAGTGGTTCGATTGGATCCCGCCGTAGCTGACGAGGGTGTCCGCTTGCTGCTCCAACGCCTCGGCAGCCAGGTATTCCAATTTGCGAATCTTGTTTCCCGAAGCGATACTCTCGGTCAAATCGTCCCGCTTGATCCACAGACGAATACCCAATTCTTCAGAGAGCTTCGGCGCCTCCTGTATCGGTGTCGGCAGATAAGCCAATTCGATCCGCCGGTTCAACAAGCTTGTCCAATCCATACCATCCTATCCTTCTGACTTCCATATCATCGTTGACGGCTTCGCAAAAAGTCGATCTACCCCCCGATTCTCGGGTAGTTCCGGGCCTGAGCATGGGGGGATAACCGCCTTTTGATGTTGCATCGGATACTTGTTTGAAGCCGCCGGAGATCGTTGGGCCGGGCATGCGCATTCATGCCATATCTGTTTGAAGAACAAGATATTGCATTCCAATGACCCATCGCTGAAGTCTGGCCACATGCCCGGCCCTTACGAGCTCGGGCGGCTGAGTTTATCCGATGCAACGAAAAAGGCGGTTATCCCCCCATGCGGCTCGGATGAGACTTTTGGACTTTTTGCGAGTCCGTCATCGGTTATCCCAGCTTGAATTCCTGCATACGAAGCCGCTTTTCAAACGCATTCGACAGGTGAATGAGCGGATAGCAGATCACGAAATACAGGATGCCGACAAGTCCGAACACCATCAAGCCTTCGGGAATCCGCTGAACCGTCAGCCAACCGACCCGGGTGACATCCGTCAGCCCGATGACGGAAACGACGGATGAATCCTTGATCAACAACACATACTGACCGACAAGCGGCGGCAGGATGGGCCGCATTGCCTGGGGCATCACGACATGAACCATCCGCTGCAACCAGTTCAATCCGCTGGCGGATGCCGCCTCGATCTGCCCGCCCGGAACGATGTCGAGCCCGCCGGTGACGATTTCGCTGATGTAGGCTCCGGCATAGACGGAGAGACTCAAGATAGACGCCGAGAAAGCATCGAGTTGAATCCCCCATTCCGGGAAAATGAAGAACACGATGAACACCTGTACCAAAAACGGGGTCCCGCGCATGAAATCGATATACAGCCCGAGAATGGGGTTCAGTACGGGAATCCGGGCGTTTCGTACAATCCCTACCACGAACCCGATCCCGGTTCCGATCATCAGGCTGAGCGCAGACACTTCGATCGTCATCCACAGGCCTTTCAAAAAAAACGGAAAGGTACGGATCAGGTTGTTGAGATAATAGACGAACATCGCCCTTCTTCCCGTTTCAAGCCGGTCGAAAGATGAGTCGCTTCTGCCACCATGTCGATAAGGCCTTCAGCAGATGGTACAGGACAAGATAGCAAAGGGCCGTCGTGAAAAACCCTTCTGCAGGCATGAACCGCTCCGAATTCATCAACTGTCCGGCACGAGTCAGCTCCATCACGCTGATGAGCGACAACAAGGCACTGTCCTTGACCAGAACGATGGCCTGACCCAACAGCGGCGGGATGGTCACACCGATGGCCTGGGGCAACACGATGTAGCGGATCCGCTGAAAATACCCCAGCCCGGAGGCCATTGCCGCCTCGATCAGCCCCCAGGGGATGGATTGAACGCCCGCCCGAATGATTTCGGCAATGTAGGCGCCGCTGTTCAGGCTGAGGGCAAGGATGCCCGTCTGGTATTCGTTGAGCCGGATACCAAGGGTCGGCAGCCCGAAATAAAAGAAATAGAGTTGTGCCAGCAGAGGAGTGGAGCGGATGAATTCGATGTAGGCTCCGGCCAGGATCCGCAGGGCCGACACCGGGGAAAGGCGCATCATGCAGGAAACGATGCCCACCACAAGCGCCCCGAAGGTCGACACTGCGGAAATCCAGGCCGTTGCGATCATTCCCTGGCCAAACAAAGGCAGGTATTCGAAAATGACCAGGAAATTGAAGGATTCAAGCATCAGCGAGCGCTTCCGAGATCAGTGGTCTTTTTTCCAGTCGAGGCTCTTCACCCAGTACCGGATGTTCTCGTCATAGCGTCCATCTTCCTTGACCCATTCGAAAAAGAGATTGATCCATTCGGCCAGATGAGAATCTTCGGGCCGCACCGCAAAAGCCAACGGTTCCTTGGAAAGCTTCGTCGGAAGAATCCGGATGCTGTTCGGCGGAAACTCGGCCATCTGTCCCATGACCGCAGATTCGTCATTCAGACCGATATCGGCATGGCCGTCCAGAACGGCATTGATCAGCAGGGGCCCACCGCCCTTGTAGGACTTGATCTTGGCCTTGGGCAGGTACTTCTTGGCGACGGCTTCCCCGGTTGCACCCAGCAGGACAGCGACGGTAACGGATTCCTTGTTGAACTCCTCGAGCGAACTTCTCGTGTCGCCGGCCTTCGTGAAGATGACGGAACCCGTATAATAGAAGGGCTGGGTGAAACGGACCTTGAGCGCCCGCTTCAAATTGGCGGTCATGTCTGCGGCAAGCAGGTCGGCTTTCCCGGAAAGCAGGGCCGGGATGAGACCGTCCCAGTCGAAATCGAGAAAAACGACTTTGACCCCCATTTCCTGGGCCATCAGCTTGCAAAACTCGACAGAGCTGCCTGTACGAACCCCTGCCTTGTCAATGAAGCTGAAAGGAGGGCCCTGGGTTTGAACCGCCACACGAAGCTCCCCGCGTTTGACGATTTCCTGCAGGGCGTCCGCCGACGCTGTGGACACACCAACAACTGCAACCATCAATATCGCCATCCATACGCATGCCCATTTCTTCATCTTCCATTCTCCTTTCGATTGAGTTGGATAGGACCTTCACCCGATACCTTTCCGTTCATTAGAGAAATTCGCTTCATCCGTCAACCAAAAAGGGAAATCCTTGGACAATGGGATTTTTCTTGACACCGGTCTTCCTTCCCATTAAAAATGCAACCTTTAGCTTTAGATTTCGATGTCGTCGTTTCGGGAAAGTCCTTTGGAAGGGCTTGCCAGGAGAGGAAAACCCAAACCCATTGAAAGGAGAAGAAAGCGCATGTCCCAACTCATCCCACCCCATGGCGGAAAAGGTCTCACCTGCTGTCTGCTCGAAGGAGCGGAACGTGAAGCCGAACTGAAGAAAGCCCAGGGCCTCAAGAAGATCGCCATTTCCCCCCGGGAAAAAGGTGATCTCATCATGATGGGCATCGGCGGTTTCAGCCCACTCACCGGTTTCATGACCAAGGCGGACTGGAAAGGCGTCCTCGACAACTTCCTGATGGCGGACGGAACCTTCTGGCCTATCCCGGTCACCCTGTCCGCATCCAAGGAAGATGCGGCAGCCATTTCCGTCGGTCAGGAAATCGCGCTCTACGATCCGGAGCGGGACGAAATCATGGCCACCATGAAGGTCACCGAAAAATACGACATGACCGAGGCCGACAAACGCTATGAATGCGAAAAAACCTTCATGGGCGAAGGCACCAAGACAGCCGAAGAATTCTGGAAAATCGCCGAAAAAGACCATCCCGGCGTTCAGATGGTCATGAACCAGAAAGATGTCAACCTGGCCGGACCGGTAAAGGTCCTGAGCGAAGCCGAATACCCGACGAAGTATGCCGGCATCTACATGAGGCCGGCCGAATCCCGGAAGATTTTCGAGGAACGGGGATGGCGCGAAGTGGCCGCCCTGCAGCTCCGCAACCCCATGCACCGCTCCCATGAATACCTGTGCAAGATTGCGGTCGAAGTCTGCGACGGTGTGTTCATTCACTCCCTCGTCGGCAACCTGAAGCCCGGAGACATTCCGGCGGAAGTCCGGGTGAAATGCATCGATGTCCTCGTCAAGAACTATTTCGTTCCGCAACACGTCGTTCAGGGCGGATACCCGCTCGACATGCGGTATGCAGGCCCCCGCGAAGCCCTGCTGCACGCCACCTTCCGTCAGAACTACGGCTGCTCCCGCATGATCATCGGTCGTGACCATGCCGGTGTGGGCGATTTCTACGGTATGTTCGAAGCCCAGACCATCTTCGACAAGATTCCGAAGCCGACCGAACCCGGCAAAGCCCTGCTGTGCACCCCGCTGAAGATCGACTGGACCTTCTACTGCCACAAATGCGACGGCATGGCATCCCTCAGAACCTGCCCGCACGACAAAAAAGACCGCGTCCTTCTGAGCGGAACCGCCCTGCGAAAGGGCCTCTCCGAAGGAACCCCGATTCCGGATCACTTCGGCCGTGAGGAAGTTCTCGACATCCTGCGTGAATACTATGCCAGCCTGACCGAAAAGGTCGAAATCAAGCTGCACACTGCCGCAACGGGCGGTTGATCCCCACCACCTTTACTGAACCATCGGTTTTCGGTTCAGCAAGGTTCCGTTCAACATGCAAAGGCCGAAGCGATTGAATCGCTTCGGCCTTTCCTTTTGGATCCTTTGGATGACGAGCGTACAGCAGACTATCAATCAAGAAAGTTGGCTTACGCTGGAGCCCGTAGAAACGACCCGGCGTATCTCTCCTACACCATCAACACGTTCCCATCCGCCCCTTTTTCCCTGAAAGCAGAAGTCATCCACCTCACCCCTTGTCCAACCCGAACGCCGTATGCAGGGCCCGAACCGCCAATTCGGCATATTTGGCGTCGATGACGCAAGAAATGCGGATTTCGGAAGTGCTGATCATCAGAATGTTGATGTTTTCTTTGGCGAGAGCTGCAAACATGCGGCTTGCCACACCGGAGTGGTTCTTCATGCCGACGCCGGTCACCGACACTTTGGCAATTCCGTTGTCGCCCAGAACGTCTTCCGCTCCGATTTCCGCAGCTGTCTGCCTGGCCAGTTCCATGGCCTTATCGAAATCGGGTTTGGGAACAGTGAAGGTAAGATCGTTGAATTTTCCGGAATGCCGGTTCTGAATGATCATGTCGACGATGATGCCCGCCTCTGCAATGGGTGTGAAGATCTTGGCTGCAATGCCTGGCTGATCGGGCACCTTGATCAGGGTGATCCGGGCATCGTTCTTGCTGCAGGTGACACCGGACACCACCAGTTTTTCCATGCTTTCATCCTCGTTGACCACCATGGTTCCCTCCTCTTCGGAAAAAGATGACCGTACATGTACGGGTACGGAATATTTCTTGGCGAACTCGACCGATCGGATCTGCAATACCTTTGCACCGAGACTGGCCATTTCGAGCATTTCATCATAGGAAATCCGATCGATCTTTCGGGCCTTGCTCACGATGTTCGGATCCGCCGTATAGACGCCGTTGACGTCTGTATAGATTTCACAGATATCGGCCTTGAGCGCAGCCGCAATAGCAACAGCCGATGTATCGGACCCCCCTCTTCCCAGGGTGGTGATGTTGCCTTCCATGTCGCATCCCTGAAACCCGGCGACAACGACGATGTGGCGCTGAGCGAGCAACTCCCGGATCCGACGGGCGCCGATTTCCATGATCCGGGCATTTCCGTAAGTGCAATCCGTAATGACTTCCGCCTGGTATCCCAACAGAGATTTCGCCGGATACTTCATGGCGTTCAGGGTCATCGCGAGCAGGGCTGCAGTCGTCTGTTCCCCGGTTGCCAACAGAACGTCGAGTTCGCGTTTCTCCGGAGCACGGGTGATTTCCTGGGCCATTTCGATCAGGGAGTCGGTGATGCCGGCCATCGCCGACAGAATGACGACGACGTCGTTTCCTTGATCATAGGTCTTGACGACCCGTTTGGCGACGTTTTGAATGCGCTCGAGGTTGGCAACGGATGTGCCGCCGTATTTCTGAACAATCAATGCCATCGATCTTTCCTTTCCTCTTCCACGATTTGCATGGCCGGCAGGCTTCCGGCCCTTTTCTGCGTAAGCCAGGAAATCCACAGCCGGAGCCATCGAGCACACGTTTCTCCCTTGCCCGTCATTTCGATGATTCGGCTTTCGTCTTCCTGCATATCCAACATCACTTCGATTCTGTCCGCAAATGCATCTGCCGGAAGTCGCTCGGCCCATTCGACGGCCAGAACGCCTTCCTCGATCGGTAGATCGAAGAAACCGATATCTTCCAGATCCGCATAGCCGATCCGATACAGATCGACATGAAACAACCGCAGCCGACCGCTGTACTCATGGATCAGCGCATAGGAAGGACTTGTCACCGGTTGCCCGGAATCGACGCCCACCCCTTCGGCAATCCCCCGAACCAGGCTGGTCTTTCCGACACCGAGCTCCCCCTTGAGAAGCAAGACGGTTCCGGCTTCGAGTCGCTCACCGAGAAGGACGCCGATCCGATGGGTTTCATCCAAACTGGCACAACGGAAGACAACGGAGGTCATGAGAGGCTTCCCGACGCAAGCTCCCGAAAGAGTGTCGGAAGGACATCGGCAAGTTCGGATGCGAGAAACCCGCGCGGCCCTTTATCCCGAGCCAGCCGGTCGCCACAGAAACCGTGCAGATATACGGCAGCCGCGCAAGAAGTCTTTTGTCCAAACCCTTGGGCCATGAGACCTGCCACCATCCCTGTCAGGACATCCCCCATTCCGGCCGTGGCCATTCCCGGGTTGCCGGTCGGATTCACATACACGAAACCGTCGGGAAGTGCAACAAGAGAGCGGGCGCCTTTAAGGATCACATAGCAACCGTATCGTTCGGCAAATCTTCTGGCATGACCGATGCGATCGGCCTGAATATCCGGAACGGATACACCGACAAGGCGGGCCATTTCGCCGGGATGGGGTGTCAAGACGGGAGGATGCTTCGCTCGGCGGAGGATATCCGTATCCCCGGCCAGAGCGTTCAGCCCGTCGGCATCGATGACCAGTGGAATGGGGCTTTCGGCGACGATTTCGCGAACCAACCGAACGGTCGGCTCACTTTGACCGATTCCCGGCCCGACGGCCAAAACGGACTTGCTTGCGGCAAGCTCCAGAAGGAAACGCAACGCATCGACGTCCAGCGCGCCGGCGGGGGTTTCCGCAAGGGCTTCCGTCATCGCTTCCATCAAGAACCCGTGCAGAATCGGCTGGATGGATGCCGGACAGGCCAGGGTGACAAGACCTGCTCCGGCACGCAAGGCCCCCCTTGCCGCCAGTCCGGCGGCTCCGGCCTTTCCTCTGGACCCGGCTACGATGAGACAGTGCCCGGTCCTTCCCTTATGGATTTCCGGAGGACGATTTCTGACGACATCGGAAAAATCACCAAGGCGCAACCGGGCATGCTGCGGCCCCACCCGGTCGACAACCAAGGCAGGAATGCCGATATCGACGATATGCAGGTTTCCGGTGAACGCTGCACCGGGCAGGAGCAGGTGGCCGACCTTGGGAAAGGCGAAGGTGACGGTGGTATGGGCCTGCACACAACAGCCGAGGGGTTTTCCGCTATCCGCATCCAAACCGGAAGGCAGATCCACCGCCAGGATCGGCTTCTTCGATCGGTTCAGCATATCGATCGCCGTTCGATAGAGTCCGCGGACTTCCTGGTTGAGACCGGTTCCAAGCAAGGCATCGACCAGCACGTCATGGGCGCACAGCCGGGCCTCGACCCGAAGCAGGTCGGACTCCGAAACAAGCCACAGGATCTCGATGCCCATGGCTTCGATCCGAAGAAGATTCTCCAGCGCATCTCCTGCGATTCGCTCCCGGCTGCTCAACACATAGACCGTGACCGAACACCCTCTCGATGCCAACACCCGCGCCATGACGAAACCGTCTCCGCCGTTGTTGCCCCGACCCGAGACGACACCGACATCGAGAGGTCCCCCACCAGAAAACGTCTGCAGCAGTACATCCGCAGCCTGTCTTCCGGCATTTTCCATCAGGACAAGGCCGGGAATACCGAAATCCTGGATCGTCATCCGGTCCATCCGGCGCATTTCATCGGCAGTCACCAAATACTGTTTCATGCCGGTGGCTCCGCTTTGGCCAGCATGGCAAGCAATTCGTCGCTTTTGGCTTCCATCCGACGCGCTTCCTCTTCATCCGTTTCATGATCATATCCGACCAAATGGAGGATGCCGTGGACCAGCAGCTGGGTAAACCTGGCGGAAAACGGAATGCCTGCAGCCCGAGCTTCAGCCTGAGCGGTGTCCACGGAAAGAACGACATCCCCCAACAACAGGGGATTGATATCCGCAAAATCGCCTTCTTGCATCGGAAAGGCGATGACGTTCGTCGGCCCTTCCCGATGGAGGTATTGGGCGTTCAGCCGGGCCATCTCCTTGTCGTCCACGATCAGGATCGACAGTTCGTGTTCAGGATACCCCAAGGCGCTTAAGATGGTCTGTGCCTTGTGACGGATTTCCCTTAGCAGAATCCGCTTCCGTTTTTGTCGGTTGCTGATCAGTACGGCCATGGGTTGCTTTGCCTCCGATGACGACCAGTTGATCCGGATACTCGATGCGGTGATGGTGGACGGCGTTGAGAATTCGGGTGAATACCTTGGCGATGTTGTGCAGATCCCGAAGGGTCAGCTCGCAATCGTCCAGCTGACCGTCCGAAAACACCTTGTTGATCAGATTCTGGACCAGCCCCTGAATACGGGCCGGGGTTGGGTTTTCGAGGGTTCTCGAGGCCGCTTCGACGACATCGGCCAGCATCACGAGACCGGCCTCCCGGGTTTGGGGTTTGGGGCCAGGATACCGGAAATCGTCGGGGTTAATGTCCTGATCGGCTTTCTGCTGTCTGGCCTTTTCGTAAAAAAACCGCATGAGGCTGGTGCCGTGGTGCTGCTGGATCGCATCGATGATGGCCTGACCCAGCTTGTTTTCCTTCGCCATCTCGACGCCGTCCTTCACATGCGCGGCAAGGATTCGCTTGGACATGGACGGGGCCAGTTTGTCGTGCCGGTTCCTGCCGCCCGCCTGGTTTTCGATGAAATAGAGGGGTTTTCGGATCTTTCCGATGTCGTGGTAATAACCGCAGACCTTCGCCAGCAGCGGATTGGCCCCGATTTCGGAAGCTGCAGCCTCCACCATCGAGCCGACAATGACCGAATGGTGGTAGGTGCCCGGTGCCTCAAGCAGAAGGCGCCGGAGAATCGGTCGGTCCAGATTGGCCAGCTCCAGCAGGGTAATGTCCGTGGTATAGCCGAAAGCCCATTCGAACAGCGGGGCGATCCCCGAAGCAAGAACCCCCGTCAGCACCCCTCCCAGGAAGGCGAAGGTCCAGGACCAGATGAGTTCGAGAGACGATACCCGGATTTCGTAGAAGCAGATGGCCGTAGCCAACCCGACGTTCAGCAGTCCGATCGTGAACCCGGCCCGAATGAACACTTTTCGTTCCCGGCAGCGTTTCACACAATAGGCGGCCATCAGGCTGTTCATCAGGAAAAAGAACATGATCTCGAAGCGACCCTGAAAGAGAAGAGCACTTGCGGAGGCCAGAACCACGGAAAGGATGGCCGCCGGATTCATTCCCATGAAGAGACACGTCGTCATGGAACCTGCGGCCAGTGGAATGGCGAAGAGCAGGGAAAGGGGGGTGATGCCGTAGGGAATGGAGGCGGAAACAGTCTCGATGAAGGAAAAGGCCACCCGAACGAGAAGAAAGAAGGTGACCAGAATGGATGCAAGAAAAAGCAGGTGTTTGTCGGCGTTTTGCCTCAGGAATGGACTCAGGTGTCGCAAAAGAATGTATGCCGTAGAAAGCAGGAAGGCCATGATGAGGGCCGATCCGGCAACACCGAACAGAGCCGAGCGGGTCTGCTCCTGATCTTTGAGGGCGTTGAGCTTCATCAGGTGTTCGGCTGTAACCCGCTCGCCTTCGCGCATCAGCATTTCACCCGCCTTGATTTGGTAGAGAACGGGCTTTGCCGATTCGTAGGCCCTTTTGCGTCTTTCCTCCGTTTCTTTTCGGTTGTAGGCGATGTTGGGCTGAATCAGGCTCTGGACGATTTCAACCACCAGGTTTCGGACAGCGGCACTTTCCTGAGCCAGAACGGGAGATCCGACAATCCGCACCATGCTTCGCGCCTGATCGAGACCGTAGATGGATTTCAGACGCAACAGAATGGTCTCTGCACCGCTTTCGATGTCCCGGAGCAGGATGCCTCGATCCATTTCGCGCAGCAGCAGGTCTTTGTTGCCGATAACACCGTTGTCGAGAATGTTCGTCAAGATCTGGACGATAGCATCCTCGATGCGTTGATGAAATCCTTCCTTTTCGAGAAGGGCGAAACTCTCGGCATCGATCTTGATGCCTGCCATCTGTTCGAACTGACTTTTCCGCTCACCGAAGCGATCCACTTCGACGGCTTTCCGATGGGGCCCGATGTCCGTCGTCGAAGTTAGGTTTGGAAGGACTTGCTGCTGTAGGGCTTTTTCGGTTTCCTGATGCCGTCTCTGGGTATCGAAGGCTCGATGAACGGCTGCAGTCAGACTGGTCAGAAGCGATGTATCGTGGTCGAAAACCGGAAGCACTTCTTCCATCGCCTTGAGCCGATTGGCTTCCGTTGCATCGATGTCTTCGACCAGAAAATCCCTCTTGGCCTTGATGTCCTTCTCGACGACATCTCCGATTTTGTAGTGGGCAACGGATGGAACGAGATTGGGATAGTGGATGGCAACGAAAATCAGGGTGACACCGACAAGGATCAGCCATTTGAAGGCATTCTCCGTCTGCTTCAGGTGTTTCCAGGCATCCTGGAACACGGTCGGTTTCATTTCGTGCGTCCTTTTTCGTGTTCTTCGTATGCGTGGATGATCTCCTGCACGAGCTTGTGACGGACGACATCCTGCTTGGAAAAAAAGACCATCTTGATGCCGCTGATTCCCTGAAGGATATTCTTTGCCTCGATCAATCCGGAAAGCTTTTCCGAAGGCAGGTCGATCTGGGTGATATCGCCTGTGATGACGGCCTTGGAGTTGAAGCCGATGCGGGTCAGGAACATTTTCATCTGTTCGGTGGTGGTGTTCTGGGCTTCGTCGAGGATGATGAAGGCATCGTTGAGGGTTCTGCCCCGCATGAAGGCAAGGGGAGCGACTTCGATGATGCCTTTTTGGGTGAGGCTGGTGGCCTTGTCGAAGCGCATCATGTCGTGCAAGGCATCGTAGAGCGGGCGGAGGTAGGGGTCGACTTTTTCGGCCAAGTCTCCGGGCAAAAATCCGAGGGCTTCCCCTGCCTCAACAGCCGGACGGGTGAGGATAATCCGCCGAACATTGCCTCTGCCGAGCTCCGCAACAGCCATGGCCATGGCCAGATAGGTCTTTCCGGTTCCGGCAGGCCCGATCCCGAACACGATATCGTAGTTGCGGATGGCGTCGATGTATTCCTTCTGGGCACGGCTTTTGGGCGTGACCGAACTCTTCTGGGCGGTAACGACGACCGTATCGAGAAAGATTTCCTTCAGATCGGCGCGGTCATCCGCTGTCAGCACACGGATGGCGTGGGTGACATCCGTATCATAGAGCGGATAGCCGTTTTTCAACAGGTCGTACAGTTGATTGAGGATGTTTTCGGCCAGATCGGCTGCAAAGTCCTCGCCTTCGATGAAGACGGTGTTTCCACGGGTATCGATGCGCACATCAACGGCCCGAGCGATCTTGTCGAGGTGGGTATTGTGCTCTCCGAAAAGTTGACGAGCCAGGTGCAAATCGGAGAAGGTCAGCCGATGGGCTGTTGGGGAACTGGGTTTCATCGAAAAGGAGGCTGCTCCTTATGTGGATGGAAGTTCGTCCATCGAAGACGACCGGCATGATGCGCCGACACCGAATACGACCGAAACCACGGATGAACACGGTGAATGGGGCAATCGGTAGCAAGGAGAAAAGGCTCTACCGTGGACGTTTCCTTATACCATAGGAGCCAAAGGGGATGCAAACAGGAAGATTGTGGGCGGTGGGCAGTGGGCAGTCGGCAGTGGGCAGTGGGCAGTAGGCAGTAGGCTACCGTAATGAAAATCTCTATGAAAGTCGAATGTCAAGGATCAGGAGTCAGGAGTCAGAAGTCAGAAGTCAGAAGTCAGAAGTCAGAAGTCAGAATAAAGGCGGAAGGACCCTGCATTTCCAGGCTCGCCCCTGCGACTTTCATGTATCGAGGTGAAACCCCGGTTGCATAGGAATCGCCCATGCAACCCGGGTTTCACCCCGGTTAATGAAAGTCGCAGGGGCAAGCTATAAAGAATGGGAGCCATCCGCTTTCTTCTGACTCCTGACTCCTGACTTCTGACTTCTGACTTCTGACTCCTGATATTCGACTTTCGTAGGAATCGCCCATGCAGCCGGGCTACACCCCGCTGGATGAAAGCCTCCAGCGCGAATTTCAAAGGAATATGGCGGTATGACAGCGGCCATACTGCCCACTGCCGACTTTCGTAGGAATCCCCCATGCAGCCGGGGCTGCGCCCCGTTGGATGAAAGTCGTTGGAGCAAATTCCTTAGGAGTATGACGACATGACAGTCGCCTTACGGTTCTGCCGACTGCCCACTGCCCACTGCCGACTTTCGTAGGAATCCGATGAAGCATTTGGGTCACACCCCCAATCTGTCTATCCCACCACCCGGCGGTCATTGAGGCGTTTGAGTTTCCCAGTTTTTGGATTGCGGGGCAACGAACCAAGATCCGTGAACCGAATCGTCAGGCACCGAATGTATCCCAGTTCCCGACCCACACGGAGTTCGGGAATTCTGGCTTCAAGAGCCGCTCTGAGCGCAGGTTCCTGCTTTCGTGCCCGATCGCTATCCGAAGATTCGACGGTAAGGGTCAATTCCATCTGATTTTCTCGATCCTCGATCGTCAGGGTGTAGTTCAGACTGAATGCATCTCCGGATGTTTCGAGGGCTTCGTCGAAAGCCTTCATGCTGATATAGGCACCACCCAGCTTGAAATCCTCTCCTGCCCGACCCGCAAGCTTGAACAAGGGATTGGGGTCTTTGCACGCGCAGGATTCCGGCAAAAAGGTGGCTACATCCCCGATACGATACCGGATAATGGGCATGGAAAACCGAGCCAGATTGGTGACAAATATTTCGCCGTATTCGCCGGGCGAAACAGGCTGAAGAGATTCGGGATCCAGAATCTCGATATGCTGAAAAGCCGTCGGCAGATGATAGGTTCCAAAACCGCACTGTGGGCACGGATATCCCATCAGACCGGCATCTGCGCTGGAGTAAGCCACGGCATATACCCTGCAATTGGGGAAAACCTTCAGGAAATGACGTTCCGCCTCGACACTCATCTGTTCTCCAGCATATAGAGCCAGACGCAGGGATGGCAGACCAATACGATTTTTGAGGGCAATGTCCGCATAAAAAATCATGGCCGTCGGAAGCGAGAGCATCACCGTCGCCTGAAATTCAACGCACAGACGCAAGACATCTTCGGGTTTGGTGCTTGCCGCAATCGGTAGATGCACGGCATTCAACCGCTTCATGATTTCGTGACCGCCGAGAAAAGACGGCCAGAGCTGGCCGGCAACGAAAAGATTGGCCACCCTGTCGACAGGTCTCACCCCCAGAAGTTTGAGGCTGGCTGCCTGAACGTCAGCGAATCGGTCCCATTCCGCATGTGTCAGCCAGGTATACCGAGCTATCCCGGTAGAGCCCCCCGTAGAGACGACAATTCCCCCTTCGAGGGGGCAGGTGAGCATGTCTTGGGAACGTGGATAGGCGTTGGCGTAAATTTCGTCACGGGACAAAACCGGAAGTCGCTGCCAATCCTCCCAGGTTACAGGCGGCTGCAGGGAGGCGTATTTCCGGGCATAGAAGGGCGCTCGAATGGCTTGATCGTACAGCTGGAGAAGCTTTTCCAGCCGTTCTTGTTTGCTGATGTGTTCCAACACGGCTATTCCTCCATGATAAAGCGGTGCTTGCATGCAGCCTGGCCGGAGTCAAGTTTTTCCAATTCGACCCGAATCAAGGATTCGCCTGCGGATTGACTGAGCAAATCGTATTTGGCTGCGAATTCAAGGCTCTGCTGCTTGAGAAACCGAAGGAGCTCCTTGGAATAGCGCTCCTGTAACGCCGCATCGGGCATTCTTGTCACGAAGATATGAAATGCGAACACCAGAAAATCTCGATCTTTTTCCTCGCGAATCTGAAAAAGTCCGCCGTATCCGAAATCCGGAGGCAGCGAGAGCAGCGCCTCGTTGATGTCGCTGACCGGGAGATTCGTTCCGTAGAAAACAACAGCGTCCGTAGTTCTTCCCCGCACACAGAGAACCCGTTCCGGTAACTCATCGAGAAGGGATGGGGAAATGCCCGCAATGCTGCCGATATCCTCTCGCGAAAGCAATTCACCAGCATCCCCCGTATCGTAGCGCAGCAGGGGAACCATCTGGTTCTTGCTCACAACGATGTTCCCCTCCACAATTTCGATCAGGGCATTGGAGGAAGGTTGAAGAAGCATCGGGGTGTTGGATGTCCCGAAAACCATTGTGGACAAATTCGGTCGATCATGGAAGAACTTCCGCAGTCGGATCGTCGCCTCGGTTTCCATGCCCAGATCTCCGGCATCCGCCGAACCGTATCCTGTCCAGACACAGAAAGGCTCATCGATAGGATGCCCCAGACGTCGGGCTACGTTTCGCCGAAATCCTTCGGGGAAATATTCTCCAACCACCGGAAAGTAGATCGAACCGGGTCGGATCGGTTCGTCGCTTCTTTCCATGAGCGCCAGCAGGATATTCACATTCGAGGGATTGGTCATCCAGATGACTTGATCGAAACCATATCCGAATCGCCGGTAGAGTTCCACCGATTCGGCCAAGTTCAGCCCCGGGGTGGCTACGGTGAGAGGATGACGTTTGAAGGATGCCAGCGTTCTCATGGCAGAAGCGATCTGCATACCGCCGATCCAGGTTCCGAAAGCCAGACAGACGAAAACGAGCGTCCGTTTCCGATCGATGGCATACTGACGTATGAGCGCTTGCTCGACGGCTTCGATGTATCGTCCTTCGTCTTCAGGGCGTTTGGGCCAGAAGACGGAACCCGACTTGCTGAAACCGGAGCTGGTGCCGATTAGATGACATCCGATCAGAGACCCATCCCAACACAGCGATTCCGTAGGATAGGCAAGCAGGTAGTTTTTCTTGTTCGTCAGGGGCAAATCCTCCCAACGGGTTTGAGTCGTCGCTCCGTGTCTTGCCAGAAAATCTCGGTATGCGGGCACCCGAGTGGCCGCCTCCAGCAATAGAGTCATTTTCTCCATACCGAATCCTCCCAAGTTTACGGTCGATGGTTCTGCAAAAAGACGCTCTGCCTCCGACTTTGAAATATTTCCGGGCGTTCTGGGAGCTTCTCACGGTTTGATGGGCTCGTAAAAAGTCGATCTACCCTTGATTGAGG
The DNA here is from genome assembly GCA_964549995.1 of uncultured Desulfatirhabdium sp. Classification (GTDB taxonomy): domain Bacteria; phylum Desulfobacterota; class Desulfobacteria; order Desulfobacterales; family Desulfatirhabdiaceae; genus Desulfatirhabdium. Next base: position 10,870 of record CAZJXF010000032.1, on the reverse strand, counting down.
GGTAGTTACAAGCCTGAGCATGGGGAAAGATACGCCTTTTATTTTAATGTTACAGGGATTCGACGCGTCGACGTTCCAACATGACATAATGATGAAGAGCCTTGGCAAAGTCGGTGACCAGATGCATCCTCTCCTGATTGTAGTCCTCGGTGTTGAGATATTGAAGCCTGAGAACATCCCCATCCATGTATTCCGGCACAACACCGGAGAAAGAGAAACCGAGCCGCTCGAGCATCTCGCAGGCGAACGGTACAGCGGGAAGGCACAAAGGAAGATCGATGTAAATACATGCAATCTGATTGATACTCAGTTCCCGAAGGCGGTTTCGGGCAAGATCATAAAATCCCTGACCGATTGCCCTAACTCGCATGAAGGCCTGGCTCCATTCCGAACGTACGCTCAGGTCGATCTGTGATCTACATGAATCCGGAGATATCCATCCCGGCTGAAAGGAACGGCGCATCCGGTTTTCGTCATAGATCCGTCCTACCATTTCCCGGTGATGTTCCGGACAATAGATTTCACGTTCGGGTTCCTGGGCGACCCGCAGATAATAGACCAGCGCCGTCTGACGTGGAGGCGCCGGCTGATCGCTTGTGGCGCCTTCGATTTTCCGGAACGAGATCGTTCCCGGAATATAACTCAGGAGCAGTGCAGTTTCCCGGGCACCGATAGATAGATTGCCTTTCTGGGTGTAGGGATGAATCGTCACCGATTCGCTGTAGATCCCCACCATGTTCTTCCGCTGAGCTTCTGTGACAAGAAATTCCTTCATCGTTTTGAACAGGTTACGCCCTCTGACGCGGGGATCGACGACTGCCTGACCGGTTTCTCCCACACGAGCATCCGGATGATCGCTATTCAGCGCGAGATGCCCTACGATTTCATTTTCCGGAGTCACGGCCACACAAGAAACCATCTGCCCGCTTTGAATACGTTCCAGAATGGTTTCCGGATAGTAGAGAAAACTGCTGATATAGGAATATCCATAGGATCTGTAGATGCACCGGGAGAGAGCCACGGCATCCTGAGTATCCGGCCGGAGCAGTCGAAGAGATATGGGAACATCTACCGGAATGTCCTCCAATGGTTTAGATGCGGTTTGTGCATACTCTTCGGCGAGGATCTCCTCGATGCTCCGAATGGGAAGTCGCATGAGCAGTTCGACACGCTTTCCTTCCTTGCCCAGATTGTGGATATGGACCTCGTCGGCAAAGGCCCGCATGAGCCGAAACCCGATGTGGGTGGTTCCGGTCGGGTCCTGCCCTTCGAGCGTAGAGCGCTCCGTAAGGAGCTCTGCATTCGTGAGCCATGAATCGAACGGAAGGCCGCGATCTTCGATAGCGACCACAAGAGCGCCGACGCGTTGTTCCAGCACGACATCGTAGGCTCCCCGTTCTCCTGGCTCGAAGGCATGCTCGATCACGTTCAGGGATGCTTCCTCCACCAGCAAACAGAGCTTTTCTTGCTCCGTCGTATTCAGACCGAGCTCTTCAACAGCCCGTCTCACAAAAGAAAGAACGGCAGGCAGCAAATGGCGGCTTGCCACAACCCGAAGCCGGGCGATCTCTTCGGCTGGAAACCGTTGCTGTACACTCATGAGCATTTCCTTTCCTCGATGACCTGTCGAATCTTGCCGGTTCGGGGATTGCGGGGCAGGGATTTCGGCTGAAGGATGTGAATGATCGGCCTGGAAATTCCCCCGGTTTTGAGGAATTCCTGCAGAAACGGGTTGTGGTAAAGCAACCTCTCGTAAAGGATCTCGGCAAGCCGTCTACATTCCTCTGGGGGTTGCGCTGCAGTCGATTCCACTTCAACGACGAGCTGATCCCTCCTGTCATCCAGCCTTCCAATGATCCGGAAATGATAGGACAACCCCGAAACCTCCGAAATGGCTTTAGCAACGGCTTCCAGTCGTACATTTCCGCCGCCGATGATGAGCACATCGTCGGATCGGCCAAGCAATTCCATCAGCCGGAGCGTTCGGCCGCAGGTGCAGCTATGCGGCAGAAAGCGGCCCATGTCTCCGACGTCGTAACGAATGGTGGGCATCAGCCGTCGATGGAGATTGGTGACGATGATCTTTCCCGGCTGTCCGACAGGAACGGGCTCACTGGTCTGTGGATCGAGGATTTCCACCAGATGCAACTCCTCGATCACATGGTGGACCCCACCCTCGCAATACTCACACTGAAAGGCGATGGCCCCTGTATCGTTGGTGGTGTACCCCGTGGATGCGAAGCGCTCCACTCCCAACACTGTTCGAATGTATTCGCGGGCTTCCGAAAAGAGATGTTCGCCTCCGGTGACGACCTTTCGGATCCGCACATCCTGAATCCTTTGCTGCTCCACATACTGAGCGATGGATAACACCACCGAAGGGATCGAAATGATCCCGTCGACCTTAAACAGCTTCAGCATATCCACAATGGCCTCCGGGCTCACCATGCCGCCGACAGGCAGGATGTGACATCCGACCTGCTCGAGGGCCTGGTTGTAGGAGATGAACGAAGCCCAGAGGTTCCCGGCAAACAGCAGGTTGGCGACGATGTCACCCGGATCGAAAATGGACAGCGCCAGCCCTTTGGCCAAAGCACGAGCGTTATACAGGGTTTCGGGAACGGTTCGATGGAAAAATTTGGCCATTCCTGTCGTTCCGCCGCTTCCAAAGGTGTAGCTGTGCCCAAGAGACGCCGTAAGCGCACCCTTACCATAGGGATAGGCAACCGCTTGAAGTTCCTTGGGTGTCAGAATGGGAACCTTCCGAATCTCCTCGAGGGCTCTTAGGGGTGTCGGGGGCAGCCGGTCGCGCCAAAAAGCGCTTTTCCTGCGGCATGTTTGGAAAAGGTCGTTGAGTCTTATGAGGGTGAGTTCGTCCCGCTCGCTGTCAGGAAGATAGTCAAAGGGATCGTGATACCGGCTCACTTTGCCGATGGAGCACCAGCGAACCAGCTCGGAGAGCCCCCGGGTTCCGTCATGCGGAGAACCATGTTTGCGCCGGGCCATCATCCCTACTTCCGTGATTCGGTCTGCTCCGATACCGCTCAGCCCCTCAGCAAGCCGAAACATCGTCGTCGGATCCGCAAGGACGGCCACACTCTGCAAGTACTGGCCATAGGGCTCGAGCACCGCTAAAAAAGCATTCGGATCGGCGATGGGTTTGACGTAGGCTGTTCGGAAATGACAGGAAACCTTGAAATCCGGCTGGGTCTCGAACACTACTGTCCAGTCCTGTTTACCGGAATCCGGAACAAAAAGACATCCCGTTCCTGCCGCCTGATGCACCAGGGCGACTTCACGAATCTTGGTAATTTCCACCTGCTCATCTGGTGAAATCCGCCCGATGGGATAGCTCCGGGTCCATTGCTGGAGGCAATCGGCGAGCGTTCGGGCGAAGTGCAAGGCCTTCTCCTCGCTTCCGTGCACATAGACCGTATGGGGCGAGGAGCAGGCCGACTGATCCCACATGGTGAAATCCCGCGCCACTTTTCGAGCGATCTCGACCTCCGTCTCGGCTTGAAGCATTCTCCCATCGAGAAAGACGCAGGAATACTTGGGTCCATATTCGATGAGCTTTGTATGCAATCCAAGCCCACTTCGATAAGCTTCCACAGCATCTTTTCCCCCGTAGACGACAATTGCGTCACAATATTCCTTGATGATGGCCTCCACCGGCAGATCGCCCCCTCGGAACGGAACCAGCGCAAAACTGCGGAAGAGGATTCCTTCAGGGTCGCACTCCTGCAACAGCTCTGCAAACAGCAAGGGAAAAAGCGGGTCGTTTCCGGACATCTTGAGAATGGAAGCATTCTTGGTCACCATTCCCTGAACCAGAGAATCCACGGCGCCGACGAATACGTTGCCTGCAGCGACATGTGCAATGACACCCCGTGGTTGTGCACGCATATATCCCTGAAACGTCTCATGATAGACATATCTATCCAGATAATCGGGATCGCCAAGATCGCAGACAATCCGCGTTTTCATATGTTCGGCGCTTAGAATGTCGCTCAGTGTTTCCAGACCGGCCTGAACCATTTCGGGGGAAAAACCGATCCACAATGGCATTTCCTGCAGGGCCCTGCGATGAACAGGATGGGATGAATCGACAAGTTTCCGGGCAACCTGGTCCAGAATGTCGAGAATGCGCAGCAGGGGCACCCTGCTCAGGTTTCGGACCTCCGCCTTGCCTTGATCGATGAGTTCCCTCATCATGGAAGGGGTGATTTCCACATCATCCCGAAATGTACCAAATGCATACCATTTCATCGTTCATTCCTCCGCACGTTGAATACAACTCCCGTTTACCGGGATGGAGAAAACGGCTTTGAATTCACCTGGCAAGCAACTGGGCTGCGGATATGGCACATCCGGCATATTTGCGAACACCCGCCCGCCCCTTCAGCAGCAGAATCGGACCTGGACGTCCGCATTCACATTCGGGAAGAATGGCGCCCCAGTCCGTAGAAAGCACAGATATCGTGGGCATACTCCGAATGTAGGGGGTAATGAGCTTGAGCAAACCGACCGTTCCGTATGGAAGGACCTCCTGGGTTGCCGGATGCAGGGCCCAGACCCGCGAATAGATGGGGATATGGAAGCGTCCCTGTTCGCAGGTCAGATATGGTACGCCATGTTCCACCATGCCGTAAATATCCCGGATGCGATCTTTTCGGATGCCAAGAACCTCCTGGACCAGGGCTGCGTATGCTTCATAGGGAATGGCCTCGCCCGTATGCAGCTTCCATCCACCTCCAGAAAACAGGAGACTGTTATCCGGGAAACGAAAATGTTTGTTCCGTTTGCGAAGCTCTTGCAACGTCCTATACCCGAAGGCGGGAAAACCGACAACCCGAAGTGGAAGGCCGGAGGCTGCAAACCGTTCCAGGGCTTCAACGCATCGGGATACATCGAAGGATGGTTGTCCGTCCACACCTTCGGTAATCGCATAAACGGTTTCTGCGGCAGGAGCGAAGGACATGTAGCGGATGTGCGTGTGGGCGGCCCCCTTTTCCCCACTGGTAGCGGGATCGTAAGAAAACACCAGATAGTTGACCCGACCATTGGGATCGCAAAGACCAAAGGTCTCGACGATCCGACGTCGCATCAATGACTGCCGTTGCTGCGACTCGGCATCCCAGAAAAGCTGGGTTTGCTGTCCCGATGTCCCAGAGGAGGTCAGATGTTGGACGATCTCGTCCTTCGGAACCGAAAGGAGAACCATTTCCTTGAGCGCTGTCGTCATGATGTGGGGAATGCGAACAAGGTCTTCTTCGCTATCCAGCGTATACGACTCGAACCCCTTCAACCGGCACAGGGTATCGTAGATCGGGCAATGGGTTCGATGAAAGGAAAGCATTTCCGACATCGCTTCGACAAAAAGGACGCGATTTCGTTCGGTGTAAGCGAAGGCATCGTTTTCTGCAAAAAGCGTCTCCACGGCACTCATCGGATTCACCTCTCCAATTGAAGGGTTCATGCGGAAGTCATTCCCTCTGATGGGTTGACGGATGCGGAAATTGCATGGCCGCCTCGCTGACCTTGGGGATGATCGGTATCCCCAGCGCAAGCAGCACCACCAGCATCCCATTGATCATTAAGGCCCTATCTACCGGCACCTTGTGGGTCAGATACCCTTGGAGGATATAGGACACCGGCATGACGGCATAGGCCACCGTGGTCAGCAGGGCAAAGAATCGACCTTTCACGGCTTGCGGAACATGACGTTGAAATAAACCCAATGCGGATGCGTTCACCATGGCCATACCTGCTCCGCAGGAAAACAGTGGAAGAATCAGCCATATCGGCCTGGCGCAGAAGGCGAGCGCGACGATCGATAGTCCGATCATCAGCACAGCCAGAAATATGGCGAGGTAAACCCTTCTCATCTGGACGGTGCTTAGGGTGAAGGCGGTAAGAACAGCGCCCAGGGCAAGGCTTCCTTCGAAGATTGCAACCCATTGGACATCGGCATGAAAATCGAATTTGACAAGGATTGGAATGAAAAGAAACAGCGGAGCAATGAAAAAGTTGACCAGCGCAAACACCAAAAGAAGCCAGAAAATAGGTCGGGTATTTCGCAGGTAGACGAAACCTTCCAGAAGCTGACGTCCGTAGGACGGTTTGGCATCAATCGATAAGGCCGGAGGAAGCTCCGGCAAACGGAGGATAAATAGAAAGGAAAGCATGAAGGAAACGGCATTGACTGTAAAGGCCCCGATGGTGTCGAGAGCCGCCAAACACAAGGTGCCCAGGCCGGCTCCGAGAACATTGGACAATTGCACGACAGAGGAATTGATGGCTGCGGCCTTAGAAACATGTTCGATATCGGTCAGGCGTTCCAGCGATCCGTTTGCTGCCGCCTCGAAAAGCGGCATGAAAAGCGAAAGGAAAAAACACACAGGATAGAGCATCCACAGCCTGAGGCTTTGTGCTGCAAGAAGCCCGATTAAAACTCCGATCAGCACCGTTCGAATGGCATCGGCTGTCAGCATGCATTTTTTTCGATCGAACCGGTCGGCCAGGGTTCCCATGAGCGGCCCGAACAAAACAATGGGAAGAAGGGATACGGCCATGAGTATTCCCAAATGCAGCCGGCTGTCGGTCCCTCCCTCGGAAACCACCCACCAGGCCAGAGCGATATTGAAAAATTTGTCCCCGACTGCGGATATGACACGGCCGCTGAAAAACCACCGAAAAAATGGAAAAAGCACCAGTGGATGAGCCTGCAACATATGAGCTGGATTCCGAATCATTCCTCGAACTTTTCCTTTATATCACAACGGGTTCGCAAAAAACCAGAAGCTCTTGTTTAACCAGCAGGAGAGCGGGTGCATTTTGCTTGAGCATCGGTAAAACTAGCAACCCTCTTGCTAAATGTCCGGCATTGGAAGAAAATCGGTAAGAGGCGACTTTTTGCGAGTCCATCACAATATTTCAGTTGAATCCCCCGGACACAGACCCTATGATGACCTTTAAGAGCCGATGAGCGTTGCTTCATCCCCGTCGATGAACAGGCGATCCGACACATTCCGGCGATTCCAAAAAAGCAGGGTCATTCCGCTTTTATTCTGACTTCTGACTTCTGACTCCTGACTCCTGACTCCTGATATTCGACTTTTTGCGAAGCCGTCAACCTTGACATCCGATTGAACCCGTGCATGGAAGTGACATTCACCGATGAAAGCGATTCATAAAGACCTGCGGTTTCGAATACACACGGTCGACCCCTGCGGCGCCAGACGGGCCGAATTCACCACAACCCATGGAACGGTGGAAACACCTGCCTTCATGCCCGTCGGTACGGCCGGTTTCGTGCGCTCCACCACCCCCAAGGATGTCATGCAGACAGGCGCCCAGGTCCTTCTGGCCAATACCTACCACTTGATGATGAGCGAACGGCTGGCCACCGTTCAACGGGCCGGAGGGCTGCACCATTTCATGGGATGGAAACGGACGATTCTGACCGACTCGGGGGGATTTCAGGTGTTTTCGCTTCCGGACAAGAAGATCACCGAGGATGGGGTCACCTTTTCGTTCCAGGAAGACGGGGAGCGGCTCTTTCTCAGTCCCGAGCGTTCCATGGAGCTACAGATGCAATTGGGTGCCGACATCGTCATGGCCTTCGACGAATGCGTCGAATATCCGGCATCCGAATCCTATGTCGCGGAGTCCTTGGCCCGGACCACCCGATGGGCGGAGCGTTGCCGCAAAAGTCCGCTCCAGGAACACCAGTTTCTGTTCGGCATCGTTCAAGGCGGGGTCTATCCGGAGCTTCGGACAGAGAGCGCCCGTCAGATCACGGCCATCGATTTCGACGGTTTCGCCATCGGAGGGGTCAGCGTAGGTGAGGGATTCGACCTGATGGCATCCGTCGTACGGCATACGGCCCCGCTGCTGCCGGAAAACAAGCCCCGCTATCTCATGGGTGTAGGTCTTCCGGAGGACATCCTCGAGGCGGTTTCGGCCGGAATGGACATGTTCGACTGCGTCATTCCCACGCGATATGCCCGAAACGGAACACTCTTCACCCGAACCGGCAAGATTCGGATCATGGACAAGAATTTCCGAAAAGACCGCTTTCCCATCGATACCGGCTGCCGCTGCTACACCTGCCAGACCTATTCCCGGATGGTGCTGCGCTATCTCTTCTTCTCCCACGATCCCTTGGCGGAAACGCTCGCAACGATTCACAACCTGACATTCTATCAGGACCTGATGCGGGACATCCGCATGGCCATCGAAAAACATCAGTTTGAAGCTTTTCGCAAACGCTGGCTGGAAACCTATGTCCGAAAATCGGCACCTCCGGCCCCACGCCCCCCATCCGAAACCGAAAAACCCCACGGAAGCCCCCACGGAAGTTCCTCGAAAAAGCCCCAAAAACCGGGGCCCGGAAAACCTAAGGACTCAGAAGCCGTGCAACGCGTCCTGCAACGTTTTGTCCGTCGATAGCCGAAGAAACGATTCCCCCGGCATATCCGGCCCCTTCTCCGCAGGGGAAGAGCCCTTCGATGTGAACGTGCATCATCGTATCCGGATCCCGGGGGATGCGAACCGGAGAACTGGTCCTCGTTTCGCAGGCCAAAACGGCGGCCTCATCCGTAAAAAAGCCCCGCATGGTTCTATCGAAAGCCAAAAAGGCTTCGCGTAGTCGGGATGCGATCGGTGCAGGCAGCAGGCGATCGATACGACAGGAAGTCGTTCCGGGAAGATAACTCGTTTGCGGAAGGCTTTTTGAAGATCGGCCCGCCGTAAAATCGGTGAGCCGTTGGGCAGGCGCCCGCAACCGTCCGCCTGCCGCCTGCCAGGCCGCCCTTTCGATATCCCGCTGATACAACAGCCCTCCCAAAGGCCCACGATATCCCGCTTCCGCCACATCTTCGCTTCGGATTTCCACCACGATGCCGGCATTGGCATATGGAGAGGATCGGGAAGACATACTCATTCCGTTCAAGACGAGTTCCCCGGCTTCGGTGGACGCTGGAACCACGAAGCCGCCGGGACACATGCAGAAGGAGAAGACCCCGCGATCGGCCGCCTGGGTTTTCAGGATGTAACTGGCTGCAGGGAGCCGGGGGTGTCGCGGCGCATGGTGATAGCGGATCCGGTCGATCAGCGCCTGGGGATGCTCCACCCGCACGCCCATGGCGAATCCCTTGGATTCGAGGGCGATTCCCGCAGCCTCGAGCATTCGGTACGTATCCCGCGCCGAATGGCCTGTCGCCAGGATAACGGCGTCTGCAGGGAGTTCGGCCGCTCCGCCCACGATCACGCCGCTGACCCGATGATCTCGAAGGATGAGACCGGTAACGGTCGATTCGAAACGAACGTCACCACCGTTGTCGAGAATCGTCTGACGAATGGCACGAACGATCCGGGGAAGGCGGTTGGATCCGATGTGGGGATGGCTGTCGACGAGAATGTCTTCAGAAGCACCGTGGGCGACCAGAATGCGGAGAATTTCCCGAACGTCCCCACGCTTCGACGAGCGGGTATAGAGTTTTCCGTCGGAATAGGCGCCTGCCCCTCCTTCACCGAAGCAGTAATTCGAATCCGGGTGAACGATACCCGACTTGAGCAGCCCGGAGATATCGAATCGTCGCGAGACGACATCCTTTCCACGTTCGAGAACGATCGGCCGGATGCCGCATTCCAGAAGTTTCAAGGCTGCAAAATATCCGGCAGGACCCGCTCCGACCACAACGACGGTATGGCGGAGGGGTGTTGCCCTAAGCCGCCAGGGGGGCGGCATCTGCGGAAGCGCTTCGTCGACGCCGACACGGCAGGTCACCTGAAATCGAGGCATCTTGGATCGTGCATCGATCGACCGCTGATCGATGCGGTACACCACCTGTCGGGTTTCATCGATGCCCAGCTCCCTGCGGATGGCTCTGCGAATCGCTTCTTCGGATGCGATTTCATCGGGGGTCAGGCGGATGCTGATGGAATGGATCGTCATGAAGGCTCCGAAGGACTGTTTGGAGACAACAAGAAAGACGGCTTCGCAAAAAGGCCGGATGCTGTGTCGTGCTGCATCCTTCGTCGTTTCGGCGTACGTCTAAGTACGCCTCACTCCTCAGGATTTGCACTCCTTGCCTGCGGCCTTTTTTCGAAGCCGTCCATATGTTGGACTTTTTGCGAGACCATCAGAAAGATGGCCTCGCAAAAAGTCAGTGAGTCTACAGCGAGCCGCATGGGTGCGGGCACACCTTTTTCGCTGCATCGGAAAAACTCAGCCGCCCGAGCTCGTAAGGGCCGGGCATGTGGCCAGACTTCAACGATGGGTTATTGGAATGCAACATCTTGTTCTTCAAACAGATATGGCTTGAATGAGCATGCCCGGCCCAACGAGCTCCGGCGGCTTCAAACAAGTTTCCGCTGCAGCATCAAAAGGCGTACCCGCACCCATGCTCAGGCCCGGAACTTCCCGAAAATCAGGGATAGATCGACTTTTTGCGAGGCCATCAAGAAAGGTATCTCGAGGAAAAAGAGGGCTTCCTGTTCGCTCGGGAAGCCCTCTTGGGTTAGAGCAATTTCGCTGCGATTTTTTGAGCGATCTCCTGAAACGCCTTGCCGACCGGAGAATCGGGATGTTGCTTCAGAAAGGAAACGCCCGCATCGGTGCAAGCCACCATGTTGGGATCGAGCGGGATTTTGCCGAGGAAGAGGATATCGTTTTCGGCTGCTGTCTTCTGCCCGCCTCCCGTGCCGAAGATATCCACGACCTTGCCGCAGTGAGGACAGGTAAATCCGCTCATGTTTTCGATGAGTCCGAAAATCTCCATCTTGACCGTTCTGCAGAAGCTGATGGACTTGCGAACGTCGGCCAGGGACACTTCCTGTGGGGTGGTGACGATGATGGCCTTGG
>CAZJXF010000031.1:21756-30218 GCA_964549995.1 uncultured Desulfatirhabdium sp. | reverse complement strand
GGCTGTTTGCTTAAGCGCATTATGACTTGCTTGCATGCTCGATGCTGTAAGGTTAGATAGCCCGTTAAGTTCGTTAATGTTTACCGTCGTAAGTTTGAGCTGAGATGTCATCTCTTCTGACGCTGCACTGCTTTCTTCTATAGCTGCCGCTTGCCTCATAGATCCATCGGCAAGATCGGTGCTGGCTGAGGCAATCTGAGCAGATCCGCTACGGATCTGCTTGGATGCTTCGCTCAGTTCGCTAAGACTTTCGTTAAGTAAGCGAATGGTTGATCGATAGGTAAAAAACGCAAAACCAATAATGACAACCGCCGCAATAAGGCTACCAGCCGAAAACCATAATAATATGGTGAGATTATCATTGGCGATTTCATGTGACTTTTTTAGTGCACTTGTTGATGCAAGTTGAATGACTTCATCTATTTGCGAAATAACGTCCGTCCATGTCTTGAAAAAATCCTTTGGATTAACAGAAAAACTTCCTGTCTGGGATTCTTTGATGAGTTTTCTGGCCATATCTTCGGCGGCGGCAAGAGCACTGCCTGAAAGAACAGTTCTAAATCTGCTCAGTATGTCTTCTGAGAAAGTAAGAAGCGGGGAATTGAGAAGCGATTCGATATTACCAAAATATAGCACAATCTTCGTAAATTCTTCTTCAGAAAGGGGCTGCCCTCTGGTAATGAGACCTGATCCAAAACCTCGAAGTTTTCCGGCATTTTCTTTCGCAAGTTCCAACACCTGCATACTTACCATGAGCTTACCAACGCCACCACTTGTTTTAGCCTGCGAAACTGCGCTCTCGATGTTGATAAGTCGTTCAACCAGGTCTGTATAACTGGCAAAAACAGTCTTCATATCCTTTCTTGAATCTACAGCCGATCTCACGGCTTCCAGAAGTTTTGGAATTTCGTTCGCTCTTTTTGTAGGCTCAGACGAAATTATTGATTGAGATAAAACAGGAATAAAGCTTTTGAAAGCTTCATCCGTTGCAGACCTTGCAGATTTGATCTCTTCGCTCGACAACCCACCTTCAATAAACATTGCGCTCATGCCCCGTTCTTTTTGAAAACAGGTTATGAGCCTGGAAGTTTTTTCAAACAAATTCATGTTTGCGATCTGAATTTTTGCAATATTATGCTCGATTATGGACAGATATACTATCCTGATACCGATAAACAAAAATGCACAGATGGGAATTAAAGCCATTAAAAGTATGCGTTTCTTCAAATTCATGAAAATCCCCCTAATGCCACGTAACATTATTTCATTGGAAGTAATGCCTTATATGATATTATGGCGGATATCCAACACATGAAAAACCACCATGTCACCAAAATGTTGAGTAACATTGACTGAACAGAAGTACAATCTTCTTAAAAGTATAATTTGGCATGGAAAAACTGGTATCAGATGAATTATTCATGTCCGCGCATTGGTATAATGCGACTTTGGACTTAATGCCACACATTCACCAGTGGTGTCTAATCGCATAAGGTAATGACCATATTTTCGAGTTGACTGCCTTTGACTTCGTGTTTTCTCCACACAAACGGTTTCGCATTATCCTGGTAAACTTCGGCAAATGCTTCGATGGCCTTGGAGGGCCGATCGACGTTGCCATAACCGGTCTCCTTGATGGCTGTTCGAGACAAGGTGCAAAACCATATTTCGACCATGTTGAGCAAGCTTGCGGAGGTCGGGGCGTGTTAATTGCGCAAGCACGGTTCTAACAGGGGCCGACGGCAATAGCGGGAAAAGGGCAATTCGACATCGATTCGTAAGAGCAGCGTGCGGCAAGGCGTCTCGTGTTTGGGATCATTGAATTGTTCCCACCTACCAAAAGAGAAGTCGGTCTACTCGACAAAAGCCGAATAGCCTTAGCGTGAACGCGCGAGATGCATCGTGTGCAAGTGCGAATATGCGAAAGCCTGTAGGGACGACTTGCCGGGTCGCCCCTACGAAGTTGATCATACGCCAACGTTCTGAGGTCTTGCATCGGCCCTGAATAGCGTCGGATGGTTAACTCCAGGCGCATGACCGTCCCCATGCTCAGGTCTGAGAAATACCCATGACCATCCTTTTTATGGGTTATGTCGATCGTCATTTGCCTTCTTTGGCCTTGATGGCCTGGAAACTCTCCTGAACGGCTTTGCGTTTTTCCGGTTTGGTCAGCATGTCATAAGCGGACAGGGCGACGGCTTTTGCAACGACAACCGTCGATTTCCACCCCTCATCGGAATTGGCCGCTTCTCGAAACGCGTCGCTGTGGAGGGCTGTGCCTTCCGGGGCGATTTTGAACCAGACATTGACCGTAGGATAGGTGTAGCTGACCATGCCCAGATCGGAGGATGCCAGTTCGTCAAAATCCTTGAACTGGTCGCTGGAAACGCCAAGCGCTTTCAGATGGGCCTGCACATCTTCCAAGAGTGGCGGGACAGTGATGGCTGCTTTCAAGGCTACTCGGGGCTCTTGGAATTCCAGGGTGGCTCCCGTGCCCAATTCGCCTGCCTTGGCGCAGTTGACGATCTTCTGGTAGGCATTTTCCATGGTGATGGTGTCCAGCGCCCGGCAGGCGAATTCCGCCTGAGCCAGATCCGGCACCACGTTGACCGGCCCGCCGCCTTTGGGGATCACGCCATGGATGCGCACATCCTGCCGCAGGTGTTCCCGAAGGTTATCGACGCAGTTGAATGTGAGCAGCACACCACGCAGCGCATTGATACCCTTGTGGGGTGCGGCCGCGGCATGAGCCGATTTGCCTTTGAAGGTGAAGGTCGCCCGCTTCATCGCCAGAAGGCGCTGATCCAGGCTCCAGCGGTCCGAGCCGTGCGTGATGAAGACCACATCCGAACCATCGAAATATCCGCCTTCAAGCAATGCGACCTTGCCGCCGCCCATGGACCCCCTCTCCTCGTCCGGTGTTCCGATGACCCATACTCGGCCGGGCGTATCCTTCATGACCTTGGCCAAACCGGCTGCGGCCATCAGACCTGATGTAGCGATCAGGTTGTGTCCGCAGGCATGGCCATTGGCCAGCGCATCGTATTCCAGCATGATCGTCACCGTCGGGCCGGGCCCCTTGCCCACCATTTCGGCCTTGAAAGCCGTTTTGGCAACGCCGCCCTTCACAAGGTCTTCGGGAACTTTGAGATCCCCCGTCACGCTGTAGCCCAGTTTGGTGAGCTCTTCCTTCAGCAATGCAGAACTCTTGAACTCCTGTTGACCGGTTTCCTTGAACTCCCATATCTGCTGCGATACACCCCGGCAGTTCTTGCTTGCTTCGTCGATCGCAGCGGTGATTTTTTTCTGGTCTGCGGAAGCGGAACCGGCGGCACAGACGAACAGCAACAACAGAACGGAAAGCAACGGACTGAACCTGGATTTTCTCATGACGCCTCCTATTGATTGGTTGTTACGGGGGACGGGATGCCCTTGATATCATGATTCTTCGAGGTTTGAGCATATCATGCAACGGCAGCCCGGGGAAAATCAACAGCGTTTTTTGCCGACCAAAATTGATCCAGCATCGTAATCGTAGGGGGCCGGCGGCGGGGTGAATGGCTTCGGTGCGGTAATATTCGATATCTACAGCCAATCTCTCCACAGAAGGTTTTCGAAAATGAGCTGTAGAAAGGACTCAGTCGGGCCTGAAAGATCAGAGGCCATCCATCAGATCACTACCGCCCCATGAGACAATGGCCGGTAGGCCAGCCCGATCGACAGCACCTGCTCTTCGCGCTGGCCGCCGGCAGGTCCCATCGGAAAGAAGAGTACCTGATCCTCGTCGTGTTTGATGATGCCGGCCAATTTCCCCATCAGCTCCACCCGTTCCATTCGGGACAGTTCGCACCGAAACACCGACAACTGCAGATGATCCCCATAGCCGCGCATCAGCTTGAATACTTGCCGCAGCCGTTTGTCGTCGCACACATCGTAGGTGACGATATACAGCAGCCGCATGGTATCACCTCGTCCGGAATCCAGGATAGTCGGCAATCTCGCCCGTGAGAAAGCGCCCGAAAAGCCGCGCCTGCACCTCCAGCACCCGTCTGTAGCTGATCCGGTATCCGAACATCGGATGGGTGACGAGAGCATCAAGTCGTTTTTCGTAGGCTTCGAGGAATCGTTTGCGGGCGGGTGGTTTGAAGGCGACGGCCTTTCCCCTGCGAATGAAGTCGTTCGGCTGGATTACCCCGTTGTTGATCGCACACAATACCACCGAATCGGCCACGATGGGCTGGAATTCCTCCATGAGATCCAGCGCCAGCGCAGCCCTGCCGTATCGCTCGCCGTGATAGAACCCCTGATAGGGATCGAATCCCGCTGCCTGAACGGTTACTGCCATGTCTTTGGTCAGCATGGAATAGGCATAGGATAGCATGGCGTTCACCGGATCGAGCGGAGGTCTGCGGTTTCGGCCGTTGAAATCGAAAGACCATTCCGCGCCCGATTCCGTCCGGGGTTTGAGCATCCCGACAAAATGCTCGAAATACAGGCGGGCGGCAAGCCCTTCGATGCCCAGAAGCGTTTGTATGCTATCCGCAACGCGAGCCGATTTCGACAATCGGGCCATATCCTCGAGAACGGGCTTGGGCGGATCGATATGATTGCGCATCAGCAGGGTGCGGCAGTTATCGATCTTCGTGGAAACAATGGAAGATGCAAATTTCAGACGGAAAGCCGAATCGGCGGAAGCCCGAAACTGGGCCCGACGCAGCTCGACGTTTCGGCTGCCGAGCCCACGGCAAATACCATAGAACCAACCGCCGGTCGAAAAATAAACCACGGGAATATCCCTTGTCAGCATCTCCTGCAAAGCCTGGGTGGTGATCTGAACGTTGCCGAACACACAGACCTGAGATGTCTCGAAAATACGCACATCACCCAGGGTGGCATCTTTCAGGGAGACACGAAAGCACTCCCCTCGTTTTCCAATTCGGGCACCCTGCTCCTGCACATAGAGCGGCATGGAATCGTCCCGAGCTGGCAGGAGGCGGCGTACCTTGTCTTCATCGGCTTGGCAGTCGAAACAACCTGAAGCGAGAAGGTTCACTTCGTCCGGTAGGCAGATGGCGACAAGCGAGCAGCGTACGCATTTGGGGCTGTCTATAAGTGGGGGCGGGATGGTGGCCGATTGGGCCATCTGCCGGAGTTCGGTCACAAGCAGACGGGTTCGATCGACGAGGCGGTCGTCGATTGGCACCGAAACTCGGGTTTTCGACTCGGCATAATAAATGATCGCTTCCTCGCACCTGTAGCCGTTTGCCCGAAGCACCAGTGCCTGTGCGCACACTTGCACCCGATCGGCTTCCCAGGCTCTTTCCGGAATGTCAGGTGCGGTGCCTCGTTTGTAATCGACCGGAGTGGCCTTGCCGCCTTCAGCTTCGATCAGATCGATGCGGGCGGTGAGATATTCATCAGGCGCCGAAAGCCACACAGATCGTGCATGGATACGCTCCTCCTCCTCCTTGAGTTCGTCCGGAAAACGGCCATCCTCCTCGTCCACGACCCGATGCACAAATCGGCCTTCTGCTACATCGGCATTCACGGCAAATTCGCCCTGCACCCATTCGAGATAGGCCAGCCGAGGACAATAAACATATTCGTTTACCATTCGGGTGGGCACGAGATCGGGTAGATCTCTGGGGGTTGCCGATTCGGATGGCTCTTCTCCCATCTCCTTCCTCCTTCAATCGTTGAGGCGGTGCGACGTTGATCAGCTCGACGGAAAAGTCCCGCTGGATTAAAGCTTCAATGGGGCCACGCCGGTGGAGGCGTGGAGACGTGGTGACGGGAATGCGGGGGATGCGCTCTTGGGGTCGCTTCAATGGGGCCACGCCGGTGGAGGCGTGGAGACGAGAAAGGACATAGGCATGAAGGCTTCAGCACTGAAGCTTCAATGGGGCCACGCCGGTGGAGGCGTGGAGACGATGGATCAAAGTGAATGAAATGCGGGTACTCGGAGTGCTTCAATGGGGCCACGCCGGTGGAGGCGTGGAGACATCTGAAGGCAAACCAAACCATGTCATCATGACGCAAGCTTCAATGGGGCCACGCCGGTGGAGGCGTGGAGACGTCGTTGATCTGCGGGGTTTCCCGCAGGTCCAAGATGGGCTTCAATGGGGCCACGCCGGTGGAGGCGTGGAGACGCCGAGATTGCATCCAAACAGGATTACAGAGCGGAGCTTCAATGGGGCCACGCCGGTGGAGGCGTGGAGACCGAAGAGGCGGCCCAGATATATGCGATGGCCGCCGCCCAGCTTCAATGGGGCCACGCCGGTGGAGGCGTGGAGACGAACGGTGATTCGACACAGCCTTGAGGGTGGATTTGTCGCTTCAATGGGGCCACGCCGGTGGAGGCGTGGAGACAGCAAGTTGCGACAAGTGAGTGATAGCGGTGGCGAGCTTCAATGGGGCCACGCCGGTGGAGGCGTGGAGACAAAAGTCGACATTTACCCATTGCCGAGGGGTACGCAGCTTCAATGGGGCCACGCCGGTGGAGGCGTGGAGACGGCGACCGCCCGCATGAATATCGTCCTTGAAGCGGGAGCTTCAATGGGGCCACGCCGGTGGAGGCGTGGAGACATAGAGGCGGCCATACGGATGGCCGAGGCTGGCATGCTTCAATGGGGCCACGCCGGTGGAGGCGTGGAGACTACTTTGGAAGTAGCTGTTCCGAATGGAATAGCAGAGCTTCAATGGGGCCACGCCGGTGGAGGCGTGGAGACGACTGCCTGCTGAGCGGGTGGGTGGAGACGCACAGGTGCTTCAATGGGGCCACGCCGGTGGAGGCGTGGAGACGTAGATGGTGATAACATGGCGATTCCAGTTGCCGCCGCTTCAATGGGGCCACGCCGGTGGAGGCGTGGAGACCCGCTTGCCGTGTATCCGGCTACCACGGCAGCACATCGCTTCAATGGGGCCACGCCGGTGGAGGCGTGGAGACCAAATTGGCTGAGGAATTGGTGGAATACATAGAGAAGCTTCAATGGGGCCACGCCGGTGGAGGCGTGGAGACGGCGACGCTGTGTCCATCGGCCCAGGGAGGACACTGGCTTCAATGGGGCCACGCCGGTGGAGGCGTGGAGACCGCTTGCTTCGCAAGCAGCAAATGGCCGACCTACGGGCTTCAATGGGGCCACGCCGGTGGAGGCGTGGAGACTCTGGGCCGCCTCTTCGCTTTCGGGGTCTATGCCTTGCTTCAATGGGGCCACGCCGGTGGAGGCGTGGAGACAACATTGGAGGCGATGGATAGGATTTGTCGGGAGAAGCTTCAATGGGGCCACGCCGGTGGAGGCGTGGAGACAATGAGGCGATCGAAGGTATCCGGAGAATCATAACAGCTTCAATGGGGCCACGCCGGTGGAGGCGTGGAGACTCAACACCTTCAATAACTCCAGAACATGGATAAGCCTGCTTCAATGGGGCCACGCCGGTGGAGGCGTGGAGACATAGATCATCGATGCATGATCCTTAAAACGCTGTTGCTTCAATGGGGCCACGCCGGTGGAGGCGTGGAGACCTCAACAAGCCGCCAAGGTTGATCCAAAATTTGAGCTTCAATGGGGCCACGCCGGTGGAGGCGTGGAGACCGTGAAAACGAGATGTATTCAACACCCAACACTCAGCTTCAATGGGGCCACGCCGGTGGAGGCGTGGAGACGCCGTGGGCAATGGTGCGAAGCGCTGATGATAGCGAAGCTTCAATGGGGCCACGCCGGTGGAGGCGTGGAGACACCACGCTCTCATATTCCTTAATATGCGCAATCTCCAGCTTCAATGGGGCCACGCCGGTGGAGGCGTGGAGACCATTGCAAGGCAGCTCTATCAGACAGCGAATGTCGTGCTTCAATGGGGCCACGCCGGTGGAGGCGTGGAGACATCGACTATCTGGAAGAGAGCGATGGGGAATACTAGCTTCAATGGGGCCACGCCGGTGGAGGCGTGGAGACCGCCAGGAGGCTCCATATAGAGCCCCTTTTTCTGTTTGCTTCAATGGGGCCACGCCGGTGGAGGCGTGGAGACGACAAGGCGGTGCTGAATGTCGAGGCCGAAAAGGCGGCTTCAATGGGGCCACGCCGGTGGAGGCGTGGAGACGAAACCCATGCGTTGAACAAAAAAATCCTTGAGCAGCGCTTCAATGGGGCCACGCCGGTGGAGGCGTGGAGACTGCTGCCTGTTGGTACTGATCGATAGTGCGGCATTGCTGCTTCAATGGGGCCACGCCGGTGGAGGCGTGGAGACTGCATGGCTCCAGCTATTGAAGCCACCTCTGACACGCTTCAATGGGGCCACGCCGGTGGAGGCGTGGAGACTCCTGCATGTGGCACTAATGCACCACACCAGGCGAGGCGCTTCAATGGGGCCACGCCGGTGGAGGCGTGGAGACTCAGTCTGCCGACTGAGGCCCAACTGCGGGGGGACGGGCTTCAATGGGGCCACGCCGGTGGAGGCGTGGAGAC
>CAZJXF010000031.1:0-21656 GCA_964549995.1 uncultured Desulfatirhabdium sp. | reverse complement strand
CCCAACTGCGGGGGGACGGGCTTCAATGGGGCCACGCCGGTGGAGGCGTGGAGACGCCGCCCATAAAATCGCAGGGATGGCCATTGAAGTCGCTTCAATGGGGCCACGCCGGTGGAGGCGTGGAGACTTCCACCTCTGGTTTTTCCTTTTCTTGCTCCCCACGCTTCAATGGGGCCACGCCGGTGGAGGCGTGGAGACAGAGGCCTTGTAGTCAAACAGCATCGTAGACGGTAGGCTTCAATGGGGCCACGCCGGTGGAGGCGTGGAGACTTAATGGCCATCACCGCAAACTCTACGGGCAGTCTATTGCTTCAATGGGGCCACGCCGGTGGAGGCGTGGAGACTCCCCTCTTTCAGCCTTCCGCTTGCCGGGCAAGCGCGCTTCAATGGGGCCACGCCGGTGGAGGCGTGGAGACGCCTTTGCGAGCACTCCAGGTACCACCGAATACCACCGCTTCAATGGGGCCACGCCGGTGGAGGCGTGGAGACAGCTTGCGCTGCTTCCAGGCAGCGCCTCACTGGTTGCTTCAATGGGGCCACGCCGGTGGAGGCGTGGAGACTTCCGCTGAAGACTTAGTCGGTGCTTACCTTGAAAATGCTTCAATGGGGCCACGCCGGTGGAGGCGTGGAGACAGCACCCGTTGCATCTCTTGTAATGCAAGGCAGTTGCTGATGCTGTTGCGAGCAGTGGAAACAGAATCTGCTGGACCGTAAAGGTCCCCTTGGGTGGATAGGGAAAAAGATCAATGAAATCAATTGTCGAGAGCCTCCTGGAAATGATGGGGCCACCTTACCGCTCGCATCCGGTGGGCGAGGGCACCCCGTTTCGCCAAGAACTGACGACGGTCATCTATATCATTACCCCCTCAATTTTCAAAGAGCATTTTTTTCGCTTGTCACGAAGGAATTCTTTGACAAACAGCCCGGGCCTTGTTTCCTTCGGTTGATGCCCGCTTCAACCGGTACCCTGAATGTTGTGTAAACAGAAAAAAAGCAACGTCGCCTTCATTACGATTTCGCGTTACGCTCGTGCTTTCCCTTATGAGGTTTCCTATCGGCTTGCCGATGATTCACGATCTCATAACCGATAGGGCGATCGCCACCTATGCATTCTTCTCGATCTCGGGGACAAACAATCCCATTCCGAAATGACTGGAATGCCCAAAACAGATCGGCCCATAAACGGGCTCCGGGAAAACGATGCGAAAGGCCCCGGCGGCTCTCCTTCCGCCGTCATCACTTCGCTTCTGTCGATAACGCTTGAATTGAATGGGTCGAAGCCGATGTGCGCCGCAACGATGTTCCGCATTGAGCGGTTCGACATTCATAGGCTCGGGAAGATCGGGGCGCTCCCTGCGGATTTCCTCGACAAGCACTTGTCTGGCAAAAGCCCTTTGATTGTCCGGGCCGAGCAAAGCGCTTGGATCTCGCTTGGTACCACGGGCTTTCGGAAAACGCGTGGCAATGAATGGCGTTGCCGAAATCCATATCCTGGATGGACCCATCAGTTTCGGGGCGGCGATCTGCTGTGGGATGCCCAGAGCTATCAGCACCAGATGAAGCGGATCCCCTTTTTCCTGCCGAAGCTGCCTCATCGTATCCAATGTCTGGATCTCCGAAGGACCGAACCCCATCGAAGTGACGATCGTCAAATGATCGATCCGCCCATCTTCGTCTTCGTCCGTTGGCAGATAGTAGGCATGACTGTGGCCTTGCAGCGGAAAACCGTTCTCGTCTTTTCCTGAAAATACCGGTGATCTTGGCAGTGAAAGACCCGAAGGGTAAGCTTCCCTACATACCCGCTTTTCTTCGATTCGGCGATAAATTCCCATTGCTGTGCGTCGGGCCAGTTCGGCGATCGGCAGGGTGTTTTCGACAAGCGGCAGAACGGTTGCATCCAGGGCAAAGCGAGCAACCGTCAAGCGAAATTGCTGACGAACGGTCTGTGGTTTGGCCGCATCGATCGAAAAACAATCCTTCCTGCGGAGATAAACCACCCACCGGGATCCAGGCGGATCGGCCCAGTGTTTTTTGTGTAACTCGAGCGTTTCCATGCACAAATGCCAATCCGGATCATAGAGGGAAGTCTCGATGGCCGTCTTGTTTCGGCCTTTCCCCTCCTTTGGAATGATTTTGGGCGTGTGGTCGTTTCGGAAGGCTTCAGTCGGATCTGCACACAGGACCCGAAGCGGTTCATATTCCGATGATCCAACCTGTTCGGATGCCGGAAGACAATTGATGTGGGCCTCTACAGACATGGCTTCGTTCGGCTCGAGCATCCGTACATCGGTCCAAGATTCCGCCCGGCCCAGAAAACTCATGTGGGTGACGATAATCCTGAGAGCCTTCAATTCCAGCGGTTCAAGAACCGTTTGCGGCCAAAGACAGATCACTTCACGGCTGTGGTCGATGCAAACAAAGGCATCCAGAATGAGCGTTCTGTCATTGGGTCCGTTCTTGAACCAGGGCATGTAATGACGGGTATGCCCCAACGCCGCTTTCGGCAGGATGAATCGGGGCGGATCGGCAAGCTTTTTCAGCAGATATTCGACCACTTCAGTCGTGCAGGCCGGATCATCCGATAGCTTCTGCTTCCAAGTGGCAACCATGCTCCGCAAAATTCGCCAGGGGGATGGAGGCCATTCGGGAAGGGCCTCGACGGCATGACGGCCCCAGGGGGTGGCGTGAAATCGGCCCCCCAGAAACGTGAAGGCGATTCCGATCATGATCAGACCTCCTCTTCGCGTTCCTTCTCGGCACCCTTGGATTTCTTGGCAGCAGCTTGCCATTGGACTACCGTGACCGGCGGTTCGGCGAAAAGTCCGGCGCTTCGGCAGGCGGCGATCTTTTGGGTGCACTCTTGCAGCAGATCGTCTTCACTTGGAATGATGAATGCTGCAGGTCGGGTTACCCGAAGGTCGTCGATGCAGCCAAGATCGCAGGCGGTTCGAAGCCGAAGTCCCGTGGACAGGAAGCGCCGAACCTTGAAAAGAGCGAGAGCGATCAGAAGCTTCGTGGCATCGTCTCCCAATCCGTAACCTCTAAGCAGCGCCAGATCGAGATTGAAATAAGCGGTGATTTTTCCTGCAGTGAATTCCGTCCGGTGAAAGGGGACATTGCCGAAACCCAGCTTGGTGTCGCCGCTTGGATCGACACGGTCGTTTTTCACGCCGCCACTTTCCGCAACCCGTACATCTCGGGCTTCGATAAAGCCTGTCAACAGTCGGGTCATCCGGAGACGTCCCCCAGCCAAATCCGGTTTGGCCAGAAAAAGACCATGCAGCACGGCATTGGCATCGTATCGAAAGACCAGTTTTGCAAGCCGATCGATTTTGACAGGACCGATTTCGAATCCGGCGGCCCCCTTTTTCAACAGATCGAACACGGATTTGTCCTGCCCTTCCAGAATGTACGGGGAATTGATCCGATGGGCTTCGAGAATGGAGTTTGTCAGAGAGGTGCCGTCCGGACGATTCACCCGAATGAAAGGCAGGCCATCCAGCTCGGGAATCAAATCGTCCCGGGCTTCATCCCAGCAGGCCAACTCCATTCGATTGGCCACCGATTGGGCCGACTCGACCAGAAGCATTTCCGTTCCATCCGGAAGGGTGTAGCGTGCGGCTCCGAGGTCTGCAAAACCGGTAGGTTGAAAGCGTTCTCCCTGCAGCGGCTTGAGGTCGACTTCCATGAGCAGACGGGGGGCGGTGTTCAGGACGGCGTAATCGATTGTTGTGGCTTGAGGCATCGGAGGTCTCCTTTCTATCGGGTTTATGCAGCCAGTGTTTCCGTGGATGCGGCGGGTCGAATCACCAAAGACATCAATGGTTGGATGTCTCGATCGGATACGGGGATGAGCAGGGCTGCGGCAAGCCGGGTCGGGTCGGGAACCGACCAGTCGATTGTCTTGCCGGGTTTGGATGACTTGGGAATGAAGCCGCTCGCCCGCAATCTGTGAACGGCGATGCGGCAGGCTTCGGTGGGTCGGTGGCCTCGCAGCAGGGAAAGGATAGCGGCTTCCGGTCGCACGCTTACCTCACCGAAACCGGTCGGAAGTGGTCCGGGTAAAAACAGCAACTTCAGGAGGGCATAGCTTCGCCACAGGGGCGGAGCTTCGATCGTATTTCGCTGGATCGGGGGATAGCCTTTTCGGTGATCGATCAGTACCATGCCCCACAGCAGCTCTGCGATCCGTCGATCATCGGTTTTCCCTTCCAGGAAGGCGGCGATGGATTCGAGGGATGCAGCCCTTCGGTAGGCAATCGGCAGATCATTGCAGCCGGCTCGTCTGCCGTCGAGGATACGACGATCCAAAACGGCGGCAAGGTTTCGAACGAGACTGGCGGCGTTCCAGACGACGCTTCGATGGTCTTCCATCCAGGATGCTCGAAGATGGGCTTCCCGATCCGGGCTGGTCGTCACCGGTTCCAGATTGGCTCGAATCGGATGGATCCGATACGCCGCATCATAGATGCCGGAGAGCGCAAGCGCGATGTCGAATTCGATCGAACCGTCGTTTGCTGCTTCGAGCCATTCCGAACCCAAACCCGCAATCGGACGGGGTCGGTTTTCGGCTCGACCGGTGCTTCCCTCCGCCAAGACCTTCTCGGCATGGCCAAACGCACACAGGATATCCGCGAAACGTTGCACGCCGCCATATTGACAAAAGGCGAATACGGCGGTGTCGATTCGGCGCAGAACGCTTCGGTAGCGATTGGGCGCTTTGTCATCCGATGCCGCCGATCGAAACCGATTCAACCAGGCATCGATCTCTCCGAGCAGGTGAACCTCGGGGCGTTCCCTGACTTCAAACCGTCCCAGGAGGTTGGAGGTATGGTAGTTTTCTCCGCCGATACGTCCCTTGACGATCGCGTATCGATGAAAAATCCGAATGCCGCGATCTACGCCAAGACCGGCTGCTGCACGAGCCGCATCGACGCCGTTTTCCGCCTGACGCAACCCGACGGTTATCCTTCCTTCAGACAGCATGGCCACCATTTCGTCGAAGGTTGCAGGCTTTTCCCAGATCGGCAGCCAGAGCTCATTTCCGGAGGTTTCCCGTTCCACTGAGGAATCGAGGGATGTGGTCGTCAGCTTCACCTGAAAAGGAAAGGAAGCCCGATTCCTTTCGCCGGCTGCATGCCGCCTGGATACGGCTCCGGCGAACACCATCGCGCCCTCCAAACACAGGATGAAATTCCAGGGATTGGTCAGAGAGGTTCTTTCGAAGCCTTGTCCGGCATTTGCACCGCCTACCGCTCCCGCATCGTAGAGGGCCGAGGTGCGATCGGGCATCAGATGAAACGTGTTTGTGCCCCACAGGGCATGGTCGAGAAGGGGACGACTCGACTGGTTGGGCTTTTTCCGCTGCGGATCGAAATCGGGCAAAACATCCCAGAGGTTTTGCATGAAATTGTCGGAAAAATGGGTGCGCCCGTCACTTCCGCCCCCGCTTCCCATAAGGGTGTTCAGGGTAACCTTTTCTTCCGACAGGATGGCACAGCAATCGATCCAATCGACGACGTCCTCGTCCGCTATGCTTCGCAACAAGGCGATGTAGCGGCGTTTGGCTTCCTTATCCTCCATGTCTTTCTTCTCTCGAATGCCGCAGGCGGCCAGTGTCGAAAGGGCGTCCCGGATCGCCTTCCGATAGGAGGAGAGTCGATCGGATGTCGTCTCCAGAAAGGCGGCGATGATCTGATCAGCACTTGGACTTTGGGGATGGGTTTTCTTCTTTAGCCGGTAGTTCTCTTCAAAGAACACGCTTCCGCTCCAAGGTACGATCACCGGTGTCGGACGGTAGCGGTTCAGCCAGAAGTCGACAAGTTCGGCTTCGGTCATACGGGTCGATAGCACAAATGTCCCGTTCTGCCAGAATCCCCGGGCCGTGTCGTCGGCCTGCCTTGCAACGATCCGAAACATCCCGAGACTTTTGAGGTA
Organism: uncultured Desulfatirhabdium sp.; assembly: GCA_964549995.1. Lineage (GTDB taxonomy): Bacteria > Desulfobacterota > Desulfobacteria > Desulfobacterales > Desulfatirhabdiaceae > Desulfatirhabdium. The sequence continues at coordinate 15,719 of CAZJXF010000031.1, read as the reverse complement.
TGCCAGAAGCGGTTCGGGGGTGCAGCCAGTCAGCACGATCGCGTTCATGCCGTTTTCTCCTGTTCAGGGTTCGTATCGTCAGCACTTGCCCGCCAATCGGCAATTCGCAGAAGCGCCTCCAAAAACGCCAGTCGGAAAGGTCCCCAATGATTTCGAAGTTGAATCATCCGTTGCGCCCAGCTCGGTCCCGTCTCCGGATCGTCGCCGAGCTCCATGCAGTTCAGCCGAAGGGTGGTTTGCGGCATCCGGATCCCCGAACAGATGTCGACCTCCGGAAGGACATCCCCATCCCAAATGCCTCGGGCAAAGCGTCGTCCCAGGATCGGAGGACGGGTTTCGTTCGGTAGCGATCGAATGGACATCCGCACTTTTCCGTGGTGGGATGCAGCCAGATAGGCCGCAAGATCGGAACCGCCGTTTGTCAGAATGGCCAGGGCGGAAGCCAGCTCATGACGGAACCCCTTGCGCTCATAGCGCCTCATGGGAAGGGCCGATTTTCCCCAAAACACTCCTTGGACCGGGACATCTTCCGGGATGGCGTTTCGATAGACATCGTGGGCTTTTCCTGCGTCATGCCATCGGCTTGCCTCGAGCAACGCCCCGGTATCCAACCCGTCGCTGAAAGGAGATATGTCATCCAACAGTCGGTTCAATTCGGCAACGACCCGATCCGTATGTTGGGCGATGGTTTGCCAGCTTCGGGTGCAGGCTCCAGGATCGTCATCCACCGCTTCCGGCTGGAAAGCCGTGACAGGTCCGATCGGTTCGGTGATGTCCGTGAGTCCGGTCCATCCCAGTTGGGGGTCATAACCGCCCTGTTTGGAAGTGATCATCAGCACAAGCCCTGGAAAGACGTTACGGGCGGTGATCCAGCGCTTTTCCAGGTGATCCCATCGCCACAGCGTTTTTTGGGTGAGATGGGCATCGATGGGTACTGCGCAAAGCTCCTCCCGAGAAGGTCCTTTTTCTTTAGGGGATGGGCCTTCCGGCGGAAGATCGCGCCAGAACACCTGGACGTCATGATCGGTTGCCTCCCGAATGAAACGGGAGACGTCGATGTCGGCTCCTGCGAGATCGGGTGATGTGTCGAACAATTCGAGGATGTCCTTTCGTCGGGGAACCTGCGTGAAGTCCAGCGGATCCGAAAAAGGGGGAAGGTTGCTCGGCCCGACATCCGACAGAGGCGCAAGACGTTTGGCAGACAGTTGAAGCGCTTCGAGTTCGTAGGGTGCAGGGTTCGCTTTTTTGCCATCTTGGAGATTATCGGGGATGAGACAGAAAACATTCCCTTCGTCCAGTTCACCGTAGCGGTTGCAGCGCCCGAATCGCTGAACGAGCGACGACCAGGGCGCCAATTCCGTCAGAAGGGTTTTTGCCGAAATATCCACTCCGGCTTCGATGACCTGGGTGCAGACAGCTATGGTTCCAGCCTCGTCGGGCGGTGCCAAAAGCGCTGCGAGCTGCCTGTCTCGGTCGGGTTGTCGAAATCGGGAGTGAAGCAAGACAAGATGGGTCTTTCCTTTTTGGCTGCTCTGGCGTTTCGCTATCGCCTGGTAGACGGCTTGGGCACGCTTGACGGTGTTGACGATGACGAGGGTACGTGTCCCCGGCTGGTGATGATCCAGAGCCAGTTTGGCCGTTTCCTTCCCGTCTTTCGACAACGAACAGAATATCTGGTGAAGCGTCTTTCCGGCCAAATACCGCTTGCGAAAGATATCGCTGGCTCGATCCTGATCCAACAGCTCCTTGAAATGAGGGGCATCGATGTCAAGGTGCACATCGACCGTTTGGATCCAGCTCTGGTCTATGGTCGCGCTCATCCATAGCGAATGAACGCCAATGGCGGTTCCGAAGATGCGACGAAAAGCCTGAAGCTGGGCCGTTGTGGCAAGGCCGTTTCCCATGAGCTGTACCTCGTCCATGACCCACAGGCAGTCGTTGTTGAGGAGGCCGAAGGCAACAGGCCACCGAAAGCGACTCATGGCATATCCCCGATTGAGCGCCCGGGACAGGAGCATGTCCTGGGTGCCGATTAAAATGGCATCTCTTTCCGGGTACATGTCCCAATCCCGATCGACATCCCCGCCCTGCAGCAGATGGACGCGGATTTTTTGGGGATCGTCAGATCCGACCCAGGGGTCGTAGGCTGTTACCCGAAGGCCGTTTTGCGTGTCGGCAAAATCTGCCTTTCCGGCCAGCAAACCGAGTCGATGCAGCCAAAGGACGGCGCAGTCCCGCGTTTGTTCGACCAACACACGCATCGGCAAACAATAGACCAGCCTTCGAGGTATTGGCTGCTGAGTAGCGCTCGAAGCGTACTTGCGCCGCCACAACCACCCGAGAATGGCCGCGGCCGTTTTCCCCATGCCGGTCGGCACTGCCAGCATGGAGGGAAAATAGAGGTCTGTCGCGAGGTGCTCCTGGTAGGGAAACGGATCGTTTCCGGTTGCTTGCTTGAACATGGTTCGAAAATCCATGGATCATCCCCTTGTCGAATTGTCAATTCATGGTGTGCCCATACACCCAAGATCAATACCTATGACGAAGGATTTTCGCCATCCCTGGAGATGAAAAGCCGGTCGTCCTTTCGGACCGATGCAATGGTTCAAAAGGTTGGCTAACGCTCGACCTCGTAGGGGCGGCTGAGCGGTCTGTCCCTACTGGAATTCGCAATTTCGTATCGTGCATCTCGCATTTAAACGATGCCCTTACATATCGAAATCCGGATGATCATTTCAAGATTTTTGTAGAAGTGGCCTTCAATCGTATGTCACTCATGCAACCGTGGATCTTTCCTATGAAGGTGATATTATGGTCATAGAAAATCGGCCATGCCGACCTTCGGTCCTCCGTTTCCGGTCATTGAGCAAGAGGGCCAAGAGTCGAAAGGCGTATATCCTCTTCACACGGCGCTCCCCCCGGATCGCCCCTACGAGGTCGAGCGTAAGTCAACCTTGTGAGATGCTGCATCGGTTGTCACACCGCAGGCCATCGTTGATCCTGATGGACCCGCAACAAGTCCATCCTGACCATCGTGAGAGATAGCGTACCTGTCCGGTCAAGCGACTCGGGAGAGGCTGGCGAAAATGCTTGACTTCCCGAGGGGTTTCCATTAATTATGTCCGAACTTTTTCGGGGTTCGAGGAGGTTGGGGCCCGAAATGCCGTTGGTCGATCAGCAGTTTGCTGCCTGCCGATTCCAACCGCACATGATTCCCGGCAGGTATGTAGATTCAGCAGAACGTTAGAAAGGAGAGTCCTTTGGCAAACCATAAATCCGAAATCAAGCGTGCCAAGCAAAATGAAGTGCGCAGGCTGCGCAACCGTTCCAACAAATCACGGGTCAAGACGGCCGTCAAAACGGTCCGCCTTACGGTGGCCGAAGCGGCCCTGGATCGGATCGAAGCCGACCTGAATGCCGCCAAGTCCATTATCGATCGAGCCGCTCAGAAAGGCGTCATTCATCGGCGGACGGCAGCTCGAAAGATTTCCCGCTTGACCAAACTGGTGAATGCGGCAAAGCAGTCCTGATGACGTCGCGCTTGAAGGCGCATCCCAAACGAAAAAGAGCGCTCCACCTCGGCGGAGCGCTCTTTTTTTGTGCGTTTCCTCAGCAACCGATCGCAAAGAACTCCATGGCATTGCGGTACAACAGGCTGTCTCGGACGATCGGCTCCAGATCCATGCCTGCAATCGCTTTCAATTCTCTGTCCCAAGCGTACGGGATGTTCGGAAAATCGCTTCCGTAAAGGATGCGGTCCCATCGTAGCTCCGACGGTGAGGGGATGTTCCGCATCGGGAAATATCCCCCCAGCATCATGGTCGTATCCAACCACAGATTGTCGAATCGCTCGAGCATGTCCCGGTAGGCATCGAATTCATCGGCGCCCAAATGGGGAACACAGATCCGCAGCGTCGGAAAATCCTTCAGCACCTGGCGAAGCTTCGACGCCTCGCAGAGGAAATACGGATCACACGGATAGGCCGGGCTTTTGGGTTCCCGCCCGACATGCATCAGCAAAGGCATGTCGTTTTCCGCACAGATTTCGTAGATTTCGATCATGGCCGGGCTTTCCATATCGAAGCACTGCACGTGCGCGTGCAGCTTCACCCCTTTGAGGCCCAACCGGAACCCCTCCTTCAGAATGCGTTTGGCGCCTTTCTCTCCGGGAAACACGGTGGCCAGTCCCGTCAATGCCGATGTTCTTTCACAGAGTTCGGCCATGTATCGGTTGAGCGCTCTGGAAATCCCGTGTTTGTGCGCATACTGCAGCCCGACGATGTGCTGCACCCCCCGGCTGAGGAGAAAGTCGATGATGTCATCGGCGTAGAGCTTGTAGCGTATGGGCCAACCATATTGATCGAACCAGGCCCATACGGCATCGAAGAGCTCATCCGGAAAAAAATGGACGTGGGCGTCGAACACGCAGGGAAGATTGGAGGGAACCTGATGGTCTTCCGGATCGTTCCATCCTGGAAGCGGTGCCTCCAGGGTCGGCCGATCCGGTTGGTTGCTGCTCATGGGTGGTCTCCATCGGCATGGGCGCATAACCGCCGGGTCAAATGCTCGCTCAGGAACACGATCGACTCGATGTCGAGATGCTCGACGATGGTTTCATCGAAAAGCAGTTTTGCCCGGGCATCGAATCCTTCCTGGGGATCGGCATCCCAGAACAGCAGCAGAATCGGGATGCGCGGCAAGGGCCGAAACACCGTGGCGACATCGCTGCCGCCTTCGCCATCCGGCAGATCCGCTTCCGTCGCCGTCACGCCCCCGCAGCCTTCACAGGCACGACGCAGATCATCCACTTTTCCCGCAAACCGGTTTTGGAGCACATCCTCGACATGGGCCTTCATGGATTTGACCTTCGAGACGGTGTTCGGGATCTGATCGAAGGCTTTCCATCGGCCGACGGGCAGGCGTTTGCCGCCTTGGGCCATGTGGTTGTATAGAAAAACCTGCTCCCAACGATCCAGATCCGAGCCGTCCGACGTTCGGATGCCGCTGTCGGATATCCGGATGGTTCCGGTGAAATAGGGCAGCTCGAGGGCCTCGCCGCCTGCATCCTTGACCAAGGTGCCGCCGATTCGTTCCGGCAGATCGGCGATCTTCATGGATGCAGCGCGTTCTTTGGCCCAGAGAAGGGCGTCCTGAGCCGGATCCTTTCGGGTCCATTTCCCGGCCCGGTATTGTGCTTCGAGCTCCGGCTGATACCGGGCGATCGTTTCGGCGGGTAGATGGGGGCATTTGGAAAGCGGCAGCTTTTCCGAGACCACCATGGATGCGAAGGCCATGCAGGTGGCGAAACCGCAGTCCTTGCAGTTGGTCCGAGGAAGGATGTTTCGGTAGAGATCGATGACGGAAAGAGCCATGGAAGGTGTGCCTTTGGGTCAGTCGGAAAGCCGCAGCAGAACGGTTTCATGCCCGCTGAGGGCGCTTTCGAGATCCTGCAGATGATGAAACGGAACGCCGAGATTGCGGATTTCCGGAAGAGGATTCCCTGTCTTCTGCAGCAGATCCAGCAAAGCGGCCGTGGGGATCTGGATGCCGTACCGGAGCAGGATCGGCGCAAGTTCTTGGGAAATGAAATTGAACAGCTTGAGGATGATCGAGCCTTTTTGCGGAGATGGAGGGGAAGCCGCAGAAGCGGATGCTTCCGTAATGGCCTTTCGGAAGGACGCATAGGATCCGCCTTTTCGCAGGGTCGCCCCCGCAAGCCCGGGCATGGCAGCCGAAAGGGCCAGGACCGCCCGATCCGGGACGATCGTCGTATCGGGATCGTCGATGGCTTTGCCGTTCAGAAAGAGCGTTTGGATCCGTTCGTCCAGGTAGTCGTCCGAAATGCCGATCTGACGACAGACGTTCCGAACGCTGGTAGCGACATCCACATTCAGGGTGACGCCGGTCTGCCAGATGGGGTTCAAAAAGGCGGTATGGTTCGACGGGATTTCGAGCGGGATCACCGGGTGGCTCCTTGATCAGAAAGGGAAATGGCGGGGACGACCGGCGACCGGTCGCCCCCGTTCTGCGTTCTTCCCGTTCCTACCAGTTGTAGAGCTGATCCAGCTCTTCGTCACTGACCTGGAACACCACGTTGTGCGGTCCCAGCGGCTCCTGCTTCATGAAGGCAGGCAGTCGGTCGTCGGCTTTTCCGAGCCCTGCGGCCAGATTGAATTCCCGTTCGGTTTTGAGAACCTGCTTGCCCAGAGCGACGACATCGTCCGCCGTCATCTTCTTGCCGACAAAGGCGCCGATCATGTCGACCAGGGCCTGGAAGGTATCGGGCTGATCGAGGATGGCAAAGGCGATGAACAGACACATGCCGGTCGAGTCGATGGCTGCCGTGGCGATCTGCAGGTTTCGGGAAAGTTCCACCTGCCCTTGCGGCTTGAGGGCATCGACGCTGCCGCCCACACCGAGCACGTTGGCCGTGACGGCATAACCGGCCGTATGATCCGCCCCCATCGTGGACGTGGCGTAGGTGACCCCGATCCCCTGAACGGCCCGGGGGTCATAGGCGGGCATGGCCTGGCCCTTGACGACCGGAACCCGCTCGACACCGAAGACCTTGCCGGTGACGGCCGCACCGTTGCCGAGGATGCGCCCCAGGTAGGTTCCTTTTCCGACTTCCTTCACCAACTCGATGGCCGCCTGGGCATCGCCGAATTTGGCCAGCCCTGCCTCCATGGCCACACCGACGGTGGCGCCCATCTCGATGGTATCGAGTCCGAAATCGTCGTCCAAGCGGTCGAGCATGGCGATCGCGTCCAGGTCGTCGATGCCGCAGTTGCCCCCATGTGCCCAGACGGTTTCATATTCGGGTTGTTTGGTCAGGAAATTGCCGTTTTTGTCGACATAGATGCCCGAGCAGCGGATGACGCATCCCTTGTGGCAGCCGTGGGTCGGATCGCCCCCGCGTTCCTTTTCGGTCTGCGCCTGGGTTTCCCCGCTGATCTTGCCCGCTCCTGCAAATCGTCCGGTGGAGAAATTGTTCGTCGGATAGCCGCCGGCTTCGTTGATGACGTTGGTCAACACGTTGGTTCCGTAGGCGGGCAGCCCCTGACCGGTGACCGGGTGTTTCTTCAAGCCTTGGACGAAATTCTTGTTCGCTTCCTTGAAGGCTTCGGGGTCGGCTGCGCCGCGCATCGGAAGTCCTTCGTCGTCAAGCACGATGACCTTGATGTTCTTGGAGCCCATGACGGCACCGACACCGCCTCTTCCGGCATGTCGGGTCGGCCGCATTTCCATGTCCGTAATGGCCACGGATGCGGCGGCCAGTTTCATTTCACCCGCCGGTCCGATCGAAATGCAGGCTACCTTGTCGCCGTATTCCGCCTTGATTTTGTCGATCAGGGCGTAATTCCCGAGCCCCTTCAGGCTGTTGTCCGCCGTGATTTTCACCCCGTCCTTGTTGACGAACACCTTGTAGAGGGTATCGTCCTGGGGCTTTCCTTCGAGCACGATGGCCGCATATCCGAGTCTGCCGAGCACTTGTGCAGCTTGCCCGCCGGAATTGGCTTCCTTGATGCCGCCGGTCAGCGGGCTCTTGCAGCCGACGGAAATCCGGCCGGACATGGCAGCCGCCGATCCGCTCAAAAGGCCGGGGGCGATGACCAGTTTGTTGTCCGCTCCGAGGGGATGACACAGAGGCGGCACTTCCTTCGCCACGATGGTCGAGGTGAGCGCTCTTCCGCCGAGCCCGGCATAGGCACCGATGGGCTCGATCCGGTAGGAAGGTCCTCCAGCAGTTCCGACGTCGATCCGCAAAATCTTGTCCATGCTTTCCTCCTTTGTTGATGGGCTGAACGATGCACCTATCGCCGGGGTGAACTGGAGCGGTCCCTTGCGCGTTTCTTGCCACGGGATCGCTCCAGGAAAAGGGTTACTATCCGTTTCTTCGTTCGAAATCCTTCATGAAATCGACAAGCGCCTCGACGGACGCCAAACCAGTGGCATTGTAGATGGATGCCCGGCAGCCGCCGACGCTTCGATGCCCCTTGAGCCCACCCAAATCGTTCTTCAGGGCTTCGTCGATGAACTTCTTTTCGAGTTCCTCGGAAGGCAGTCGAAAGGTGACGTTCATCATGGAGCGGGAATCGGCCTGGGCCGTTCCCCGATAAAATCCGCTGGCATCGATGGTTCCGTAGAGCAATTCGCCTTTTTTCCGGTTGATGGCCTCCATCTGCTGCAGGCCGCCGATGGTTTCCTCGAGCCATTTCAATACAAGTTGAATCGTGTAGACCCCGAAGCAGGGCGGGGTGTTGTACATGGAATTCTTGGCGGCATGGGTCGTATATTTCAGCATGGTGGGAAGGTGTTCCGGCGTGCGCTGGAGCATGTCCTCTCGGATGATGACCAGGCAAACCCCTGCAGGGCCGATGTTTTTCTGGGCGCCCGCATAGATGAGGCCGAATTTCGAGGCATCGAAGGGCCTGCTCAGGAAATCGGACGACATGTCGGCAACGAGCGGCACACCGCCCGTCTCGGGGTAGGCGGCCCACTGGGTGCCCTTGATGGTGTTGTTGCTGGTGATGTGGACATAGACGGCCTTTGGATCGAAGACGATGTCTTTGGGGATGTAGCAAAAATCCCTGTCCTTGCTGGAGGCTGCCACCCGGTGGTTCTTGCCGAGGATTCGGGCTTCGTCGATGGCCTTGGTGGCCCACGTTCCGGTGTTGACGTAATCGGCGGAATCGTTTTCCCCGAGAAGATTCATCGGAATCATGGCAAACTGCAGGCTGGCTCCGCCCTGCAGAAACAGGACATGGTATCGGTCGTCGAGGTGGAGCAGGCGTTTGGTGCGGGCGACGGCATCGTTGATGACGTCGTCGAACCATTTGGAACGATGGCTGACTTCGACGATGGACATTCCGGATTGGTTGAAATTCAGGAAGGATGCCTGAATTTCCTCGAGAACGGGAAGGGGTAGGGCTGCCGGACCGGCGTTGAAGTTGTGAATCCGATGTTGGGGCATGGTGTTTGGTTCCTCCAGGTCTTGATGTTGAATGGTTGTATGATATTTCGCATCGACGATGCGACAAGAGGTTTAAGCCGGACCTTCAACCCTTCTTTCTACATCATGGGGTTGAGAAGTCAAATGGAAAGTGGAGAAGGCTTCGGCCATGATACGGCGCACCGGCACACCGTGTCGTTCGGCGGCCAGACGGCAGTCTTCATATTCGGGAGCCGCCTGAACGATGTTTCCGTCTATCCATCCGATTTTCATCCGAATGGGGCCGAAGCGGGTGTGGATGCTGCGAATCTCCCGCGGCAGTTTGATGCGATTCTCCAGACGCCAGCGGATGCCGAAGGTCGTGGTGTGCGTGAGGAGCATTCGGACGAATCGCTCCAGATCGGCGGGAGTAGCGAGAACCTGCATCCAGAATCCCGATCGACCTTTCTTCATGTGAGCGGGAAGGACGACGGTGTCGAGCGCACCGGCTGCAAGCACGTGTTCCATGACCCCTGCAAGGCATTCCGGTGTCGTGTCGTCGATCTGGGTTTCGATCACGGCCACCCGATCGGTCTCGAGCCCTGAGAGGTGCGAGACCGGTTCTTCCTGAGCCGTCCAGGATTTCCCGACGAAGACACGGAGCAGGTTCGGCTGGCCGGTGTCGTGGGTTCCCGTCCCCGAGCCGATGCGTTCGATGGTCATCGGCGGAAGGGGGCCGAAATCGTCGGCCAGTGTGGTGAGCAGGGCCGCACCCGTGGGGGTGAGCAATTCGAAGGGGATGTCGCTTCCGTAAGCGGGAACCCCTCGGATGAGCTCGGCCGTCGCTGGGGCGGGTACGGGGAGCCGACCGTGGGCGCAGCGGACCGTACCGCTTCCGGTGTTCAGGGCCGAGCAGACGATTCGCTTTGCCGCGATGTGCGCAACGGCTGCCACCGATCCGACGATATCGACGATGGTATCCACAGCCCCGATTTCATGAAAATGAACGTCTTCGATCGGGATGCCGTGAACGCGGGATTCGGCCTCGGCAAGTCGCTGAAAGGCGGCGAGGCTGGTATCGCGAATGGAGGGAGGCAGCTGTGCCTTTTCGATGATGGAAACGATGTCGTGAAGATGGCGATGGGTGTGCTGTTCCTGCGAGACGGAGACGATGGCCCGCATGGCCGCAATCCCGTAGGAGCGGACTGGTTGAACCTGCAGTTCGACACCGGGAAGGTTCAGGCGGTCGATCGTTTGTCGGACTTCCTCCAATGGGGCGCCGGCATCGATCAATGCCGCCAGGATCATGTCCCCTGCGGCGCCAGAGCTGCAATCGATGTACAGAAGGGTCATGAAGGCGATCTTTCCGGGGAGGATGTATCAGGGGCTTGCGCAGGGGCGGGGGAACCGACCGGCGGACCGGTTCGGTTGGAACGGCCTGCAGCCAGATGGTTGATGAGACTTGCCTGGCAGGCCGCACCGAAACCGTTGTCGATGTTGACGACCGTAACACCGGCCGCACAAGAGTTGAGCATGGCCAGAAGAGCCGCCACCCCTCCGAAAGAGGCACCATAGCCCACGCTGGTGGGTACACCGATGACCGGGCAGGCAGCCATGCCGCCGACAACACTGGCCAAAGCACCCTCCATGCCGGCCACAACGATGATCACGTTGGCACTGGACCATTCCGTGTGGCTCAGAAGCAGGCGGTGAATACCGGCGACACCGGCGTCATAGAGCCGGGTGACCCGGTTGCCGAAGGTTTCTGCGGTGATGGCGGCCTCTTCTGCAACGGGCATGTCGGATGTGCCTGCGGAAAGCACGGCGATATGACCGACGGCTTCGATCGCTTCCGGCCGGATGACGGCAATGCGCGCAAGCGGGTGGTGCCGAACCGGGAAGCCGATGTCCTCGATTCGGTGGACGGTTTCCGGACGGATGCGGGTTGCCAGAATGTTGGACGCTCCGGCTGCAGCCATCGCTTGGACGATGCCGAGGATCTGATCATCCGTTTTCGATGGACAATAGATGACTTCCCCGAATCCTTTGCGCAGAGCGCGGTGGTGGTCGATGCGGACGTAGCCCAGATTTTCGTAGGGCAGCATCCGAAGCCGCTCGATGGCTTGCTCGACATCGATGGCACCTTCCTGGACACAGGCAAGGATGTGTCGGAGTCGGGTTGGATCCATGGTCCTGTCTTCGTTCCGGCTGCCATTATCCATCAGAAGGGAATGTCGTCATCCGGCGGGCCGGAGAATTCCGGCTTCGGCACCGGGGACTCGTAAACGCCGCCGGAACGGAAGGGGATGGGTTCGATATCGCCCCCGCCCATGGGTTTTCTGGGCTCGAACGTACCGGCCGCGTCCTTGCTGCCGAGGAATTGGACGTCGTTGGCGATGATTTCCGTCGTATACCGTTTGATGCCTTCCTTGTCCTCCCATTCGCGTGTCTGCAGCTTTCCTTCGATATACACCTGCCGACCCTTGGCGAGATATTCCCCGCAGATTTCCCCCAGTTTGCGATAGGCCACGATTCGATGCCATTCGGTACGCTGTTTCTTCTCGCCGGTCGCCTTGTCCTTCCATTCATCCGATGTAGCCACCGTGAAATTGGCGATGGCCGTTCCATCCGGTGTGTAGCGAAGTTCCGGATCTCTTCCCAGTCTGCCGATGATGATGACTTTGTTCACACCGCTCATGTTCGTTCCTTTTCTCCCTTAGGGTTGACGGCTTCGCAAAGAGGCCGGATGCTGTGTCGTGCTGCATCCCTTGTCGTTGCGGCGTACGTCTCAGTACGCCTCACTCCTCAGGATGTGCACGCCTTGCCTGCAGCCTTTTTTCGAAGCCGTCCATAGGTTGGACTTGTTGCGAGTCCATCAGTCTCTTTCCGGAGGAACCAGCCCGTGGATACCGGATACCGAAAAACGCCGATGTTTCCTCGTCCCTCTCCTTCGATCGCCGGAGGGGTCGGGAACACCGGCAGGTCAGTCGAATCCGGCTTTACGATCCATGGCGATTCATACAAAAACGCCTTCTAAAAGTCAAACCGGTGGCAGATGAGTGACGGCTTCGCAAAAAGGCCGGATGCTGTGTCGTGCTGCATCCCTCGTCGCTGCGGCGTACGTATAAGTACGCCTCACTCCTCGGGATTTGCACTCCTTGCCTGCAGCCTTTTTTCGAAGCCGTCCATATGATCGACTTTTTGCGAGTCCATCATAAATGATGGACTCATAAAAAGTCACTGAGAATCCAGCGAGTCGCATGGGGGCGGGCACACCGTTTTCGCTGTATCAAAACCTCAGCTACCCGATCTCGTAACCGTCAATGGACCACGTCATTTGGAAAACGCTTTCGGACTTTTTCCACCTTGGGCAGCGCCTGTTGCAAGATGTAGCCGTGATGCGGGTTTCGCTTCGCAAAGTCCTGATGGTATTCTTCTGCAGGGAAAAAACCGTCGAGCGGCTCGATGGTCGTGACAATGGGTCTATCGTACACGTTTTTTGCCTTCAGCTCCTGAATATAGCGTTCGGCTTCTTCCCTTTGGTTCTGATCCGCGACGAAAACGGCGGATCGATATTGGGTTCCGACATCGGGGCCCTGCCGGTTCAGAAGAGTTGGATCGTGGGTGGCGAAAAAGATTTCCAGCAGTTTGCGATACCCTACCACCGTCGGATCATAGACGATCCGGATGGCTTCGGCATGCCCCGTATCTCCCTTGCAGACGTCTGCGTAATTGGCCCGACTGGGGTCTCCTCCGGCATATCCGGACTCCACCCGAACGACGCCCTTCACCTGCTCGAACACGGCTTCGGTACACCAGAAACACCCGCCTGCAAACACGGCTTCCGCCAACCGGGGGACTTGTTCGGAAACGGCTACTCGAAAAGACGGGTCTGTCAATTGCTTGAGGTCTCCGGCCTCCACGAACGAGAGCGATTCGCTGTTCAGACAGTAACGTCTTCCGGTTGGTTTGGGTCCATCCGGAAAGACATGGCCCAGGTGGGCGTCACAACGGGTACACAGCACTTCGGTGCGGACCATGCCGTGACTGAAATCCGGTTTTTCGAGGATGTTCTCTGCTGCAATGGGCTCAAAGAAGCTGGGCCACCCGGTTCCGGAGTCGAATTTGGCATGCGATGCGAACAAAGGAAGGCCGCAGCATACGCAGGTGTAGACGCCCTCCTTCTTGTTGTCGAGGAGTGCACCGCAGAAGGGGCGTTCCGTTCCCTTTCCCCTTGCGATGGCGTATTGCTGCGGTGTCAGCTGCTGTTTCCAGGCGGCATCGCTTTGGATGATTTTGGGCATTTCGATCGGACCGACCAGTTGCCCCTGTTCGTTGAAAACCCGTACCCGAACCGTCGGTGTGACGGTTTTCTTCGTTGATTCGCTCATTGCCCGATCCTCTCCGCAAACGATTATCGACAGCACCATGCACCACAACAGCACCCATCGGTTTCGTCCATGCATGGCCCATCTTTTTCGAAATTGCATGTTGTTCCTTTTTTCTTGATATCCAAACCCAATGTGACTACAATCCGCCCCTTCCAAGGAACAGGTCGCCGTGAATCTTCCGACGATCGTTCCCCTCCAGGCGGCCGTGCCATCGCGGTCCACTCGTATTGTATGGTTGTTCCAATGCCGATCGTTCTTCAAACCGCCATCATGCTGGCGGCATCGAATCTGTTCATGACCTTTGCGTGGTATGCCCATTTGAAAAACATGAATGGGAACAAATGGTACATCGCAGCGCTGCTTTCCTGGTTCATCGCCTTGTTCGAGTATCTGATTCAGGTGCCGGCCAATCGCATCGGATATACGGCCATGAGCCTTCCTCAGCTGAAGATCCTGCAAGAGGTCATCACCCTATCGGTGTTTGCACCTTTCGCCATCTACTATATGCATCAGCCGCTCAAACTCGATTACTTGTGGGCCGGCCTTTGCCTCATGGGCGCAGTGTACTTCATCTTTCGATCCTGACCCCGGGTGCCTGCGACAACGTGTCCAGGATACGACGTCCGAGGACGGCCAGCTGCCAGGTCTTCATCTCCTCCAGGTGTGCCAGCGTGTCCAGGCTGAGGGTGGATTGGGCGGCAATCTTTTCAAGAAGGGCATTGTTGCAGAGTTGGCCCGGGTCGATAGCCAATTCTTCCGCTGCAAGGGCGCGCATGTTCTTGAGAAGCGCCAGTCGGACACTGACATGGGGATCGTTGACGGCAGGAAATCGGTTTTTCGGATAATGCAACAGCTCCCCGTCGGATTTTTGAAACTGTTCCCGAACGACATCGACAATGGCATCCCCGAACCGGGCGATCTGTTTCGGACTGAGCGCATGAAGCGCCTTCAACGCTTCGATGGTTTGGGGTAATGCCGTTGCGATCGAAAGCAGAGAACGGTTGTCGAACACCTTGAAGGGGGGAAGATCCAGCCGTTCCGCTTCCCGATCCCGCAATCGGAGTAGTTCTTCGAGTACCGAAAGCGATCGGGGTTTCAGTTTCCCGGCTCCCTTCACCCGTAAAAAGCGGGGGGATTCGTTCTCCGTCTTGCAGCGAACGTCGCTCAACCGCTCGCATTCCTCTTTGAGCCAGTCAAGTCTTCCTTTTTCCTCCAATTCCGCCTGCAACAGCCGATACAGAGGAATGAGAAACCGGACGTCCTGAGCCGCATAGTGAATCATTTCATCGGAGAGCGGGCGTTTGGACCAGTCCTTCTTCTGAAAACGCTTATCTACCTCGATGCCGAAGCGTTCCGCGAGCACGTCGCCCAAGCCCGTATGGCGAATGCCCAGCAAGCGGCAGGCAAGTTCCGTATCGAAGATCGGATGCACATGGAATCCGAAATCCCGATTCAGGCTCCGGATGTCGTAGTCTGCGCCATGGAAGATCTTGAGGATGTTCGGATCTTCGAAAATGGGTTTCAGGGCCGAGATGTCGGGAAGCCTCAGCGGATCGACAAGTCCGATATCCTCCGTCGTCGCTATCTGAATCAGGCAGGTTTTCGGGCGGAAATGGTAAAGCGAGTCGGCCTCCACATCGACGGCCAGCCATTCGACGTCCTTCAGTTTGTTCAGGAATCGCTCGAATGCTTGTCGGGAATCGATCAGCGGAGTGGGTAAACCGCAAGACATCACCGAATCTCCGGTTCTAAAGGTTGCATGGGGTGTTGAGCGGCGCCGATGCGGGTGAGCAGAACAACCGCCATGGCGGCAATGGCTTCGCCTTTTCCGATGTCGCCGATGGATTCCATGGTGGTTGCCTTGATATTGACGTCTTGATCGGAAATGCCGGATACGTGTGCGATTCGGGCCTGCATGGCTTCTCGGTACGGTTTGAGTTTGGGTGCTTCGGCCAGAACGGTGGCATCGATATTGATCAGTGAATAGCCGCTCTGCTTCATCCGTTCGACGGTGCGTTGGAGCAAGATCATGCTGTCGATGCCGGAATAGGCCGGATCGGTATCGGGAAAATGCATGCCGATATCTCCAAGTCCGGCAGCCCCCAAGATGGCGTCGCATATGGCATGTGTCAACACGTCGGCATCCGAATGTCCGAGAAGCCCTTTTTCAAAGGGAATCGGAACTCCGCCCAAGACCAGTTTTCTTCCTGCCTGCAGTCGGTGGATATCGAAACCGATGCCTGTTCTATACATGCGTGCTCCTATGGATGACGAACTTGCAAAAAGTCGCTGTACCCCCGATTGTGGGGTGTTTTCGGGCCTGAGCATGGGGGGAGATACGTCTTTTGATGTTGCATCGGATACTTGTTTGAAGCCGCCGGAGATCGTTGGGCCGG
>CAZJXF010000030.1:0-31393 GCA_964549995.1 uncultured Desulfatirhabdium sp. | reverse complement strand
GGCTGCTGAGTTTTTCCGCTGCGCAAGCAAAATGCACCCGCTCTCCTGCGGGTTCGACAAGAGCATCGGACTTTTTGCGAGTCCATCAACTTTTTGCGAAGCCGTCACATGTCGATGGCACACCCTATTCCAAATGCCTATCCATTTACCCCGTCCATGCGATATTGGCATATCTATATGAAACGATTGACAAACCCGATTTCGTGATGTAGGAAAAGCGCATTCTCGATCCTCGGATGGTACAAGCACGCTTTGCCGGAATACCCTCGGAGCTCCAAGATCGAAGGCCGGGCAAAACGGCTTTTGGGGTTCCATCCGGGTTTCGCAGTAAGAAGATTCCCCACAGGTTGACAATGATCATCATCTTTCCCGCATACAACTTCGGTTTTACCTGAGACGGCTTGAGGAGCGCCACCCGGGCCGGTGGACTTGGGAGAAGACCGAAGACCCAGCAGTAATTCGAACGGACCGAACGTTTCGATTCGTTTCCCTTCCGTCTTTCCCCACCTTCTTCATTTACTCCGCTTCTTCAAGCCATAGGGAGGCGTTCTGCGCCTTTGTCAGCGTTTATCTCAAACGATGACAAGCCCCCTTATCGACGTTCATGAAACGACATTCGGCTGAAGAGGAACTGCATCTTGATTCGTCTGATTCATCGCGACCCCTTGTTTGAAAAACAGCTCGATGCCCTCCGTAAAGGAAACCGTAAGGCCCAGATCGCCGCTCGGGAAGCCGACGAAATCATTGCTCGGCTGATTCAGGAGCGACGCATTCCCGACTGTCTCCATGAAGCGACCAAAAGCGGGGAGCAGCGTCTCAAAAACTGCCTCAAATATGACCTCGGATGCGGCTATCGCCTCATCACCCTTCGGGAAGAGGATTGCCTTCACATCGCCTTCATCGGCACACACGACGAATGTGACCGATGGCTCGCGAACAAGAAGCGCCTGCAACCGATCCTGTGGAAGAGCCGTTCCGTCACGATCGAGATACCGGAATCCCTCCTGTCGTCGACCGATACCGCTGACGATGAATCCGAAGCCTTGATGAACGATGCCCCCGAGGACTTCCCCCCCATCGAAGAAAAATACCTTCGCATGATCTTTCGGGGTCTCATCGAAGGCTGCACGGCATACCCGATCTCTGAAACCCAAACGCATTCCTGCGATCATCACCCCTTATAAAAAAGGAGAATCCGATGTCGGAAAACACCGTTCGCATTCCGAGAGAAAAAACCACGACCTTCATCGACCGGGTGAAGGAAATCGTCCCGAACGCCAACCTGAGCCTCTGTCTCACCTGCGGCGCCTGCTCGTCGGGTTGCCCGGCATCGGGGCTCGAAAACATGGATCCCCGTAAATTCCTGCGTCTTGCCGTGCTGGGTCTGGATGAGGAAATCACGGAACACCCCTGGGTATGGATGTGCAGCATGTGTTATCGCTGCACCCATGCCTGCCCCATGAAGATCGACATTGCAGCACTCATTTACGAGGCGCGAAAACTCTGGCCGCGTGAAAAACGGCCCAAGGGAATTTTGGGCTCCTGCGACATGGCACTCAAAAATGACAGTTGCAGCGCCATGGGGACTCCCCAGGAAGATTTTCGCTTTGTCGTTCAGGATATGCTCGAAGAAGTGCGCGCCAACCAACCCGGATGGGAAGAGTTGCAGGCGCCTATCGACAAGCAGGGGGCGCATTTCTTCCTGAGCCAGAACTCCCGCGAACCGGTCACCGAACCGGAGGAAATGGTTCCGCTGTGGAAGATTCTCCATATCGTCGGCGCGGACTGGACCTACAGCTGCACCGGCTGGGGCGGTGAGAACTACTGCATGTTCCTGGCCGACGACGAAGGATGGAAAAAGATCACCAACACCACCCTTCAAACCGCAAAGAACCTCGGCTGCAAGGTGTATCTCAACACCGAATGCGGTCATTCCACGTTCTCGGTATGGAAGGGGGCACAAAAACACAAGATCGACACCGGACTCGAGATCGCGCCGATGGTCCAGTATTACGCCAGATGGATCCGGGAAGGAAAACTCAAGGTCAATTCCGATTGGAACAAGGACCTGAAGGTGAAGTTTACGGTTCAGGATCCGTGCAACCAGGTTCGGAAAGGATGGGGAGACGCCCTGGCGGATGATCTGCGCTTTGTCACCATCGCCTGTGTCGGGGAAGAAAACTTCATCGATACCTACCCCAACAAGAGCAACAACTACTGCTGCGGCGGAGGCGGCGGGTATCTCCAGAGCGGATACCGGGAGGCCAGGCTTCATTATGGAAGGCTCAAGCATGAACAGATCATGAAAACCGGTGCATCCTATGTCGTCACACCTTGTCACAATTGCCATGCCCAGATTCACGAACTCGGTGAACATTATGGCCACGGGAAATACCGAACCGTGCATCTGTGGACGATCATCGCCCTATCGTTGGGAATTTTGGCCGAAAACGAAAGGACCTACCTCGGCGA
The DNA here is from genome assembly GCA_964549995.1 of uncultured Desulfatirhabdium sp. GTDB lineage: Bacteria > Desulfobacterota > Desulfobacteria > Desulfobacterales > Desulfatirhabdiaceae > Desulfatirhabdium. The sequence continues at coordinate 28,921 of CAZJXF010000030.1, read as the reverse complement.
CGATCTCAGGGAAGTGAATCTGCCGGGATATTGATCGGGTCTTGGCTTGAACGTTGCAAGTTCCAATGTACAGGTTACAGGGTTCACAGGTCCAGGGCGAACAACAGCGCATATTGTCGATCAACGGCCCGGTCTATCCGTCCAGGCCGATTCAAGATGGACTCGCAACCAGTCCGTGAGTCTCCACCGAGCTGCATGGGGGCGACCGACCGCTCGCCCCTACCGGCCGTGTTGGTTTTCACGATCAATGCACATGACAGGGTCGCCGCTCACCGCCTTACCAAAAAGGAGCAACTCATTGTCATTCTGACTTCTGACTTCTGACTTCTGACTCCTGACCCCTGACTTCTGACTTCTGACTTCTAACCCTGAACCCCTGAATCCTATTGGAAAGGAAACCATATGGTCGAAGCCCTTCAGCCCCCCATCGGAAGCGTCTTGGTTGTCGGCGGCGGCATCGGCGGCATCCAGGCGTCTCTGGATTTGGCCAATGCCGGCTATCTCGTTCATCTGGTCGAAAGCAAACCCGCCATCGGCGGGGTGATGAGCACCCTCGACAAGACCTTTCCCACCAACGACTGCTCGATGTGTATCCTTTCGCCGAAGCTCGTCGAGGTCGGACGGCACAAAAACATCCGCATCCACAGCCTGTGCGATATCCAGGCTGTGGAAGGCGAGGCCGGTAATTTCAGCATCACCTTGCGGAATCGCCCGCGCTACATCGATACCGATAAATGCATCGCCTGTGGGAAGTGCGCCGAAAAATGCCCGAAGAAGGTGTCCAACGCCTTCAACCAGGGGCTGGACAACCGCAAGGCGGCCTATGTCCTCTATCCACAGGCCGTTCCGTTGAAATATGCCATCGATCCCGATCACTGCATCTTTCTGAAAAACGGTAAATGTCGGGCTTGTGAAAAATTCTGTCCTGCCGGTGCCGTCGATTTCTCACAGAAAGAAACCATCGACATCGTTCAGGTGGGAGCCGTCATTCTGGCGCCCGGCTTTCATCCTTACGATCCGTCCCATCTCGATCGGTACGGCTTCGGCCGTCTGAAAAACGTCGTCACCAGCATGCAGTTCGAACGAATCCTGAGTGCATCGGGTCCATTCGAAGGCCACCTCGTCCGCCCCTCCGACCACAAGGAACCCAGGAGCATCGCTTGGCTGCAGTGCATCGGTTCCCGAGACGTTCGGGAGGATTCGCATCCTTATTGCTCGAGCGTCTGCTGCATGTATGCCATCAAGGAAGCGGTTATCGCCAAGGAGCACGCCCCCTACGACCTCGACTGCGCCGTTTTTTTCATGGACATGCGCACCCACGGCAAGGAATTCGAACGCTGCTATGACACGGCAAAGACCAAACAAGGGGTGCGGTTCGTCCGAAGCCGCATCCACACGATCGCACCTGCAGCCGACGATGATGTCGAGGTCCGTTACATTACGGAAGACGGCACCATCCAGACCGAGACCTTCAGCATGATCGTTCTGTCGATCGGGCTGGAAACATCGACCGAAACCCGGAAACTGGCCGAAACGCTCGGGATCGAGCTGACCAGCGGTTTCTTCTGCAACAACACTTCCTTTTCCCCGGTCGAAACGAGCCGAAAAGGCATCTTCGCCTGCGGCGCCTTTCTGGGACCCCGAGACATCCCCCAGACCGTCATCGATGCCAGTGCCGCAGCCGCATCTGCAGGCGCCATCCTGACGGCAGGTCGAAACACCCTCACCGAAAAACCCGAAATCGTCCCTCAGACCAATGTGACCGGACAGCGACCCGCCATCGGTGTTTTCATCTGCAAGTGCGGCATCAACATTGCGGGTGTCGTGGACGTTCCTGCCGTCACCGAGTACGCCAAGACCCTTCCTTTCGTGGAATTCGCAACGGACAACCTCTATTCCTGCTCTCAGGACACCCAGAACGCCATCGCCGCCCTGATCCGTGAAAAAGGGTTGAACCGTGTGGTCGTCGCCGCCTGCACCCCCAAGACGCACGAACCGCTCTTTCAAGAAACCCTGGTGGCTGCCGGGCTGAACAAATATCTCTTCGAAATGACCAACATCCGCAACCACGACTCCTGGGTACACAAGCAGTGCCCGGAAGAGGCGACCGAAAAAGCCAAGGACTTGGTCCGAATGGCCGTCGAAAAGGTCGCCCTGATGGAGCCGCTCGAAGAGGCCACCCTCGAAGTCAATCAGACGGCTCTGGTCATCGGCGGCGGTATTGCCGGAATGGCTGCCGCATCGAGTCTTGCCTCCCAGGGGTATACCACCCACATCGTGGAAAAGTCGGGAGCATTGGGGGGTCAAGCCAGAAACCTGTACCGAACGGCAAGAGGGGAAGACATTGCGGCAGCACTCTCCGACATGATTCACCAGGTGGAAAACGACCCACGCATCACCGTTCATTTGAATACGACCATCACCTCGGTGCAGGGATTCGTGGGCAATTTCAAGACCCGGATCGCGTCCGCAGGCGCAGAGGACCAAACGCTCGAACACGGCGTGGCCGTCATCGCCACGGGTGCCTCCGGCCTTGTCCCAACCGAATACGGCTACGGGGAGGATCCCCGAATTCTGACCAGCCTCGAACTGGACCGAAAGCTCATCGACAACGATCCATCGCTCGAAACGCTGAAGACGGCCGTCTTCATCCAGTGCGTCGGCTCCCGCATCCCGGAACGGATGTACTGCTCCCGGGTCTGCTGTACCCACTCGATCGACAATGCCATTCACCTCAAACGGAAAAACCCCGACGCCCGCGTGTTCATTCTGTATCGGGACATCCGGACCTACGGCGAAAAAGAACTCCTGTACCAGAAGGCGCGCGAGGCGGGCGTGATCTTCATCCGATACAGCCTCGACAACAAGCCGGTCGTGCGGCTGGAAAACGGCCGTCGACTCGTCACCGTCCAGGATCCGATCCTAAAGAAAGCCGTCACGATCGATGCCGACCTCTTGGTGCTCGCTACGGCCATCGTTCCTCCGGAAAGCGAAACCTTGGCCAAATTTTTCAAGGTTCCGCTGAACGAAGACGGGTTCTTCGTCGAGAAACATGCCAAATTGGGGCCTTCGGAATTCGCGACCGACGGTGTCTTTCTCTGCGGCCTCGCCCATTATCCCAAGCCCATCGACGAATCCATCGCTCAGGCGAGAGCCGCCGCATCCTGTGCCGTCACACTGCTTGCCCGCAAAACGATCCTGACCAGCGGAAACGTGGCCAAGGTCAATCCGGCGCTGTGCAGTTCCTGCGGTGTCTGCATCTCGATCTGCCCCTACTCGGCCCCTTCGTTTATCGACGAAAAGGCACGGTTCTTCCCGGGAAAGGCGGAGATCAACCCGGTGCTGTGCAAGGGATGCGGTCTGTGTGTGGCTTCGTGCCGCTCGGGAGCCATCCACTTGAAGGGATTCGACAACGATCAGATTTTCGCCCAGATCTATGCATTGATGGCCTCGCAAAAAGTCCAACATATGGACGGCTTCGCAAAAAGGCCGCAGGCAAGGAGTGCAAATCCTGAGGAGTGAGGCGTACTTAGACGTACGCCGCAACGACGAAGGATGCAGCACGACACAGCATCCGGCCTTTTTGCGAAGCCGTCATGCATTGAACGATGTCGGATGATCCTATGCTGTGTCGGCTGCAAACCGTTTCGATCCGACGACTCCGGTCGAAGTGGATGGTCATGTTTTCCTGTTGCAGGAGCGGCCCTATGTGGCCGCCCTTCCGAAAAACAGGATCGCATTTTCATCGACGGCAACGGCGAAACCCTTTCGCCATGGACATGTAACGCCTAAAGCCAGACTTTTGTGGAAAGGAAACCATATGGTCGAAGTTCTTCAGCCCCCCATCGGAAGCGTCTTGGTTGTCGGCGGCGGTATCGGCGGCATCCAGGCGTCTCTGGATTTGGCCAATGCCGGCTATCTCGTTCATCTGGTCGAAAGCAAACCCGCCATCGGCGGGGTGATGAGCACCCTCGACAAGACCTTTCCCACCAACGACTGCTCGATGTGCATCCTCTCGCCCAAACTCGTCGAGGTTGGACGGCACAAGAACATCCGCATTCATACGCTCTGTGACCTTCAATCCGTCGAGGGCGAGGCGGGTCGTTTCACCGCAACCCTACGAAACCGACCCCGCTACATCGACAGCGAAAAATGCATCGCCTGCGGAAAATGCGCCGAAAAATGCCCGAAGAAGGTCCCCAATGCCTTCAACCAGGGACTGAACGACCGAAAGGCGGCCTACGTCCTCTATCCCCAGGCCGTCCCGCTCAAGTATGCCATCGACGCAGACCACTGCATTTATTTCAAGAACGGCAAATGCCGCGCCTGCGAAAAATTCTGTCCGGCAAACGCCGTGGATTTCTCCCAGCAGGAGACGATCGAAACCGTCGATGTCGGTGCGGTGGTTCTCGCACCCGGCTTTCATGCCTACGATCCTTCCCATATCGTTCGATACGGCTATGGCACCCTGAAGAACGTGGTGACGAGTATGGAATTCGAGCGGATTCTAAGCGCATCGGGTCCGTTCGAAGGCCACCTCGTCCGACCGTCGGATCAACAGGAGCCCCGCAAGATCGCATGGCTTCAGTGCATCGGCTCACGGGACATCCGGGAAGACAGCCATCCCTATTGTTCCGGCGTCTGCTGCATGTACGCCATCAAGGAGGCATTGGTCGCCAAGGAGCATGCCGGGGCCGAACTGGATACCGCCATCTTCTATATGGACATGCGCACCCACGGGAAAGGCTTCGAGCAGACGTACAACCGAGCCAAGGAGGAAAGCGGAGTCCGCTTCATCCGGGCACGGGTACACTCGATCGAACCCGAAACGGACGACCGGCTCAAGGTCACCTATGTCACCGATTCCGGACTTCCACAGGATGAGGTCTTCGATCTTGTCGTTCTCTCCGTAGGCATGGAAATCGATGCCGCTACCCGAGAATTGGCTCGCAAACTCGACATTTCACTCGATGGAGACGGCTTCTGCCGGACCCATCCCTTCGCACCCGTGACCTCATCCCGACCCGGGGTGTTCGTCTGCGGCGCTTTCGCAGGGGTAAAGGACATCCCCCAAACGGTCATGGAGGCATCGGCTGCTGCGGCCGGTGCAGCCGGGCTGCTCGCCACCGCTCGAAACACGGCCATCCCCTCCGAACAAAAGGGGGCCGAACCGTTGACGCTGCAGGACACCCCCCGCATCGGGGTCTTCATCTGTCATTGCGGCACGAACATTGCGGGTGTCGTCGATGTTCAAGCCGTCAAGGCATACGCCGAAACGCTTCCGGATGTCGCCTTCGCAACCACGAACCTGTTCACCTGCAGCGCAGACACTCAGGCATCCATCCGTCAGGCCATCGTCGACAACCGGCTGAACCGTGTCGTCGTTGCGGCCTGCACGCCCCGCACCCACGAGGCCCTGTTTCAGGAAACCATCCAGGAGGCAGGGCTCAATCCCTATCTTTTCGAATTTGCCAACATCCGGGACCAAAACGCCTGGGTCCATCAGAACCAGCCGGAGGAAGCCACCCGGAAGGCCAAGGACCTGGTACGCATGGCTGTGGCCAAGGCGCGGTTGCTCGAGCCGATCGATCCGCTCTCCATTTCCGTCAACAAGAATGCCTTGGTGATCGGGGGCGGTGCGGCCGGGATGAGTGCTGCCCTGGGCCTGGCCGATCAGGGATTCGACACCATACTGGTCGAACGAGATACGACGCTCGGCGGAAACGCCCGTCTCGTTCACCAAAGCTGGAACGGGCATGCGGTAGCACCGCTGCTGGACGAAATGATCCAACGTGTCAGCACCCATCCGGCCATTCGGGTGTTGCATCAGTCCACCATTCAATCGGTCGAGGGATTTGTCGGCAATTTCGTTTCAACGGTGCAGACCCCGCAGGGGCTTCAACACATCGAACACGGAGCTGTCGTCGTGGCCACCGGCGCACACCCTTTCAGACCTGCCGAATACCTTTACGGCAGCCATCCGCGGGTGTCCATCTGGCATGAACTCGACGAGCGCCTTGAATCCGATCCGGCCGCACTCGCATCTGCAAAAGGGATCGCCTATATCCAGTGCGTCGGATCCCGTGAGCCCCAGCGGCCGGCCTGCTCACGCATCTGCTGCACGGCAACCCTGCAGAGCGCCATCCGATGGAAGACGGCCAAACCCGATCTGCGGGTCTTCGTTCTGTATCGGGACATCCGCTCCTACGGTCAGCGGGAGGCATTGTATCAGCAGGCGCGAGAGCTCGGGGTGATCTTCATCCGATACGATCTCGAGCACAAACCGCAGGTGCAAGCCGATGCCAACGGCGGTCTTCTCGTCACGGTGCATGACCCCATCCTGGATCGGCCCATCGAATTTCCCGTGGATTATCTCAATCTCGCAACGGCCATCGTGGCACCCGAGGGTCAGGAAACCCTGGCTCAGATGCTCAAGGTGCCGCTGACCGAGGACGGGTTCTTCCTGGAAGCGCACGTCAAGCTGCGTCCCGTGGATTTTGCGACGGATGGGGTGTTCGTGTGCGGCCTGGCGCATTATCCCAAGTCCATCGACGAATCGATCGCCCAGGGGCAGGCTGCGGCTGCAAGGGCTGCCACCCTTCTCGTTCAGGAAACCATCGATATCGCACCGATCGTTTCGGTGGTGGACGAGGACAAATGTATCGGGTGCGGCTTGTGTGAAGCTTCCTGTTCATTTGGAGCCATCCGGCTGAAGAAGGTGGTCGGCAAAGGCTACCGGGCGGAGAACCTGTCTGCCCTGTGCAAAGGGTGCGGGGTGTGTGCGGCATCCTGTCCCCAGCAGGCCATCGACATGAAACATTTCCGGAAGCAGCAGATCGAGGCGGCCATCTGCGCCAGGGCTGTGGCCGGGGCTTGAGAACCTGGATGTGAATAGTCGGCAGTAGGCAGTCGGCAGTGGACAGTGGGCAGTGTGGATCTTTACTTCTGCCATAGGCCAGAAGGGAGATCGGATTTTTATTACCTGGAACGGCGAATCCCCTTTGGCCAGGCGCATTTATCGGAGTGATTTGCGCTGCATTACGTTGAGCGGAGATTGCTGGAATTGGAAGCCGGCGGAAAATGGTTTTTTCGCAAGCCTGCGGAAAGCGTTTTGGCGAGCAAAGGCGGACTTTCTCAAGCGGAGGGGGTTCGGCTGTTTGATGAAGAGCCGAGAAACTGTTTGAAGCGCTCGGGAAGCGTTAGGCCGGACAAATGCAACCGTATGGCATGGAGGCAACGACAAAGGCAAAGCAACAAGCGTACGGCAAGGTGTATGGGTTTTCCCTTTGTCCGGCCTTACGCTTCCGGAGCGCTGAGTTTTTCTCGGCTCTTCAGCAAATAGCCGAATCCCCCGGAGCGGTTCAGAAAAGCAAAGGGGTTTTTGACAACGGGTTTATCCTGCCCACTGCCCACTGCCCACTATTTATTGTGAACCACGAACCCTTCGAAAGAAAGCGACGGTGACCATGGACAACACGTACCAGCCTACGATTCTGGCGTTTCTATGCAACTGGTGTGCCTATGCCGGTGCGGACTTGGCCGGGGTTTCCCGGCTTCAGTACCCGCCCACCTTCCGGGTGATCCGCACCATGTGTTCGGGCCGGGTGGACCCGCTCTTCGTCCTCAAAGGTCTTACGGAAGGCTACGACGGGGTCTTCATCGGCGGATGCCATCCGGGCGATTGCCACTACCAGGACGGAAACCTCTATACGATCAAACGGGTCGAGATGCTCCAAATCCTGCTCGATCTGGCCGGTATCGGCAGAAACCGCATCCACCTGCAATGGGCCAGCGCAGCCGAAGCCCAGACCTACGCAGAAAGCGTTCGCACCTTCTCCACCACCATTTCCCAACTCGGCCCCTTCGATCCCTCGGCCTTCGGCCTGGAGCTTGCAGGCTGCACCCGTGCGGTTTCCTCCCAGCGGCTCCGCTGGCTGGTCGGTATCGACCGCCAGGTCACCGAACGTGCCAACGTCTATGGTGTCCAAATCGACCCCGAGCTCTTTCAGCGCACCCTGCAGGAGGCCGTCGCCGCCGAATATCAGAAAGGTCTGATCCAGGAAGTTCTGTGCCAGTCGCCCGCATCGGTTCCCACCCTATCCGAGCGCACCCGTCTCGATGTGTATACCGTCTCCCAGCGATTGAACGAGCTCGAACGCATCGGACTCGCCGAGCTGGCCGGGCATGAAGGCCATACCCCCATCTTTCGCCAATGAAGCCATGAGAAAGGAATGCATATGACCCAACAGCAACCCCCCATCGGCAGTGTCATGGTGGTCGGCGCCGGTGTGGCCGGTATTCAAGCCTCCCTCGATATGGCCAACGCTGGCTACTACGTCTATCTCGTAGACAATTCCACGACCGTCGGCGGTCTGATGGCCCAGCTCGACAAGACCTTTCCGACGAACGACTGCGCGATGTGTGTCATTTCCCCGTTTCTGGTGGAAGTCGGTCGGCACCTCAACATCGAGATCATCTCGAACAGCGAGGTCGAATCCGTTGAAGGCAATGTCGGCGCCTTTCAGGTGACGCTTCGAAACGACCCGCGCTACATCGATATCGACAAATGCACGGCCTGCGGGCAGTGCCGCATGGTCTGCCCGGTGACGGCCATCAATGAATTCGACTGCGGCCTCGACTTGAGAAAAGCCACCTACATCCGCTATCCCCAGGCTGTTCCGCTCGCCTACGCCATCGACCGATCCGTATGTATCGGCTGCGGGCTCTGCGAGAAGGTCTGTCTGGCCGAAGCCATTCAATACGACGAATCCCCCCGAAAGACCACCCTCGACGTCGGTGCTGTGGTGCTCGCCATGGGAAGTGCGACAGCCGATCCCAAACGGCTCGACAGCCTCGCTTACGGCAAACATCCGAACATCGTCACCAGCCTCGAGTTCGAACGGATTTTGAGTGCATCGGGCCCCTACAAAGGGCACCTCATGCGGCCCTATGACCGGAAAATTCCGGAAAAAATCGCCTGGATGCAATGCGTGGGCTCCCGGGATATCAACCGGGCCGAAAGGGGCTATTGCTCTTCGGTTTGCTGCATGTACGCGATCAAGCAGAGCATCATCGCAAAGGAACATGTCTCGAGTCCGCTCGACACGGCCATCTTCTATATGGACATGCGCACCTACGGGAAGGACTTCGACAAATACTACATGCGGGCCAAAAACGAAAAGAACGTCCGCTTCATCCGCTCCCGGGTGCACACCATCGAACCGACGGATACCGGAGACCTGAAGATCCGCTATGTCCTCGAATCGGGGGACATTCAGGAAGAGACGTTCGATCTCGTGGTGCTTTCGGTCGGTCTCTCCCCGTCTTCGGCAGCCGTCGATTTGGCCGAACGCCTCGGCCTCGACCTGAACGAATACCGCTACATCAAGACTTCCGATACATCCCCCGTTTCGACCAGCCGACCGGGGATTTATGTATGCGGCTCCTTTCAGGCACCGAAGGACATCCCCCAGTCCGTCATGGAGGCATCGGCAGCGGCGGCCGAGGCCACCCACAACCTTTCCGAAGCCCGATGGACGAAAACGAAGGTCAAGGACCTGCCACCCGAAAAGGATTTTTCTACGGAACCGCCCCGGATCGGGGTCTTCGTCTGCAACTGCGGCATCAACATCGGTGGCGTGGCCAATGTTCCGGAAGTCCGGGAATACGCCAGAACCCTTCCCCATGTCGTTCATGTCGAGGACAACCTCTTCACCTGTTCCCAGGACACCCAGGAAAAAATCAAGCAGGTCCTGATCGAAAAAGGGATCAACCGGGTCGTCGTGGCCTCCTGTTCTCCCCGCACCCACGAGCCCCTCTTTCAGGAGACGATCCGGGAAGCCGGGTTGAACAAATACTTGTTCGAGATGGCCAACATCCGCGACCAGAACACCTGGGTGCACATGAATTCCCCGGAGAAGGCCACGGCCAAGGCCAAGGACCTCGTCCGTATGGCCGTGGCCAAGGCGGCTTACGTCGAGCCGCTGCCTCAGGTCATCCTGAACGTGGTGCCGTCGGTGTTGGTGGTGGGCGGAGGGGTGGCCGGGATGGAAGCCGCCCTCGGCGTGGCCAACCAGGGCTATCAGGCCTATCTGGTCGAGCGCAGCAACCAGTTGGGCGGGATGGCTCACCAGCTCAAATCGACCTGGCAGGGTGAACCCGTAGAAGCCTACCTGAAGCGTCTCATCCAAGATGTCGAGAAGAACGAGCGCATTCAGGTCTTTCTTGAAACCGAGGTGACCCACGTCACCGGAACCATCGGCAATTTCACGACGACCCTCGTCACCAAAACCGGCGGTGCATCTGGCGTCCAGAAGATGCTCCAGCACGGTGCAGCGATTTTGGCGACCGGCGCCCATGAATACAAGCCCACGGAATACCTCTATGGGAAACACCCGAATGTACTGACACACCTCGATTTCGATCTGGCGGCCAAAGATCGAGATCCCCGCATCCTCGAAGCCAGGAGCGCGGTGTTCATCCAGTGCGTCGGTTCCCGAACGACCGAACGGCCCTATTGCAGTCGGGTCTGCTGTGCCCATGCGCTGAAAAGCGCCCTCTGGCTCAAGGCCATCCAGCCCGAGATGCGCATCTTCATCCTCTATCGGGATATCCGTTCCTACGGCTTCCGGGAATCGCTCTACCAGAAAGCGCGTGAGGCAGGCATTCAGTTCATCCGCTGGGATCCGGAAAACCCGCCGGTGGTCGAAACCCTTGATGCCGAGGCAAAAGGCGGGGGCTTCGCCCCATTGGCCGTCACCGTAACGGATCACATTCTGGGCCGACCGATTCAGATTCGAACGGATCTGGTGGTGCTGGCTGCAGCCATCGTGGCCAACGAAAACAAGAAACTCTTCGAGGCGTTCAAGGTCCCGACCAACGCCGACGGTTTTCTGGTGGAGGCGCATGCCAAGCTGCGACCCGTGGATTTTGCATCCGAAGGGCTCTTTCTCGCCGGGCTCGCCCATTATCCCAAGACGATCGACGAAAGCATCGCCCAAGCCAAGGCTGCGGTCTCCCGAACCATGAACATCGTATCGAAGCCGGGCATCATGGTCGGAAGCGTTGTGGCCACGGTTCAGGGCGAGCGCTGCGCCGTTTGCCTCACCTGTGTGCGGACCTGCCCGTATGGCGTTCCCCGCATCGATCCGGAAAAGGGCCATGCCGTGATCGAGGCCGTCGAATGTCACGGCTGCGGGGTGTGCGCCTCCGAATGCCCGGGAAAGGCCATTACGCTCAAGCATTTCACGGACGAGCAGATCAATGCCAAGACCCATGCTCTCTTTTGCGCTGCATAAATCAGGGAGAATCGCCGAATGAGTGAAACCTTCGAACCGACACTGATCGCATTCTGCTGTAAATACTGTGCCTATGCCGCGGCGGATCTGGCCGGCTCCATGCGCCTGAACTATCCGAGCAACGTCAAGATCACCCAGGTCCCCTGCACCGGCAGGGTGGACATCATCCATCTGCTGAAAGCCTTCGAGGATGGGGCGGACGGCGTCTATGTCGCCGGGTGCATGGAAGGAGACTGTCACTTCGTGTCCGGGAACCTGAAGGCGAAGAAGCGGGTCGCCTATGTCAAGAAGACCCTGGAGGAAATCGGAATCGAGCCTGACCGGATCGATATGTTCAATCTAAGCTCTGCCATGGGTCCGAGGTTTGCCGAGATCGCCATCGAAATGACCGATCGCATCCGAAAACTCGGCCCCACCCCGCTGACCGCGTCTTCGGAAACCTGCTCAGCCAAGGAAGGAACGCCATGATCGTCGCCGATCGAAAATCCATTCATGAAATTTTGGATATGGTGAAAGACTGCTCGAACATCCTCGTGGTGGGATGCAAGGGCTGTGTGACCGTCTGCAATGTCGGCGGTCTGAAGGAAGTGCAGATCTTGGCCGCTACCCTGAAAATCGCCCGCAAGAAGGAAGGCCGTCCCCTGCAAGTGGACGAAGCCCTGCTCGAGCGCCAGTGCGACCCGGAATACATCGCCATGATTCAGGATCGCGTCAACGATTATGAGGCCGTCATCTCCATGGCCTGCGGCGTCGGCCCCCAGTTTCTCTCCGAAGCCTACCCGAACCAGCGCTTTTATCCGGCCGTCAACACGACCTTTTTCGGCGGGGCCGTCGCTCACGGCATCTGGGAGGAGCGTTGCGCCGGTTGCGGCACCTGCATCATCCATCATTTCGACGGCTTGTGTCCGATCGCCCGTTGTTCCAAGAGCCTCATGAACGGCCCCTGCGGCGGCTCCGATCATGGCAAGTGCGAAATCGCCAAAACCGTTGACTGCATCTGGGACAAGATCGTCCGAAAGAAAATGGAGCAGGGACGCCTGAACGATCTGCTGCAGGTGTTCCCTGCCAAGAACTGGCAGACCGCCCGGGACGGAGGTCCTCGAAGAAGCCGAAGGGAGGAATTGATCCAAAATGGATGATCTCAAATCGGGAAGCAATCTGGAGAAAGTACTCAAAGCCGGTCACTTCGCCTTCACGGGAGAATGCGGTCCTCCCAAAGGCGCCAATGTCGAGCATCTGCGCGAGAAATTCCGCCACCTGAAGGGGGTGGTCGATGCCGTCAACGTGACGGACAACCAGACGGCCGTCGTGCGTCTGTCGAGCTGGGCCGCATCGGCCATCATGGTGCAGGAAGGGGTTGAGCCGAATTTTCAGATGGTCTGCCGGGATCGCAACCGGCTGGCCATGCAGTCGGACATCCTCGGCGTATACACGATGGGTGTCCGCAACATGCTGTGCCTCTCCGGCGACCACCAGAAGTTCGGCAACCACCCCCAGGCCAAGAACGTCTACGACATCGATTCGATGCAGCTCATTTCTCTCGTCAAGAAAATGCGGGACGAAGGGAAATTTTTCAATGACGATCCGATCGACGTTCCGCCCAGACTCTTCATCGGAGCCGCATCCAATCCCTTCGCGGAACCCTACGAATTCCGGGTCTATCGGCTCGCCAAAAAAATCGCCGCAGGCGCCGATTTCATTCAGACCCAGTGTATCTACAACATGGAACGGTTCCGGGAGTTCATCCGTCAGGCCAACGATATGGGGCTGACCGAAAAATGTTACATCCTGGCCGGAGTCACACCGATGAAAAGCGTCGGTATGGCCAATTACATGGCCAAGCAGGTTCCCGGAATGGATGTGCCCGAATCGCTGATCAAACGCCTCAAGGGGGTTGAAAAGAACAAGGTCGCAGAAGAAGGCATCCGGTTCTGCCTCGAGCAGATCGAGGAATTCAAGACGATGAAAGGGGTGGCCGGGGTGCATCTGATGGCCATCGAATGGGAACATCGGGTTCCGGAGATCGCCGAACGGGCGGGATTGCTGCCGAGGCCCGTCATCGAATGATCGGGCTGAAAAGCGGATGAAGCCGAGAGTGAAATGAACCGCAAAGACGCAAAGGACGCAAAGAGATCGATCGATGAAGCCGGTCGTTATCTCTGGTGGCTCCACCGTTTCTGCGGGAAATCGATACGATTTGCCCTTCCAGCAAGGATGACGGTGTTTTAGAAAACCTCTGGATTCAAATAGCAGCTTCACCCATCACAAAAAGGAGGTCGGCCCATGAAGGTCAGTCGAAGAGGGTTCTTGAAGATTTCCGGCGCTGTCGCAGCCGGAATGGCGGTCGGTTCGATGGGATTCGATTTGCAGCCGGTCAAGGTCCATGCCCAGATGCTCAAGACCCGCTATGCCAAGGAGACCACCACGATCTGCTGCTACTGCGGGGTCGGATGCGGCGCCCTCGTTCATACCAGCAAGAAGGGAGACGGCCGCATCATCAACATCGAAGGCGATCCGGATCATGTCATCAATCGAGGGGCACTCTGTTCCAAGGGAGCGGCCCTCAAGGGACTTGCCGAAAACACGAATCGTCTTCTCAATCCGATGTACCGTGCACCGTTTTCCGACAAATGGGAGGAAGTCTCCTGGGACTGGGCCATTGACCGAATCGCCCAGCGCGTCAAGAAGATCCGGGATGCTTCTTTCGTGAAGCGCAATGCAGCAGGCCAGGTGGTGAATCGCACCGAAGCGATCGCATCGGTCGGAAGCGCCGCCTTCGACAACGAGGAATGCTGGATCTATCAGGCCCTGATGCGCGCCCTCGGCCTGGTCTACATCGAACATCAGGCGAGACTCTGCCATAGTTCGACCGTTGCCGCACTTGCCGAATCGTTCGGTCGCGGCGCCATGACAAACCATTTCATCGACATGAAAAACAGCGACTGCATTCTGGTCATGGGCAGCAATGCGGCAGAGACCCACCCCATCTCTTTTAAATGGGTAACCGAGGCCCAGCGAAAAGGCGCCACCCTCATCAGTGTCGATCCGAGATTCACCCGGACCTCCGCCAAGGCGGACATCTATGCACCGCTGCGCTCCGGGACGGACGTGGCCTTTTTGGGTGGAATGATCCGGTATATCCTCGAAAACGGGCTTTACCACAAGGATTATGTATTACACTACACCAACGCCACCCTGTTGCTCAACCCGGAATATCGGTTCGAAAAGGGCCTTTTTGCCGGATTCGATCCCAAGACCCGAAAGTACGACCAGTCCAAATGGGCCTTCCAGCTTGATGCCGAGGGAAAGCCTAAACGGGATATGTCGCTGAAAGACCCCTTGTGCGTGTTCAACCAGTTGAAGAAACACTATTCCCGCTACGATCTAAAGACCGTCTCTTCCGTTACCGGCACGAGCGAAGCGGATTTACTGGCCGTTTACAAGGCCTTTACCGCAACTGGCAAACCCGACAATGCAGGCACCATCCTCTATGCCATGGGATGGACCCAGCATACCATCGGGGTTCAGATCATCCGGACCATGACCATCGTTCAATTACTTCTGGGAAATATCGGCATGGCAGGAGGCGGGGTAAACGCCCTTCGCGGAGAGTCGAACGTGCAGGGATCGACGGACCATGCGCTTCTGTATCATATTTGGCCGGGCTACCTTGGCACACCAACGGCCAAAGCACAGAAGCTTGCCGATATCTTAAGTCGCAGGCCCAAGAGCAAGGACCCCTTGAGTCTCAACTGGTGGCAGAATGAACCCAAATACATCGTGAGTTTCCTCAAGGCGATGTTCGGCGATCAGGCAACCGCCGAAAACGAATTCGGCTACCCCTGGATGCCGAAACTCGAGGACGGAAAGGCGTATTCCTGGCTCGATCTCTTCGATGAAATGTACAAGGGATCGATCAAGGGACTGTTCGCCTGGGGCATGAATCCCGCCTGCAGCGGAGCCAACAGCAACAAGACCCGAAAGGCGCTGGCCAATCTCGAATGGCTGGTCAACGTGAATCTCTTCGACAACGAAACCGGCTCTTTCTGGAAGGGGCCGGGGATGAAACCGGGGGATATCGGAACCGAAGTCTTCATGCTGCCGGCCTGCGTATCGGTCGAAAAAGAAGGCAGCATCACCAACAGCGGACGCTGGATGCAGTGGCGCTATGCCGGTCCCAACCCGCTCGGCAACAGCCGTCCCGACGGAGACATCATCCTGGAGCTCGGACTCAAGCTGAAGGAAATTTACCAGAAAGAAGGCGGGGTCTTCCCGGATCCGATCCTGAACCTGAAATGGGATTATATGAGCCAGGGGAAGTACGACCCGCACAAGGTCGCTAAAATCATCAACGGCACCTTCACCCGGGACGTCAAGATCGGAGAAAAGGAATTCAAGGCCGGCAAACAAGTACCTTCCTTCGCATTCCTGCAGGCGGACGGCAGCACGGCCTGCGGCAACTGGATCTATTCCGGTAGCTATACGGATGCCGGAAACATGGCCGCACGTCGCAAAACGAATGACGCGGTGAACCAGATCGGACTCTATCCGGAATTCGCCTGGGCTTGGCCGGTCAACCGTCGGATTCTCTACAACCGGGCGTCCGTCGACCTGAAGGGTCAGCCTTTCGATGCCAAACGCTGGGTCATGAAATGGGAAGGCGACAAATGGATCGGCGATATACCGGACGGTCCGGCACCGCCCCTTGCCGATGCGCAAGGAAACCCCAACCCGAACGGAAAGCATCCCTTCATTATGACCCTGCACGGCTTCGGCCAACTGTTCGGTCCTGGACTGAAAGACGGCCCGTTTCCGGAACATTATGAAGCCATGGAATGCCCGATCGAGAAGAATCCGCTGAGCGATCAGCTTCACAGCCCCACCGTTCCGATGTATGCCTCGGCTGCAGATCAGTTCGCCGCTACCTGCGATCCGAAATATCCCTATGTCTGCTCGACCTACCGGGTATCGGAACATTGGCAGACGGGTCTGATGACCCGGCCGCAGCCTTGGCTGTTGGAACTCCAGCCCCAGGTCTTCGTCGAAATGAGCGAGGAGTTGGCCAAACTCAAAAACATTCAGAACGGCGAGCGGGTCATCGTCAGCACCGTCAGAGGCTCTCTGGAAGCCACAGCCATTGTCACCAAGCGGTTCAGGCCGATGAAGATTGCGGGCACCCTCGTCTATCCCATTGGTTTGCCGTACAACTACGGCTGGCGCTGGCCGGCATCCGGCACCGAGGAAAGCGCCAATCTGCTGACGGCCTCCACCGGCGATTCCAACACCCGGATTCCGGAAACCAAGACGTTCATGGCGAACGTTTCCAAGAAATGAAGGGAGGTAGGTGAATGGAAAAGGCATTCTTGATCGACACGACCCTGTGCACGGCCTGTCGGGGCTGCCAGGTCGCCTGCAAGCAATGGCACGATCTGCCGGCCGAAATCACGAAGAACCGCGGGACATACGAAAACCCGGCCGATTTGTCCTTCAACACCTACAAGCTCGTTCGCATGCGGGAGACGGTAGTGGACAACCGGCTGCGCTGGCTTTTCTTCCCGGAGCAATGCCGCCATTGCCTCTCACCGCCCTGTCAGGATACGGCGGGGGAGCCCGGTGCCATCTATACGGACCCGGCGACCGGTGCCGTGCTCTACACGGCCGAAACCCGATTTCTGAAAGCCGACGACATCATTGCCTCCTGTCCGTACAACATCCCCCGTAAATCCGAAGACGGAACGCTCGCCAAATGCGACATGTGCAACGATCGGGTCCACAACGGCCTGCTGCCGGCATGTGTACAGACATGCCCGACGGGCGCGATGACGTTCGGAGATCGGGACAAAATCCGCAAGCTCGCTGACGAGCGGCTTGCCGAAGTTCGAAAGAAATTCCCGAAAGCCGTCCTGGTGGACCCGGACGACGTTCGGGTCATTTATCTCACTCCCTTCGATCCGAAGCTGAGCTTCGAGCATGCCATCGCCGAGGCGGGCCCCGTCGGCCTGACCCGCCATCTGGCGCTCCGGAAAATGACTCGGCCGCTGACCTCGGTTCTCGAAGGCATTCTGAATGTCTGATGTATCCTGGGAATGCCTGACCAGAACCCCCAGGCATTCCCAGCAATCCATTCATTTGCACCAAGGACTATTCGGGATTTCCGGGGGCATCGTCTCGCGCCCCCGCTATTACCACAATCCGATTGAACCCACTCGAAACAACATGGGAGAAATGCATGACTGACTGGAAACCGAAAATCGTCGCATTCTTGTGTAACTGGTGTACGTACGGCGCCGCAGACTTGGCGGGTGTGAGTCGACTGGAGTATCCTCCCTACATCCGGGTGATCCGGGTGCCCTGCAGCGGCCGAGTCAACCCGAAATTCATCCTGAGCGCTTTCATGCAGGGCGCAGATGGCGTGTGGATATCCGGATGCCATCCGGGAGACTGTCACTACATCGAGGGAAATTTCTACGCCCGCCGCAAGTTCGCCTTGATGAAGAATCTGCTGGAGCATACAGGCATCGAACCGGGAAGATTGCATTTCTCCTGGATTTCATCCGCAGAATCCACCAAATTCGCGGACATGGCCCGTCATGTCTGCCAGACCGTCGAAGCCTTAGGCCCGCAACGACATTTTACCCATCGGATTGCGGCATGAAACGCCGCCCCCATACGGCTTACTGGAGACTCACTGACTTTTTGGGAGTCCATCCATCATTCATGATTTCCATGGGCTCGATTTTGATTTCTGGCCCCCGGCGAAGCCAACAATTCGTTGTGAATACCAATTCCTTCCTGGAGAGTTCTTCAGGAAAGCCGATCCGGGATTTCCAGGTATATATCCTTTCGCTGGCGAATGCCCAAAATTCTGATCTCGCTTTCGACAACCTTGAATATGATTCGAAAATCTCCGACACGAAGTTTCCAGTAGCCCTTCAGGGTCTTTCGCAACGGCTGGCCATAATCCTGAGGTGAAAGAACCAACCTTTCTTCTATGGCTTTTTTAATGCGCTGCTTCATCTTGTTGTCGATAAGCGGGAGATCGACGGTTTTGACATCCGGATGATATCTCAGAGAAAAAGGCATGCGCTATTCCCACACTTCTTCATGTGTGAGGGCTTCGGCACTATCAAAAGTACTTTCCCGTTTTTCGGCAAATTCACAAAGGGCTGCGTCTTCTCGAAGCTCCAGAGCGTCCCGGATCAAATCCCGTGCAACCATAGAAAGCGGAACATCCTGCGCAGAGGCTATCGCAAGCATGGCGCCGTAAGTCTGGCGATCAATAACAATATTCACCCTTGGGTTTTTGGCTGGCATGGCTCAATCTCCTTTTTGGTGAGGTGTAACACTTGTGTGTTACTGTGTCAATATGTTAGGATTGCCGAACTCTTTTGGACCTGGAAACAACCTCGGGTCAAGCACTCGGTAGCCCTTGACCGAAATCTCCAGAAGCGGCTTGAGCAGAGCGGCGGCAATGCCTTGGTGTTCGAGCACCCAGCCCAGCCGCTTGATTGTTGCGGCCGCCCCGAATCCTTCGGTCAGAACAGCGATTCCATCCGCGCGTAGAAACCTTCCACATCGGTCATCCGATCTTTGCCGAAGGTCTCGACGATCCGCCCGTCCTTGAGCACGCAGACACGGTCGGCGATCCGCCTTGTCTGGCCGAGGCTGTGGGATACGGCAAGGATCGTGTAGCGGTCCCGGTGATCGATCATCCATTGCTCGATGCGGGCTGCAGCCCGAAAATCGAGGGATGCGGTCGGCTCATCGAGCAGGAGCACATCCGGCTCGAGCGCGATGGTCCTGGCCAGGCAAAGACGCTGCTGTTGCCCACCCGAAAGCATCCGAGCCGGGCTTTTCAGCCGGTCTTTCACTTCGTCCCAAAGCCCGACATCGATCAGCGCATGCACCATGCGCCGCTCGATATCATGAGGTTTCAAACCGAGAGCGACACGAAGCGGCAAAGAGATGTTCTTTTCGATGGAAAACGGCAGGATGGCAGGCGTCTGAAACACCATCCCCACGCGCCTGCGAACCTCCGGCAAAGGCAGTTCGCCCCCGTAGAGGTCGATGGTGCGATCTCCAAGCTTCATGCACACCCTGCCCCGGGTCGTACAATCCGGAAAACTCTCGTTCAACCGGTTGACGGCCCGGAGAAGCGTCGTCTTTCCGGAGCCGGAGGGGCCCACCACAACCACCAGCTCCCCTTTTCGCAGCGACAGATCGATACCGTCGAGCACATCACGCCCACCGATCCGCACACAAAGCCCTTCGATGTGAATGTCGGGCGAAGCCTCCACGTTCATCCGCTTTCCCATCGTTTGGCTGTCCGTCTTTCGATCCAATAGGATATCCCGAACAAAGAGGTCGTCACCATCAGCAGGACCAATGCCGTGCCGAACCCTTGAGCCAGTTCGGCGGCATCCCGATGTTCCGCAGCCAAATAGTACACATGGAACGGAAGGGCCTCGAATTTGTCCCACAGGTTCCGGGGCATACCCGCCCGCGCCATCACACCGGTCAACAGGATCACGGCCGTATCTTCCGCCGCCCTGCCGATGGCCAGCACCACACCGCCCAGAATGCCTTTCGCAGAAAGAGGGATCAGCGTATGGCGGATGTGCTGCCATTTCGTCAGCCCGAGGCTTGCGCCAAGCAGCCGTGATTCTTCGGGTATTCCCTGAAGCGATGCCTGGGTCGTTGCGATGAGATAGGGCAGAACAATCAGGGCGATGCAGGCTGCCGCCGGCATCAGCCCCGTCTGTGCACCGGGAAACATCGTCTTTCGCAAGAGCAGGATCAGGGTAAAGCCGAAGAGTCCCATCACGATGGATGGGGTTGCGGAAAGCAGGTCCACCAGGGAGCCGATCCAGCGCCGCTGCCTTGCCGTGGCGTATTCCGACAGATAAATTCCGGCAGCGATTCCGATGGGTACAGCAAGCAGCGAAGCGAGAACCACCAGAGACAAGGTCCCGACAATGGAAGGCCAGATGCCGTCAAAGACCGGTTTTCGACCGAGAAGCGCATCCTGCCATGGCGTATCCCCGAAGAACAGCGCCGCTGAAACGGCATGTCCCCCCTGCCAGAGCAAAAATCCGATCAGGAACAACACGCTTGCGGAAACGAGCAGCCCGCTCAGCCAGGAGGCCGTTTTCCAGCAAAGATCCACCGTTCGTTTCATTTTACAAACGTCCCATGTCTGGCCCAGAACCGAAGAAAGCCCTGAAAGCAGCTCATCAGCAAAAAGAGAAACAACCCGGCCGCAAAAACGGATGGATAGGCCATGCCGTGACTGTCTGTAGCCAGGACCAGTGCGATGTGGGCCGTCAGCGTACGCACCGAATCGAAGAGGGAATGGGGAACTTGGGCCGCATTCCCGGCCACCATCAGGGAAACGAGGGTGTCTCCAACGGCACGGCCCATGCCGAGCAGGACCGTTACGACCAGCGCCCTGCGGCTTGCCGGCAACAAAACGGTACGCATCGTTTGTTCCGGAGAAAAGCCCAAGGCTTCAGCCGTCAGCCGATACCGCCGTTCTGCTTGATCGAGCTCGGCATGAAGCACCAGCACCATTGTCGGCAGGATCAGCACACTCAGGGTCAGGCCGGCTGTCAACAAAGAAAACCCGGTACCGGTTTCAAACATCCAGCGCAGCAGGGGCACCAGGACAAACACCGAAACGAAGCCGTAAATGACCGTGGGAATTCCGGTCATGAAATGCACGAGAAAGAGCAGTCCCCGCCGGAGCGCCCCATTTCGGAGCGTTCCGTGCAGCAGGGAGCAGATGCCGAGGGTCAGCGGAAAGGCGATACAGAGAGCGAGGATCGTGAGCAGGCAGGAAGTGAGCAGCATCGGCAGAATGCCGAAATGCTGATGGATGGGATCCCAACGCCAGGACAGAACGGCAGCCAGCCGATGCTCGGTGAAAAGCGGAAGGCAGAACCAGGCCAGCATCGAAAAAATGGCAACGACAACGGTCGCACTGAGCCCTGCCGCCACAAGCAGGATCCGCTCGATCCAGCGCTCGCGGCGGGTGGTATGGCGAAAAGCCCGAGCTTCGGCGGTAAGGCGATGATCCGTCAAGTCAGATCCCGATCCTTATAGGGGAAGGTATCCGTGTTTCTTGACGATCTCGATGCCCTCCGGGCTCAGGATGTAATCGATGAAGGCTTTCACCAGCGGTTTGGGGTCTCCTTTGGTGTTCATGTAGAGTTTCCGTGTCACGGCATAGGAGCCGTTCATGGCGTTTTCCTGGGTCGGGGCAACGCCGTCCAGAACGATCCCCTTGACGCTGGCATCCACATGGCCGATGCCGGCGTAACCGATGGCGTCCTTGTCCTGGGATACAGCCACCTTCATGGCCCCGTTGGATGCAACGACATTGGCGGATGCTGCGACACTGCCTTTCTTGAGTGCCTTTTCCCAGAAAACCTCTCTCGTACCACTGGCCTCATCCCGGGTAAAGAGGTGAATCGGCGCATCGTTTCCGCCGACATCCTTCCACCGGGTAATTACCCCAGCGAAAATGTCGCGGACCTGCTGGGCCGTCAGGCTGGATACCGGATTCGATGGGTGCACCACCACGGCGACACCATCCAGTGCAAACGGAAAGGATTTGAGACCGTATTTGGCCACTTCCTGCTCACTGAGCGCCCGTCCCGTATTACCGATATCCACAAGCCCTTCCCCAACCTTCTGTACGCCGATCCCCGATCCGCCGCCTTCCACGAGAATACGGATCTTCGGGTTGGCCGTCATGATGGCCTTGGCGGCATCGTTCATGACCGGGATGTGCGCCGTACCACCCGCGATCTGGATCGTTCCCTCCAGTCCCTTGAAGGCATCGAGCGCTCCGGAGACGGCCGGATCCGCTTGAAGCCCCAACACCAGCAACATCATGGCAAAACCACAACTCATTCGGAACAGCAATCGATTCATGGGGTTTTCTCCTTTCTGTGGATCGCTTCGTTGGTTCGTTCGTTCGTTGAGAAACGAAGGGGAAATTATCGCGCACCCTTTACGACGATCAGAAAGCACGGGGCTTTTCATGATCCTTCTGTTCATCTATTGGATTTATAAACGACCGGCCGGATGCTGACAAATTCTGAATGCTTATCGGTCGTTCCATTTCATTCAAAATCATTATAATACTTGCGAGGAGGTGACGAAGAAAAAGGGCGGACGCGGGTAATCAGTAGAGAAGAGGCTGTAGCAGGAGTTTCGACAACACCCCACTGCAGGGCGACCAAACCATAAAAAGAAGCGGTTGCAGAACTACGCTGCAACGCATCGGCTGGAATAAGTAGATTGAAATCGTTTGGAAGCATTGGCGCGCCTGGAGGGACTTGAACCCCCGGCCTACGGATTCGAAGTCCGGCGCTCTATCCAGCTGAGCTACAGGCGCTAAAGAGGCGGGAAAAAGGGTGGATGAAGGGACTTGAACCCTTGGCCACCGGGGCCACAACCCGGTGCTCTGCCAACTGAGCTACACCCACCATATGGCGTTGGCTTTTATCAAAAACCGCTCTGCATATCAAGCAAAATCCCTCAGGCGCTACCGAAGGATGAGGGCCAGCCCACAAACCGATAGAAAACTTGCGCAAAGCATCACATCGATCGCCTGAAACACCAACCGAGGTGTGACCTCTCCGAAGTCTTTGCCGATATAGGGTTTCTGAACCAGAACACCATGATAAAAATTGGGTCCGTTCAATCGAACATGCAGGGCTCCGGCGAATGCCGCTTCGGGATAGCCGGAATTCGGGCTCAGATGGTTTTTCCCTTCGCGCAGTGCAGTACGAAGTGCATCCCCTCCCCTGCGATTCATCAGGTGGGCGACACAGGCGATAACGGGTACTGCCAGCCGTGCCGGTATCCAGTTGGCGACGTCGTCTATCCTCGCGGAAGCTTTTCCAAACTGCATGTAGCGGTCGTTTCGGTAGCCGACCATCGAATCGAGCGTATTGATCATTTTATAGGTGAGAGCCAGCGGAATGCCACCGACAGCGTAATAGAACAGCGGCGCGAAGATGCCATCCACGAAATTTTCCGCCGTCGTTTCGAGTGCCGCCCGCAGAATGCCGCTTTCCGTCAGGGATGCCGTATCCCGACCGACGATCATCGAAACGGCTTTTCGGGCAGCGGGTACCCCGCGATGCAGCAATTCTCTCACAACGCCGCCGGCCGCTTCGGCTAAGCTTCCAGCCGATATGCAATACCATAGGAGAATACCCTCGACACCCTTCCCCAGAACGGGGTGCACCCGATGACACACCCAAAGGGTCAGCGCCCCGATCGCCCAGGTCGACAGAACGAGCGTCAGGGAAAACAGGGCGCCGGAAAGCACCGGCAAAGCGATCGCCCTCCGAAACCTCGGTTCCAGGGATTCGATGGCCTTCCCCATCCAACGAACCGGATGGGGAAGCCAAACGGGATCCTTCAGCAGAAGGTCCAGCACAAAAGCAAGCAAAAGATTGGTGCCATTGGGTTGAAAGAACATGTCGACGGTACTCCGAGGAGAAGAGAAGCGGTTTTGTTTTAGGGAAAAGGAAGAGGTAAGAGGAAAAAAGGGTGGATGGAAGCGTTTGGTTTTTGGATGAACATCACCTGTCCTGACCTTTTCATCTTCGGGGTGGCTGCCACCGGCTATAAGCATTCACAGAAAAGTCGCCCCTTCGGTTTTTCTGTGAAGTCATTCGCCGTTCTCCGAACTCCTTCCCCACAAATGCCATCCGATCAGCTTGCCGTACACGATCGTTTTGTTCCGAAGATCACTGATACATCCCGCAGTCAGGAGCACGCCGGCACCCGAAAGCAGAAAGTTCACGAGCAGCCGTAGCACCACGATGGCCGCCAGGATCGGATAGGTCCCTGGATGCCATTTCCGAAGATACCGATACCGGGATCGGTAGAACAGGATCCTCCCATCGGCCCGGCTGCCCACACTTTTCCCCTGTTCGTGAACGATGGCCGCTTGAGGCACCCAAACCACCTTCCATCCGTTTTCCCACATCCGCCGCGCCAGATCGGTTTCCTCGAAGAAAAAGAAGTAGCCTTCGTCGAATCCACCGATCTGATCGATAGCCGTCTTTCGGATCAACAGGCAGGCCCCGATCGCTGATGCCACTTCCATCGGTCGATCGGGAATTCGGCGTTTTCCGGGATAACGGCTTGGGAACAGCACATTGAGCAGGGTTTCGTTCGTGATCAGGGTAAGCCAGGACGGAAAGGGAGCGACCGATCGCTGCGGCGTGCCGTCGGGATTCAGAAGTCTGCCGCAGGCCATGCCCACATCGGCATGCGTTTCGAGATGGTCGAATAGGGCCCGTGCAGCCCCCGGCAGCAGTCGTGCATCGGAATTGATCAGCAGGGCATAGCGCCCCTGCATCCGACCGAAAGCCTGATTGTTCGCTCTTGCAAATCCGAAATTCCGCTCGTTGCAGATGAGCCGAACATCGGGAAAGCGTTCTCGAACGGCATCGACGCTGCCATCCGTCGAGGCATTGTCAACGACCAGAATTTCGTAGCGCAGATCGACGATGGTTTCTCGAATGGATTCCAGGCAACGGAGCAGCAGCGACTGCGTGTTCCAGTTGACAATGATGACGGAAAGATCGGGACAGGTCAGGTTCATGCAGGTTCGTCAGGGGCGAAAACGGGCGATGTCCATCGAGAAAACCACCCGATTCAGGGTGGCATCCTGGGCAGCGGACTGAATGGTTGCCGTCGTCTGAGCTCCGGGCTTTTCGAAACGACGTTTCATCTCATACACCGATTCGAATTCCGCCGCATTGCCCCCGATGGACAGCTTCTCTCCCTCGATGCTCAAGCGGCTAAGAACGACATCGAGATTCCCCATCACATCCCGGCTCAGGACCATCAATGCATCGGTCGTTCCCGTCGGGTTTCCCGAAAAGGCCATCAGCGGATCCTCCGCAAGTTCCCGATTTCGGATACGCACCTGCTGAACCGGATCCACCATCGGCACTTCCGGGGGAAACACCTCATGGAAATGCGCTGCGATCGTTCGATTGAGGGCCCTGACCTGTCGGGTGGAGAGCAGAATGTCCATGCCAAGACTTCCGAGTGTAAGAACGAGACAAAGCCCGGTCAGTGCCGCAGTCCAAAGAATCCGATTTCGGTGCCCGTTCCAGAAGCTGCGAAGGCGCCGGGATTCGGGATGAACATCGATGCCCTCTCCTCCTGGAGCCGCATCATGCATTCGAAACCAGAGCCAGTCCTCAAGCGTCGTCCCATCGGGAAGATCGCTACACCATCGGGATGTCATCGGCGGAACCGGCACACCGATATCGAGAGAGGCGGCTTCTTCGGGGGCCTTCCAGGATGGGCCGTCGGTTTCGACCAGAACGACGGCTGCTTCCGGTTCGAACCCCTCCCCTTCCCGTTCGTTTTCCGAGACGAAGGTCCGTCGAATTTCCACTTCAAGCCGATGCCGATCCTCTCGATCCGAATCGATCAGGGCTCCGGTTGCAATCGGCAGGCAGCGGATGAATCGGACGTGACCCTTCGACATGCCGACAAGCGAAACGTCCTCGGAACCTTCCACAAGAACGAGCAGCACGTGCTTTCCGGGCGCATCCAGGTTACAGCCGGCGATCACCCGCCCCAGGGCATCGGCTGCCGGAACGATGTGCCGGATTTGAATCCGGTAGGCTGCAGCAACGGCTGCAAGCGTATTGATCCACGTTTTGGGAGTGGCGGCCGCCAGGATGCGGGAGCCATCATCGCCGTCCGCATCCGTCGCATCGAAAGACAGCGCCATTTCATCGACGGCGCCGACAAGATGGGGAGCCATCTCGAAGGGAAGAACGGATTCGATTTCCTGGCGTTTTCGAAACGGAAGATGGATGCCTTGAAACTGAAACCAAGCCGTCGGCACTACGATGCTGCATGCAATACCGGTAATGGCGGTTTGCTCCGAAAGCCTCTGGAGCAGGCGTTCGAACGAGGCTGAAAGCGCTTCGCCCAGGCCGTCCGCGCTGGTATCGATCGGCACTCGGGCACGGGAGGCCACCCGAAACCCCTTTCGCCCTCTGCGGTGCAAGACGGCCCCGTAAACCGCCTGTTTTCGCCAGTCGATGGCGAGAATCCGATCACCCATCCCTTTTACCGATCCAATTCCCAGGAAAGCACCCGGCATTGCCAGGCTCCGGTTTCCCCCTGTTTTTCCCGCAGCACGGCGACCCTGATCCGCCGGAAAGCCGGATCGATCCGCGCCGTCGCCGTGATGGAGAACCTGTCGCTTGCATACGCGATCCGATCGGGCGGCAGGTTCAGATCCGCCAGCCCGGGAATCCGCTTATACCACAGCGGATCGGAAAGATCATGGACAAAAGCGTTCGAGGAGCGCTGCAGGCGATAGGCAGCCATCTCCTCGGCCAGGACCCCTCGCGTTTCGGGCAACACCACCCGCAGCACCTCGGCTCTGGCCGTATTGATGTTCACCCTCCCAAAACGACCGGATGACCAGTTGGGGCTGGATGCCGTGACGAACGGTCGGATCCCTTCTACCCCGGCCTTTCCATAGAAGAGCGCCGGCTGCATCCCCCGAATCCGCAAGAGTTCCACGATGTCATCTACAGGTGCATTCTTGCAAGGATAAGGTTGCGGCAGGTGCATGTACCAGTCGGATTCGGCACCACCCGCTCCCGTGACACGGTTGTCGTCTTTCGAATCCATCCAGTCCTTGAATGCGTCGAGAACGCCTTCGGTATCGACGTCCATATCGAGCGCGCGCACCCGCTCCCGCAGAAACCGGCTCCACATCGCATAGGCCACCGGATGAAACTGTGCTCCATTTGCGCCCGTAACCAATGCATTCACGTCGAGTTTGCCCTGCTCGTCCTCGATGGTCAGGTCAAGCTCACCGGAATCGAAATCCAGCTGCCGGACGAGGGATTTCAAACATGTCTCATCGGCCCAGCATTCCTGTACCGAGTCGATTTCACTGTCGACCTTGTCCCGAATCAGCACCGCCATACCGAGTCGAATCCCGCTTTCGGCCATAGCATCCAGAACGGCCCGGCTTTCCACGGCCCGGGTTCTGCTGTACCCGCGGATCACATGGCGGTTCAGAGAAAACGTCAGAATGAGCAGAACGCTCACGATGGCAAGGGTGATGAGCAAAACCAGGCCGCGCTCGGATGAAAGGCTGAAAGACAAGGCAAACCGTCCAAGGGTTGCGGGTCGGAATGAATGCTGTGGGCTATGGGCGTTTGGGAAATTCCTTGGAGCCGGAGGAGCGTCGAACCGGAAGCTGGACGAGTGTTTCGACATTCACCCGATCGCCCGCCTCTCCGACCTCCAATCGGAGAAGGACGGCTTTCGGCGTTTCATACCGATTGTCCGAAGCGTTGGAATCCCATCGTTCCTTCCGCTCTCCCTTTCCGTCGATGGCCATCACATGAATCGATCGCACGGCGGAACAGAGGACGGGATGGATCTTTTCCTGCAGTCCGTCTTGTTCGTGACGTTCGGCAAAGGGCAGCAGCCGTTGGATCCGCCGGATATCCCAAAGGCCGTTCGGATCCGGCACGAGCTCATAACGAATGTCGGCAATACCGGGGATATCCTGCGGCGAGAGCGCAGCAACGGACCGGGAAGTCATCCATAGGAAAGGCTTTCCATCGGCTCCATCGACGACGCTTTCTACCGGCTGAATGAATAATTTCAGTGGATCCGCCGATGCTTCATCCGTCGTCGGGGCAAAATCCTCCTTTGGACGAACGGCAAGCCCCTGCAAATCGGCCCGCATCCGATCGATGCAAGCGGCCGCCATCTCCTGATATCGGATCCGCTTACCATAAAAATTCGTCGCAAAAAGAACGGAACGATAGGTGCCGAATACGGCAATGGTTATGACGGCCGTCATGACCACGGCAACCAGCAGCTCAAGCAGGGTGAAGCCCGAACGCCTCTTCATCACGACAGGAAGCCAGCTGCGATTGGGCGATCGCATTTCCGGCGTGCCGATGGCTATTGGAGCCCTTTCTGATTGAAAAACGGCCCGTATCGTTTGTCCGATCCCTGGATATGCTTCACGAGCCAATCGCTCAGGAAATTCAGGATCTCGATCGAAAGCCCTACCTTGTTTTTTTCGTATTCGGCTTTGAATTGTTTCACCTTGCCCACGAATGCGGCATGCTCCGCCTTGTGCTTCGCGGCCTCCGGGTATTGATACCGATCGAAGTAGGTCTCTTCCGTCGAAAAATGGGTCAAGGCATACCGCACCATCTCGTCGAGAATCTTCCCGAGGATGTCCTTGCCCTTTCCCTGCCGCATGGCGTCGTTCAACTCATTGATCATCTGCACGAGGCGTTGGTGCTGCCGGTCGATGACCGCTACATTCACCTTGAGCGCATCACTCCATTCCAAAAGTACCATGGTTCCGTCTCCATATATTCTTCGTAAAAACGATGGGCTCGCCCAAAATGGAACCATCTCGTCCAAACCGCATCAAGGCGAACCACACCACCCACTGCCGACTGCCCACCATTTTTGATGGATTCGCAAAAAGTCCAAAAGTCTCATCCGAGTCGCATGGGGGGAGAACCGCCTTTTTCGTTGCATCGGATAAACTCAGCCGCCCGAGCTCGTAAGGGCCGGGC
>CAZJXF010000029.1:0-33419 GCA_964549995.1 uncultured Desulfatirhabdium sp. | reverse complement strand
ATTTACGATTTGGGTATCCCACCCTTGAAATCATATAAGATTTTGATCACTACCCCTCAAAGTTTAGCAGTTTTGAGGGTAAAAACCATGAAGTTGGGCTAAGAAAGCGTGGTTACTTGTTCCGCTGTATCCATTATCAACAGAACTTCACGGAACAGCTGTTCAAATTCCTGATGGGTGACTTGGGTTCGCCAGCATATCCCGCTGAGTGGACAGGAGTACCGCCTCCGCCAGCTCCAATGCATCCACGGGCCAAAAGCACTCGGGCCGAGGATGGCGTACATTCGGTTTTCCAGCTGCGGGGCGGCATGTGAGCAGGGACTCCATCCATTGGCGGGGAATGGCGTTCCGACCGTACACGGCGCCCAGCAGCGCGCCACAAATGGCCGCATTGGTGTCGGTGTCACCGCCGCGCATGACGGTGTCCACAACGGCTTCCTCGAGATTCGTGGCATGCAAAAGCTGCCATAGGGCGTTGCGGAATGCCGTCAGCACCCACCCCTGCTGGCGGATATAATCCGCCGGCGGAGATTCGGCGGCACCTCGGACCGCTTCCAGGAGGCTTTCATCCATCTTCATGTCTTCCGCCCAGGTCACGATCTGCTCGTAGAGATTTCGGCCATCGCACCCCTGGCGGATGGCTTGGGCAACGGCCATCGTGAACAAGGCGTTGGCTTGCTGACATACCGGATGAGGATGGGTGATCGCAGCATCCTGCCGCGCCCACTCGGCAACCAACTCCAGGGCATAATTGGACCCGAAGATGCCCAGCGGGCTGATCCGCATCATTGCCCCGTTGGCCTGACTGTCCGGATTGGGGCGACCCCGCAGCGCGCTTGCGACGGTCATACCGCAATCGAAGGGATCGGAGTTCAACCAGAACATGTAGGCCTTCCTCGCTTCCTCGGGATCGTACCTTCCTTGGTCCGCCAGCATGCGAGCCAGCAACAGCGCCATCTCGGAATCGTCGGTCGGTTGGCCGGCAATCGTGTTCCACGTGCCTCCGTCGGCAAGCGCGCGGACACCATTGGGATATTCCCGTCTGATGTCATCCGGAGTTCGAAACTCGACCAGGCTGCCAAGGGAGTCACCGGCAAGCTGACCGAGCAGACAGCCTTGGGCGCGGGAGAGTGTATTGACGAGGGAATGTCGATGCTCCATCATTGCTCCATTTGGGAAACCTGATTATTATCCCATTCGGGGAATGGGAGAAAAACCTCGCCTTCAGGCGAAGACTTCAGTTCGAACATCCTTTCGCAATTGAAAATGATTCTGAGCGGCTCTATTGAACTGTTTGAAAAACCATCATAATTAGATTGACTCCTTTTCAAACAACTCGCCTTTAGGCGACCAGATGAAGCCGCTACCTTGGACACGGTGGAGCCTTCACGTATTCGTATCGAAAGCTCTCGACCTTCTATGTCCATCCGTTGCACCTCTTGGGTGGATGGCAACACACGGCTTTTGCTCGAATATAATAGCCTATGTCATATCGTTCGCAAGAGAAAAGCAAGCGAAATCTACAGCTGAATCGAGGTTGGTTTCCGGAAAATCGTTTGTGCGAGACCATCATTATCGTTGGTTCTTGCGATAGTGGACCGGGAAAAGGCAACGTTGCTGGGGGTTCCGGTGAGCGACGTCTACAGTGCCATTCAGGCACGGTTCGGCTCCCTTACCGTCAGTCAGTACAATACGTTTAGCCGGGTGTGGTGGACTGAGACGAACTCGATTGGGAAACGGAATTCCGGGCGGAAGGCGAACAGGAAGACGACATGACTGTCATGGTGATCAAGATCGCTGCCTGAGCGGCGTGAAAGGGTATACAACAGACCAGGATGCCGTCGAATGCAATCGCAGAGAAATGACCATGGGGTTTGGCTCGTTCTTGAGAAAGGCATGTTCTTGAGAAAGGCATTGATTTCGTAATGCTATTCAGCTATTGGGTGCCTGAATGAAAATCCCCTATTTGGCGCACGCCCCTTGTGGGCAGGCGATCCTTTTCATCGTTTCCAGAGGTCAACCATGAGCGCTCGCCATGACGTCGTTGATGCCGATCCACCCTGGAAAGACATTCTGGAGCAGTACTTCCGGCAATTCATCGCCTTCTTTTTTCCGAGCATCGATCCGGATATTGATTGGGAACAGGGATATACGTTCCTGGACAAGGAATTCCAGAAGATTACCCTGGATGCGGAGGTTGGGCGCAAAACCGTTGACAAGCTGGTGCGGGTGTCGCTGCGAAACGGCGCCGAGGTTTGGGCACTCATTCATGTGGAGATTCAGGGAAGTGCGGAAAACGATTTTGCCGAGCGGATGTACGTTTACAGCTATCGGCTCTTCGAGAGATTCCATCGGCATGCGGTGAGCCTGGTCGTGTTGACCGATGCCCGCAAAAGGTGGAAACCGGAGTGCTATCGGTTTGCACAGTGGGGATATGAGATACAGCTTCGTTTCCCAGTGGTCAAGCTTCTGGAATATGCCTCCTGCTGGGAAGATCTGGAAACCAGCGCAAATCCCTTTGCCCTCGTGGTGATGACCCACCTAAAGAGCATTGAAACGCGGAAGGCCCCGAAGGATCGGCTCGAATGGAAGCTTTCTCTGGTTAAAGGTCTCTATCATAGGGGATACGATCGACAGGATATCATTCGATTGTTTCATTTTATCGATTGGATGATGACGTTGCCCAGGGAAATGGAAATGCAATTTTCCGAAAGTCTTGCACGTACGGAGGAGGGAATGAATATGCCTTATGTCACTTCGATCGAAAGAATCGGCATCGAAAAAGGCCGCCTGATGGGTTTCGAAGAAGGAATCGAAAAAGGCCTGCAGAAGGGCATTCAGGAAGGACTTCAAAAAGGCATCCGGACAGGTATCGAAAAAGGGGAGCTCAAAAACGCTCGTGAGGCGGTGATCGAAGCGCTCAGAGCGCGATTTAAAAAAGTCCCCGCACCCCTGACAAGCGCGATACGCAAGATCGATGACAGGCGCGTTTTGAAATCGCTGCTCCGAAAGGCCGTCACCGTCGGTTCCCTGGAGGACTTTCGAGGTTGTTTGCCCTGATGGATCGGATACCCGTCAATTCCACCATGACCCAGAATTCGGCTGCATGATCGCCGAGAAACGGCATCCAGAAGGTTTCGAATCGGTCAGGACCAGATTGAGGTTATCGTACTCCATCGGATCGCCGGCCTTCTTGTCGCCGTAAACGCCGCCGAGGTTCCGCGGGTTCTCTGCGTTTGTCGAGAAGCGCACATCCGCAGGAATCTCGGCCCCCCGCCAGACGTTGGCAGGCAGATCTTCAGGTCTCATGCCCTTTTCAAGCATACCCCGGCGGTATTTGATCCGTTCGAGATCTTGGATCATCGGTCTCCCTCTTTGGTCATTCTTTTTCCGTCCAATTATTGAGGACTTCCTCCCGCCTCGGGGCGGCTCTTTTCGTAAGTCATTCCAAACACCGTATCCGCCAGCCACTTTTTGAAACTGGGGTTTTCGAAGAACTGTTTGTAAAGCTCCGTGTGGTCGGCCACGTAATCCACAATCACCTTGCCCAGCACCTTGTCGTGCTCCAGCCGCGCCGCTGCCTTGTCGCTGTTTTTCATCGCATTCTGGTAGGCTTTGTTTGCGGCAACCTTGGCGGGTATTTCTTCGGTAATGACTTTACCGATGCGGTCGGTGTCCTTCCAGTCGATATTCCCGAATAATTCATTGAAGGAGTTGAGGATATTGCTCAAATGGTCAAGCTCCGGCTCCGGTTTATGTCCGCCGCCGCCCATCGGCACCGGTTCGATTTCCGCGTCGGCATCCGGCAGCGTCAGCTTCATGGTCGCTTTGACTTCATTGCGATACTTGTCCATATCTATCGCTTCATAAATGCCTTTGGCCAGGTCTTCTTCCACCGGCGCGGGCAGTTTGGGAATGAGGAAATTCAAAAAGATGGACAACTCTTCCCAATGCCGGTTCGTGTAGGGAAGGATGGAGGCCAAAAACTGATTGGTGCGCATAAACGCCTTGGCTTTGCTCTTGAAATCAACCTGGCCGTCTTCATCCAGTTCATCGGCATAGACGGAAACACAGGCATCGAGAATGGGATCGAGTTTGTCGCGGTCAGCGCCGCCCAGGAACAATTCCACCAGCTCCCTCACCTGCTCAGGATTGTAGATTTGATAGCTGTCCAAATCGCTTTTCAAATCGTGTAGGTTATTGGGGTCTGTTTCTCTGCTGAGCACCGTCGTGCGGTAATAATCGGAAAATGCCGCCACAATCGTATCGGCGTCATTCATAAAATCCAGAACAAATGTGTCTTTCTTCAGCGGATGCGCCCGATTGAGCCGCGAGAGCGTCTGCACCGCCTTGATGCCGGAGAGCATCTTATCCACATATATCGTGTGCAAAAGCGGCTCGTCGTAACCGGTTTGAAATTTATCCGCCACAATCAGGAACCGGTAAGGATCCTGCCGGAACTTCTTTTCAATCTGCACGCTGGGAAAGCCGTTGAGCGACGCTTCAGTGACCTTCTTTCCCTGATATTCATGCTCGCCGGAAAAAGCGACAATCGCCTGATACGGGCTTTTGCGCTCTTTCAAATACGCCGAAACGGCATGATAATAGGCAATCGCCCGTTCAATTCCACCGCACACAATCATGGCTCGCGCCTGTCCGCCGATTTTTCTCCGGGCGACAACATGCTCGTGAAAATGATCCACCATGATTTCGGCCTTCTGCCGGATGGCCTTTTCATGCGACTCGACATAGCGCTCATGTTTGATGTTCCATTGATGTTGTTTTCTCCCCCAGCAACGCGACGGTCAAATGTGTCATCATTTCTTTTTCTTTGGGGTCGCTCTCCGCGATCATCAGCGTCAGGGCAACCAATGCCTCCTGGCTTATGCGCGTTTGACCGCAAGCGTCCGTCAAGATGCCGTTCTTTTCCAAAAACCACAAAAATATGGCCGCGCTGATTCTCTTGTTGCCATCCACAAAATGATGGTTCTTGACCAGAAAATATAGCAGATTTGCCGCCTTTTCTTCTCTGGAGGGATACAGCTCTTGACCTCCGGCAGTCTGAAAGACCGCGTTGAGCGACCCTTCGAGACCTTCGTCTTTTTCTCTGCCGAAGAGAGGACTGCCGCCGAAGCGATCGCGCAGAACCGTCACAATCCGCCGCGCCTCCTCAAGACCCACAGGAGCCGTCGGCTGCGGCTTTGCGGTGACTTCGGGCGGCCGGCCATGGTCATAGTCATCGAGGAGATTGAGGGCAAAACTGTATTCGCTCACCACCTTGAGCAAGGCAGTGGCTTCATCGCCGGACAATCTGCGCCTGTCCGCCACACGCGCCACCACATGAATGGCCTGCTTCAGTTCTTCAAGCCTTTTGGCGTTCACCGTGTAGCCCTTCAGGAGATGATCCCTCAGGACCTGCGTCGCCCAGATGCGAAACTGCGTGCCGCGTTTGGAATTCACGCGATAGCCCACCGAGATGATAGCATCCAAATTGTAATACTGGGTCTGGTATGTCTTGCCGTCTTGGGCAGTATGTGCAAAAAATGCACATACTGAATTCTTATCCAACTCCTTGCTATTAAATATATTTCTAAGATGCTTGGTAATCACGCTCCGTTCGGTATCAAAAAGCGTTGCCATCTGTTTCTGGGTGAGCCACAAGGTCTCCTTTTCAAGGCGAACCTCCAGGCTGATTTTTCCGTCCGCGGCACGATAAAGCGCCACCTCGCCTACCGGCCCGCCGTAGGCGGCTGACGGCTCTCTCACCGCTTCTTTTCGCTGCCGCGCAGGAGATTTTTTATTGAACGGCGGCCTCCTTGTCTTTTGATACTTCCGCTGTTTCTTCCGGCTCCGCTTCCTCGTGCATTGGCTCGATTTCCTCTTCCGGTTCTTCCCGCAGGTTTTTTGCCGCCTCGCGCACATCCACCTTGCCTGTAACCACATCGACAATCAGGCGGGTGCGGAATTCGCGGATGAGGTCGATTTCGCGTTGGGCAGAGGCAATGGCAGCGTCGAGCTTGGCGGTCTGGGTGTCGAGGTACTCCACGATGGCGGTTTGTTCGGTGAGGGGGGAAGGGCGACGATAGCACTTCCGAGCTCTTCGGCATTCAGATGCGGTTACGCAACACACATGAGGCATAAACTTTCCGACTAAGAAACATGTCCAGGGTCTGCTTGTAGCGATTTTTCTTATACTTGCTCCGTGCCCCAATTCTGTTTCACTTTCGGACATCCTCTTCGGGGAAGAATTCCTCTAAGAGGTCCTTGCCCCGGTCGCCCAAACCCTGGAGCAAGTCCTCGATCTGTTTCAGTGCCAGCGGAGACGGCTTGGCGCGACCGTTCTCCCAGCGGTTGATGGTCGGGTAGGTCACGCCGAGTTTGGCCGCAAATTTTTCCTGGGTGAGCCCCGTTCGCTGCCGAAGCTCACGGATCAATCGGGACAGGTCAGGCTGGGCATTCAAAGTCGATCTCCTTTCATATCCGACAGGGATCTTAACGAAATAAGGTTCATATCACGCTACCCAACAGATGATATACCATACAATAAAAGAATTCGAAATCAACCGGAATTTCTGAATTGATGGCCTCGAAAAAAGTCTCTTCATCCCCGGCTATGGCTCTTGACGGGTCTGAGCATGGGGGAAGAACCGCCTTTTGATGTTGCAGCGGATACTTGTTTGAAGCCGCCGGAGATCGTTGGGCCGGACATGCTCATTCAAGTCATATCCGTTTAAATAACAAGATGTTGCGTTTCAATGATCCATCGTTGAAGTCTGGCCACATGCCCAGCCCTTACGAGCTCGGGCGGCTGAGTTTATCCGATGCAACGAAAAAGGCGTATCTTCCCCCATGCGACTCGGATGAGACATGTGGACTTTTTGCGAGGCCATCGGAGTTGACGGTGTTGGCGATTCGGCAGTATCAGGTAGGAGGCAAGTACGAAACGACAATTCGGGTGCCCGGATGCACCCGGGCTGCTA
Organism: uncultured Desulfatirhabdium sp.; assembly: GCA_964549995.1. Taxonomy (GTDB): domain Bacteria; phylum Desulfobacterota; class Desulfobacteria; order Desulfobacterales; family Desulfatirhabdiaceae; genus Desulfatirhabdium. The sequence continues at coordinate 26,439 of CAZJXF010000029.1, read as the reverse complement.
AATAAGGTGACTCGAAAAACTTCAGAACGGGAGAATTCGGAAAAGACCTTTTCGGTGAGCGCCCGTAACCCCCAGGGTTGCACCCGACCCCCGGACTGCGGGCTTCGAAACGGAGAATCAGGGCAAATGTGCGGGCGGGCGCCTGCCTGTGCCGGGCCCGGGCACGGCCGACAGGTAAGCCAGCCGCAGACTCGCCGGAAACGACAAGACCCCGAGGGGATCACCCCACGGGGTCTTGCGTCAAACAAGAACCGCTCAAATCAGCGGATGAATTTTTGGCTCCCCGAGTAGGACTCGAACCTACAACCTAGTGGTTAACAGCCACCCGCTCTGCCGGTTGAGCTATCGGGGATCGATGAAACGAGAGGCTATTTAAAAGATACCGACCTGAAAGTCAAGAAAAATCCGGTTCAGGATGTGGCCGCAACGGCCTTGATCCGGATGCTGAGCTCGTCGAGCTGGGCCTGGGTCGGGGTGGAAGGCGCATTGGTCATCAGGCAGGCCGCCTTCTGAGTCTTCGGAAATGCGATGACATCCCGGATGGAGCTTTGCCCGCAGAGCATCATGACCAGCCGATCCAAACCGAAGGCAATGCCTCCGTGAGGCGGCGCGCCAGATTCGAGCGCCGATAGCAGAAAGCCGAATTTTTCCTGATAGCTTTCCGGCTGCATGCCGAGGGCCTGCAACACCTTTTCCTGAAGCGCCTTTTGATGGATCCGGATGCTTCCGCCGCCGATCTCCACCCCGTTCAACACCATGTCGTAGGCTCGGGAGCGTACGTCGAGCGGTGCCGATTCGATTTTATCGTAATCGGATTCGACCGGAGAGGTAAACGGGTGGTGCATGGCTTGAAAGCGCTTTTCCGTCTCGTCGTATTCGAGAAGCGGGAAATGCGTGACCCATAGAAAGGCGAAGCGGCTTTCATCGATAAGCCCGAGTCGTTTTCCCAGATGGTTTCGCAGATGGCCGAGCGCTTCATTGACGATGGCGGGTTTGTCGGCTCCGAAGAACACGAGGTCTCCGACCTGCATATCGAGCCGCTCCGCCAGTTGTTGCTTTTCTTCTTCCGAGAAGAACTTGACGATGGGAGACTGCCACCCGTCGGGGTTCACCTTGATCCAGGCCAGCCCCTTGGCCTTGTAGATCGCCACAAATGCCGCCAGATCGTCGAGTTCCTTCCGGCTGAAATGGGCGCATCCCTTGGCATTCAGGGCCTTGACGATGCCCCGCTTCTTCACGGCATCCGCAAACACCTTGAAGGACGATCCGGAAACGATGTCCGTCACATCCACCAACTCCAGCCCGAACCGAATGTCCGGCTTGTCGAGACCATACCGATCCATGGCCTCGTCATAGGTCAGCCTCGGAAAGGGGGTGGGCAGATCGCGCCCCAGAACGCCTTGAAAGATGCGCTGCATCAGCCCTTCGGCAATACCCATCACATCTTCTTCGCCGACAAAGGACATCTCCATGTCGACCTGGGTGAATTCCGGCTGCCGATCCGCACGAAGATCCTCGTCTCGGAAACATCGCACGATCTGATAGTAGCGGTCGAATCCGGAGATCATCAACAATTGTTTGAACAGCTGCGGTGACTGCGGCAAGGCGTAAAACTGCCCCGGATTCACCCGGCTGGGCACGAGATAATCCCGCGCCCCTTCGGGAGTGCTTTTGGTGAGAACGGGGGTTTCGATTTCCAAAAATCCGTTTTCGTTGAGATAATTTCGGATCGCCACCGATACCCGGTTCCGAAAGATGAGGTTTTTCTGATTCTGGGGCCGCCTGAGATCGAGATATCGGTATTTGAGACGCAGGGTTTCGGATACCTCTACATCGTCTTCGATTTCGAAGGGAGGGGTTTTGGCGGCATTGAGAATCTTGAGCTCCGTCACCAGCACTTCGATCTCCCCGGTCTTCAGATTCGGGTTTTCCATGCCTTCGGGCCTGCGACTCACTCGGCCGCGCACCCCCAACACATATTCGCTACGGATATCGTGTGCCTTCTCATGCACCTCCGGATTGATGGCCGGGTTGAAAACGACCTGCGTCATCCCTTCCCGATCCCGCAAATCGACGAAAATGACCCCGCCGTGATCCCGCCTTCGCTGCACCCAACCCATCAGAACCACTTCCCGATCGACATCGCCGAGACCCAATGCATTGCAATGGTGGGTGCGGCGCATATCCGCCATGACATCGAGTGTACAACCTTCCACAGTGTATCTTCCTTTCATACAGTCATACAGAAGTCATCCGCTCTTCGTTGGACCCCTGAATTCGGATGTTCGATTTCCAAAGAAACGGTTTGCACACGGCATTCGATCGCAGTTCGAAGACCGCTGGAGCGCTTCGCGGTTCATGCGGCGCTTCGAATCCGATCCAACAACCCTTCGATCGAAACCTTTTGCTGAGATTTATCGGTCATGTCCCGAAGGATCACCTGCCCTTGCGCAATCTCGTTGTCGCCAAGCATGACGACCATCGGGGCCTGGCTGCGATCCGCCTGTTTCATCTGACTTTTCAAGCTCCTATCGGAATAATCCATGCCCGCCTCGATGCCTTCGACAGCCAGGCGGCAGATCCATTCGGAAGCCATCCGCTGGGCCTCTTTCCCCAGTGCGCAGAAGAAAACCCGGGGATGGGCTTGCCTGACCTCCTGAACGAGGCTATGAATCTCCACAAGACGATCCAGCCCGATGGCAAAACCGATACCGGGGATTTCCGGCCCGCCAAGAGCCTTCACCAGCCCGTCATATCGCCCGCCGCCGATCACCGCACTCTGGGCGCCGAGATGGGTCGTCTGGATTTCGAAGGTGGTGCGCGTATAGTAGTCGAGCCCCCGGACCAACCGATGGTCGAGCGTATACGCAACCGAAAGCGCTTCTAACTGACGTCGGACGGCATCGAAATGCTCCCTGCAGTCGTCACAGAGATGGTCGATCATCGATGGACTGTCGTGCAACACTTCCCGACACCCCGGCACCTTGCAATCGAGAACCCGCAGCGGGTTTCGCTCCGCCCGCTTGCGGCAATCCTCACAGAGTCGATCGAGGCGATCCACCAGCATCGCCTTGAGGGAATCCTTGAACCCTGCTCTGCAGGCGGGGCACCCGAGCGAGTTGAGGTGAACCGTACAGTCCAGAATTCCGAGTCGGCCCAACAGGTTCGTCAGCATGAAAAGAATCTGGGCGTCCATCAAGGGGGAGGCGACGCCGAAGACTTCGGCATTGATTTGATAGAATTGCCGGTATCGTCCCTTCTGGGGCCTTTCCCGCCGGAACATCGGGCCGATAGTGTAAAGTTTCTGCACCGGCGTGGCTGCAAACAACTGATGCTGGATATAGGCCCGCACCACGGATGCGGTGGCCTCCGGCCGAAGGGTGAGCATGTCGCCTCTTCGATCCGGAAACGTATACATTTCCTTTTCGACGATATCGGTCGTCTCACCGATGCTTCGACAGAACAGCTCCGTCTTTTCCAACACGGGGATCCGGATCTCCCGGAAACCGAAAGACTCCAGAAGTTCCGAAGCCGTCTTCTCGATGGTCCGCCACCGCTCGGTTTCTCCGGGAAGAATGTCCCGAAATCCGCGAATCGACTGGATCATATGTATCTCGTTCTCCTCCGATGCAACGAAAAAAAGGGCCCCGCCCCCATGCTCAGGCCCGGAAATACCCCAAAATCGGGGGGACGGCGACTTTTTGCGAGTCCATCATGCTATGGCAGCATGCGTTTTGTGTCAATATGAGTTTGAATGAGTTTGACGGCCTCGCAAAAAGTGCTGCAATCCATATTCCTTTTTTCTGTACATGCTGCCGCTGGTTTTCCTGTATTCCGTTTCCGAGGTTTTGATGAAATATCTGGAAGCCGGACGTGGAGTTCCATTTGCGCAAAGTTTTCCGTTTTTCTGTTTGGGACAGGCCTTTGTGGGAGTAATGATCTGGGGTATCCGAAGAAAGAAGATTACCGGCCGCAGATCGTTGCGACAGATGATTTGCACATTCCCCGCTGTTAAACAAACAACGCCATCACACCCTTTTACACTCATTGTCCGAAATCCAAAAAACCGTTGATAGACTGACTGAATTTAATGTAATTGGATCAGTTTGAAAGCAACTGGTTTCCTCATGCACAGCCGTCCAATATCTTGCGAGGCCCGAAAACAAAAATGCTTTGCGAAAAATGAATCCAGACCGGGAGGTTGGCCCATGCCCCTGCCCAAACTGCCCATTGACCTGCAATCTTTCGAGATCATCCAGAGAGAAGGGTTTCTGTATGTGGACAAGACCCAATATATCCACCGGATGATGGAAGAAGGCCGGTATTATTTTCTGGCCCGGCCCCGGCGCTTTGGCAAGACCCTGATGGTGTCGACACTGCGCAACCTGTTTGCTGGAAACCGGGAGATGTTCCGTACTTTGTGGATCGACAGCCACGGCAACTGGTCATGGGAAAAATATCCGGTGGTGCTGCTGGATTTCAATGTCATCAGCCATGATACGCCGGAAAATTTCCAGACAGGCGTAAATTGCCGACTGAAGCGGATTGGACAAGAGTATGATGTAACCATCCATGCTTCCTTTCTGAAAGAACAGTTTGAGGAACTGATCCTGAGCCTGTACAAAAAGACCGGACAGCCGGCAGTCATTCTAATCGATGAATATGACAAGCCCATCATCGATCATCTGGGCAAAGGGGATGCAGCACTGGAGATCGCAAAAGCCAACCGGGATATCCTCAAATCCTTTCTGGGAACCCTGAAAGGCGCCGATGTGGCCAGCCACACCCGGTTTGTCTTCATCACCGGGGTTTCCAAATTCAGCAGGGTCTCCATCTTTTCCGATCTCAACAACCTGATCGACATCACCATGAATCCCAAATACGCCGGGCTGCTGGGATACACCCAGGAGGAACTGGAATCCTGCTTTCCGCATCATCTGAAAGAACTGGCCCAAACGCATGCCATGACTGTACCAGAGGTATTGTCACGACTGAGGCTTCGCTACAACGGCTACCGCTTTTCAAAAAATCCCGTCATGGTATACAACCCCTTTTCGGTTTTGCGGGCCTTCAGCAACCAGGCCTTTGACAATTACTGGTTTGAAACCGGAACCCCGACATTTCTGATCAACCTGATGCGGGAACGCAATTATCCACTGACGGAGATGGAGAATATGAAGGTGGGCGAATCCATTTTCAGCGTGTATGACCTGGAACGGCTCAGCATTCAGGCGCTGCTGTTTCAGACCGGATATGTGACCATCAAGGATGTGGAAGACCGTTTGTTCACATTAGGCTACCCCAACCAGGAGGTCAAAACCGGTTTTGTGGAATCGCTTCTGTACTCGTTTGCACCCCCGGAAAATGCCGACGGGATATCCCGGTTCCTGTTGCTGGGCCGTTATCTGAATTCAGAAGACCTGGATATGTTCTTCGAGACAATCAACGCCATTTTTGCATCGATCCCCTATACACTCAAAGGTGAACCGAACGAGGCCTGGTTCCATACGCTGTTCTATCTGATGGTGTCTGCCTCCGGTGCATACACCCAATGCGAGGTTCTGACCAGCCGGGGGCGCATCGACATGATGGTGCAGTTTCCGGAAAAGATTTGGATCATGGAATTCAAATGCGGGCAGAGCGCCGAAGCCGGAATCCAACAGATTCATGAAAAAGGTTATGCGGATTCTTACCGGGGTCTGAACCGGAAGCTGCTGCTGTTGGGAATCGGTTTCGATCCAAAAATGCGGATGGTTTCGGACTGGAAGCTGGAATCCTTATCTTGAGAAGTTCTTTTCGTTTCATCGGGTGAGGGCAAATTCCCGCTGCATCGCAAAACAGCCCGCCCTCCGGGTCAGGTTGTATCCAAAACGGGTTTTCCGTGCTTGATATCGGCTATCCACCGGTAATGGTAGTCGTTGGTAGCAATCTTGCGTTCCGTGTACAATCCACATTTCGCAAAATGCGTTCGTGTTTGCGTTCCTCCCCTGCAAACTCGATCAGCATCTCCCGCACGCCTTCCATGACAGCCATTTTCCCCAGCGTTTCGTAAAATTCGGCCGCCTCCCGCTCCTTTTCAATCGCATAGCGGACGATCGCCTCGTAACCATCCATTTCCATAGGTTGTCTCTCCTATCGTTTCGTTTCTCGGAAATCCGCAATGTATCATGCCCTGATGGACTCGCAAAAGTCCTTGCAACCCTTCGGCCATATCTGTTATGGAGCAACTCAAGCGTTGCATCATTCCCTTCCCAACACCTGCTATCGACCGGTCATCCGACGACGGCAAGCCCCCTTTTCGTACGTGGATAGGCCCCGCCTTCGCCGGATGTTCGATCGAAGGAGCGTCCATCATGCACCATGTCATCATCGGAAACGGCATTGCCGGCGTTCAGGCCGCCGAGGCCATCCGGAGCGTTGACGTCCGATCGGAAGTCACCATCGTTGCGGCCGAAACCTTTCCTCCTTATTCCAGACCGATGATCAGCCTTCTGCTGGAGGGCGTCATCACACCGGATCGCCTGCCCATCCGCTCGGATGAAGCCTTCGAGCAGAAAAGCATTCGCCTTCTCCCTGGCCGTCGTGTCGTATCCCTCGATCCGAACAACCGACAGCTTCATCTCGACGACGGAACCCACCTTTGCTTCGATCGGTTGCTGATTGCAACCGGAGCCTCTCCCAGAAGCATCCGGGCGGAAGGAACCCATTTGAGACACATTTTCTTCATGCGCACCGTCAGCGATGTGCTGGGAATGACCGAAGCGCTCACCACCTGCAAACGGGCCCTCGTGCTCGGCGGGGGGCTGGTCGGGTTCAAAGCGGCCTACGGTCTTCTCAAACGAGGCATCCCTGTCACGATGCTCATTTCTTCCGGCTATCCTTTGGCCATGCAGATCGATGCCGTCGCCGGCAACATCGTTCGTGATGAGCTCATCCGACACGGCCTGACGGTAGAGACCGGCGTCGAAGTTACGGCTTTCGAGGGAAACGGAGTCGTTCGACGGGCGATTCTGAACGACGGCAGGGGGGTGGATTGTGATCTGGTGGTCATCGGCAAAGGGGTCCGGCCGGAAACGGGCTTTCTGAAGGGCTCAGGCATCACCCTCGATCTGGGCATCCCTGTCGACAACCATCTGCAAACGAATGTTCCCGGCATTTTCGCTGCCGGCGATGTCGCCCAGACCCACGACATCGTCCGCCGACGTCCTTGGATCAACGCCATCTGGCCCGAAGCCGCCACCCAAGGGTGGGTCGCAGGTTTGAACATGGCCGGCCGGAACGTTTCGTATCTCGGAAGCCTCGGTCGCAACGTCATTCGGATGTTCGACCTCGACATCATGACTGCCGGGATCGTCCGGCCGGAAGACGAGCACGACGCCCAAATCATCGACTTTCTCGATGAGCGGACACCGATGTATCGAAAATTCGTCTTGAAAGACGGGCGGCTGATCGGTTTTACGATGATCCATCGGATCGAAAACGGCGGAAGGCTCGTATCGCTCATCCAACGGGGGCTTCCCCTGGATCGGGAAGAGCGGCGGCTGCTGATGCAGTAGTTGGGCATAGCATCCATGCGACTCCTCAGAGACTCACGATCTTTTCACGAGACCATCAATCGTCTGAACCGCAGGTGCCATCCGCTTTCTCAGCGGTTCCAGACGTTTTTCTATTGACCCACAAACGGAGGATTGTCCCATGAAACAGGTTGTCATTCATCCGGAAAAATGTGTGGGATGCATGCAGTGCACGATCGCCTGTGCGGTTGCCCATTCGGCGTCCAGAAACCTGCCAGCGGCCCTGCTCGAAACGCCTCTTCCGAGATCCCGGATCCATATCGGCGCAACACTGTACAATCGCGGCTTTCCCAACCGATGCCGCCATTGCGACCCGGCTCCCTGCATCCGTGCCTGCCTTCCTGCTGCCATCTATCGGGTCAGCGAGTACGGTACGGTGCTGATCGATCCCGACCGATGCATCAATTGTGCATCCTGTGCCATGGCCTGCCCCTTCGGCGTGATCCGCTATCACGAAGATATATGGGGGATTCCCGGAAAAATCGTGGCCGTCAAATGCGACAACTGCATTTCGAGACAGATGAAAGGTCTCGTCCCCGCATGCGTGGAAACATGCAAAAGCGGCGCACTTGTCTTCGAGGATATCGATGTATCGATGCGGCAGAAGACCGACAGCGTTTCGGACAGGTTCTGGCAGACGTCTGCGGCGGCCACACCGCCTTCAGCCGGATCGATCGGGTTCGATCTCTTGACGACCCTCAAACGAACGATGGTCGAGATGAATCTCCGCTGAATCGGCGCCGATGAAAGGCGATTTTCAGTAGCGCCCCCCGATAGCTTTCGACCTGGATCGTCCGAAACGAATCGGACATCCGTTCATCCAGAAGGAGGAACGCCATGAACAGTCTGAAGAATTACGACAGCTACAGCATCGCCCAGGACACCCGTCTCATGCTGAAACGAACCGAACGGGACAGTATCGAAACCGTTTGGGATCGACACGATCGGCAGCAACCCCATTGCGGCTTCTGCGAAATGGGGCTCAGCTGCCGCATTTGCGTCATGGGGCCGTGCCGGATCGACCCCTTCGGTGAAGGCCCGCAACAAGGCGTGTGCGGCGCAGACGCAGACATCGTCGTTTCCCGGAATCTCGGACGCATGATCGCAGCGGGCGCTGCGTCCCATTCCGATCATGGGCGGGATCTCGTGGAGGTACTGGAAAAGGTCGCGGAAGGCAAGGCACCGGGATACGCCATTCAGGACGTGAACAAGCTCCGAGCGGTGGCCGCCGAATACGGGATCGAAGGCCTGGAACGGGAACCGCTCGCCATCGCGAAGGACTTGGCCCATGCCATGCAGGAGGACTTCGGCACTCGAAAAAAGTGTCTGCAACTCGTGGATCGGGCGCCCGCCCAACGAAAGGCGTTGTGGGAAAACATCGGCATCACTCCCCGAGGCATCGATCGAGAAACCTCCGAAATGATGCACCGCACCCACATGGGAGTCGACAACGACTGGGTCAGCCTCCTGCTCCACGCCCTGCGAAACGCCCTGTCGGACGGCTGGGGCGGTTCGATGATCGCAACCGACGTGTCGGACATCCTGTATGGAACGCCCATGCCTGCATTTTCCCAAGTGAACATGGGGGTTCTCAAACCCGATATGGTCAACATTCTCGTCCACGGGCACAATCCGGTCGTCAGTGAAACCATTTTGCAGGCGTGCGCTTCCCCCGAGCTGATCGCTCTGGCCAAGGAAAAAGGCGCCTCCGGCATCAACCTCGCGGGGCTTTGCTGCACCGGAAACGAACTGCTCATGCGGCACGGCGTTCCGATGGCCGGAAACCATCTGTGTACCGAACTCGCCCTGGCCACGGGTGCCGTCGAAATGATGATCGTCGATTATCAGTGCATCATGCCCGCCATCTCGAAGGTGGCCTCCTGCTTCCACACGAAGATGGTCAGCACAAGCGACAAGGCCAAGTTCCCAGGGATGGTCCACCGGGAATTTCATCCGGAAAATGCGCTGGAACTGGCCCACGGCCTGGTCAGAGAGGCAGTCGAAAACTACAGCAAACGCATCCCCGAACGGGTCTACATTCCGGTGGAACCCGTACCGATGATGGCAGGTTTTTCGATCGAAGCCATCGTCAAGGCGTTGGGGGGCGAACTCACCCCTCTCATCGACGCCATCAAGAAAGGCGCCATCCGAGGAGCTGTCGGCATCGTCGGATGCAACAATCCCAAGATCAAACAGGATCATGGCCATGTCACCCTGGCCAAACGCCTCATCGAAAACGACATCCTCGTGGTCGATACGGGATGCGCCGCAGTGGCCAGCGCCAAGGCCGGTCTTAAGGTGCCCGAAGCGGCGGCGATGGCTGGAGAGGGACTTCGGTCCGTCTGCAAGGCGTTGGGCATCCCGCCTGTTCTTCATTTCGGCAGTTGTGTGGACAACGTTCGTATCCTGAATCTGGCCGCCGCTCTCGCCAATGCCATCGGTGTGGACATCAGCGCATTGCCGATCGCAGGCGCCGCTCCCGAATGGTATTCCGAAAAGGCCGTATCCATCGGCTCCTACTTCGTGGCCTCGGGGGTTTTCACCGTTCTCGGACCCATGCCGCCCATCACCGGAAGCTTGAACGTCGTGAAATTGCTGACCGAAGGCTTGAACGATGTGGTGGGAGCGACTTTTGCCGTTGAGCCGGACCCGGAAAAAGCGGCCGTACTCATCAAGAACCATATCGACGCCAAACGGAAGGCGTTGGGGTTGACTGCGTAAGGATGAGTAGAGAGTAGAGAGCGGAGAGGAGTGAGGAGCGAGTTGGAGGTGGCCGGGTGGCACACCCGGCCGCCCTGTTGGATGAATGGCACAATGTGGCTTTCGAAAGAGCAAAGGCTATTCGCTTTTCTTCCGGCTTCCGGATCACGCCTTCCGAAGAGTCGGCCTTCGCCACCCCCCTCAGTCCACCCATCCGAGGGTACGCGAAACGGCCTTTTTCCAGATTCTGTAACGTCTTTCCCGCTCGATCTCCGTCATCTCCGGAAGAAAGACCCGATCGATCCGGGTCGATGCCGTCGGCCCCGTGCGCTCCCACAGCCCGCTGGCCATGCCGGCAAGACAAGCCGCACCGAAGGCTGTCGCTTCGAGCCTTCCGGGTCTTTCGACGGCAGCCCCCAGGATGTCCGCCTGGAATTGCATCAGCATATCGTTCGCCGAGGCCCCACCGTCCACCCGAAGCCGTTTGAGCCTACATCCGGCGTCCTCCTGCATGGCATCGAGAATATCCCGAGTCTGGAATGCGAGCGATTCCAACGTCGCTTTCACGATTTCGGCCCGACCGGTATCCCGGGTCAATCCAAAAATCGCCCCTCGGGCGTACATGTCCCAATAGGGCGCCCCCAGCCCTGCAAATGCCGGAACGACGACAATTCCTTCCGTAGATCGGGCCTGTTGTGCGATGGTTTCGGACGCCGACGCCGTTTCGATCATTCCCAGACCGTCACGCAACCACTGAATGGCCGCACCTGCCACAAAAACGCTGCCTTCGAGCGCATACGCGATACGGCCGTCGATTTCCCAGGCAATGGTGGTCAAAAGACCCGATCGGCTCGTGCAAAACCGCTCTCCTGTGCTCATCAGCAGAAAGCATCCAGTGCCATAGGTGTTCTTGGCCGTTCCCGGTTCCAAGCCCCCCTGCCCAAACAGGGCGGCCTGCTGATCCCCCGCCACCCCCCGGATCGGAATCGATCGCCCATCGTATTCGAAATGCCCGAAATCGCCTGCGGAAGAACGCACTTCCGGCAGAATGGATGCCGGTATGTCGAGGGTTTCCAGTAGAACCGAATCCCAGGCTCCAGCAACAATGTCGAAGAGCATCGTTCGGGAGGCATTGGAAGCATCGGTGGCGTGCACCCTACCCTTCGTCAGGTTCCAGACGAGCCAACAATCCACCGTCCCGAAGGCGATGTGCCCTTCATCGGCGGCTTTTCGGACATGCGGATGCTGCTCGAGAATCCACGCGATTTTGGTTGCCGAAAAATAGGCATCGATGACCAATCCGGTGCGGCTTCGCACATGGTCCTCCAGACCTTCCCGTTTGAGCCGTTCGCAAAGATAGGCCGTACGACGATCCTGCCAGACAATGGCCGGGGCAACCGGCTTCCCCGTTCGTCTGTCCCACAACACAGTCGTCTCTCGTTGATTGGTGATTCCGAGAGCGGCAAACCGATAGGGTTCTCGGTACCGATCCAAGAGCCGCTTCAGCACACGCCACTGGGTATCCCATATCTCCTGCGCATCGTGCTCGACCCACCCCGGCTGCGGGTAATACTGCCGGAATTCCTCCTGGACCATATCGACGGCTCTTCCCGTAGCATCGTACAATACGGCCCTACAGCTTGTCGTTCCCTGATCCACTGCGATGACGGCATCCTGCATGGCAATCCTCTCGATCGTCGGAAATTACAAAACGAAAGAGGCGGAAAAAGCCATGCCTTTTCCGCCTCTTCAAGGGATTCGCCGCATCCCCCGTTTCGTCGGGAGATAGATCAACGATTCATCGATTCCATCAGGACTTGGAACTCTTGAGGGTTTCGATCTCTTTCTTGAGCTGATCGATTTCCTGCTTGTACTGCTCGACACTGTCGGTAGCAGGCGCAGCCGCCTTGTCGTCTTTTTTCCAGGTGTCTTTCAATTCGTCAAATCCGAGGTAAAGCGCCAACCCGCCTCCCAGCAGAAGCATGATTGGCAGCGTACCGGAAAGAATCTGCAGAAACTCCTTGAACCAAATGGCCAGGCCAATAAGCCCGAGAACCGCAGCGACCGCTCCACCGATTAATGTCTTCATGATTCGAAGTCCTCCTTTAGTTGAGAAATAACCGTCCTGTGAATGACTGCTGTTGAACACGCAAGATCTGTCTTGCACCGAAATGCGCTGTAACAATGAAGCTCGTTATGTTCGGGGACCATAACATAGTCGCTCGGGAATCGCAAGGCGAAATTCAAACACGCCATTACCCCCCATTCAGAGAAAAATCCCTCTTCCTTATTGAATGATGGACTCGCAAAAAGTCAGATGCTCTTGGTTGACCCGCAGGAGAGCGGGTGCATTTTGCTTGCGCAGCGGAAAAACTCAGCAGCCCGATCTCGTAGGATCGGGCGGATGGCCAAGATGGAAACGAAGGTTTTCTGAAAGGCAACCTACTGTTTTTCAGCCGAAAATGGATGAAGCGCGTCCGCCCGATCCAACGATATCCGGCTGCTTCAAACACGTTTCCGCTGCTTCGCAAAACACCACCCGCTCTCCTGCTGGAAGCCCGGCATTGGAAGGAAATCGGTAAGAGGCGACTTTTTGCGAAGCCGTCATCATTGAATGAGTTGCAATGCCAGCCGTCCTTTGTTACCGTAACAGATCGATGAAATCGGGGGCCAGCCCCCGTTGATGGAAGCATCCAGGCAGCGGTCTTCGGTGGCCCCTCCCCGGCTTTCGTAGAAACAAGCTTCGAATGGATGACGGGCTCCACTGCCCACTGCCGACTGCCCACTACCCACTGCCGACTATAACAAGGAAACCATCATGAACCGATCCGGTTTCGTTGCGTGGATCAAATCGTTGTGGTGGCGGTTTCTGAAGGGAACAGACCAGCACTTTTTCCGGTTTCTTCCGAAAAAACCCGGATGGTTGACGTTCGGACTTCTGAAACTGTTTTACCGAGGCATTCGCTTTTCCAGGGATCAGCAGAAGATTCTGGAGGAACTCCCGAAGGATGCCGTGCTCGTGTATGCCGAAAAATACACGAGTCGATTCTCTTGGATGTTCTGTTATACGCGATTCCTGCAAGCGGGATTTCGGCCCCCGGTGATCGGTTTGGACAACCGAATGATGCTGTGGCAACCCGTTCTGGAAACCATTCGGGTGTTCCTGGTCCATCTGGTTCATTTTTTCCGGCATTTTTCCTGGCCGGATCCATATCAATCCGGAGAAATCCAGCGAAGGCTTCTCTCCGGAGATGCCGGTTGGGTTTCCCTTGGAGATCAGAAGCGTTTCTATCAGCGTTTCGTCAAAAAATCAGCAGACCCGCTGCATTACCTCATCCAACTGCAGAAAGACATCGATCGCCCCGTCGTGGTGGTGCCGATCGTGATGTTTTTTTCCAAAAAGCCTTTCAAGTCCCGCCCGGGCATCTGGGATATTCTCTTCGGCACGGAACAGCAGCCGGGAAGACTGCGTCGTCTGCTGTTCCTCTTCTACAAGCCCGGGTCCATTTTCATGGAGGTTTCCGAACCCCTTTTCCTGAATCAATTTCTGAGTCTCCACGAAGAACCGGACGCTACGGACGAAGACATCGCAATCGCTTTGCGGAACCGGTTGCTCCAGCAGATCAATCGACACATGATCAGCACCCTCGGTCCCGTTCTGAAATCTCCCGACGAGATCAAACAGGATATTCTGGTCCGCGACAGGCTTCGAGACTATCTGGCCCATTATGCCGAAACCAAGAAAATGCCGCTCGTAAAGGTGCGAAAGCAGGCTTCCGAATACATCGATGAAATCGCCGCCCGCTACAGCCCCGGAATGATCACCATCGCATCTCGCATCGTCAACTGGATCATCCATTCCATCTTCGATGGGGTTTCGATCGACACCGAAGGACTTAGCCGCATCAAATCCCTTTCGCAAAAGGGCCCTCTTGTCCTCATCCCCTGCCATAAAAGCCATATCGACTACTTGATTCTCTCCTACATTTTATATCACAACGACATGCCCTGCCCCCACATTGCGGCAGGGAAGAACCTTTCCTTCTGGCCCATGGGTCCGATCTTCCGCAGAGGGGGAGCCTTCTTCCTGCGACGAAGCTTTCGGGGGGCCGTCCTCTATGCCAAGGTCTTTTCGGAATACATCTTCACCCTGCTTCATGAAGGATTCAACATCGAATTCTTTATCGAAGGCGGAAGAAGCCGGAGCGGCAAACTGATTTTGCCCAAGCTCGGATTTTTATCCATCCTGATCGACGCATTTCGCAACGGGGCATGCAACGATTTGACCTTCGTCCCGATTTTCATCGGCTATGACCGGGTGCTCGAGGAAAACAGCTACCTGCACGAAATCGAAGGCGGGCAGAAAAAATCCGAAAATTTCTGGCAGGTCATCAAGGCCCGCAAATTCCTGAAGAAACGGTACGGTCGGATTTACATCCGCTTCAACGAAGCCATCTCCTTACAACACCTCCTGGATCAGCAAGGGCTGAACCTGCAGGACATGCCTCAGAAGCAACACAACGAACTGTGTCGGCATCTCGGGTTCAAGATCATCAATTTCATCGATCAGGTTTCCGTCGTGACACCGCATGCCCTGGTGGCTGCGGCACTGCTGAATATGGCGAAAAAACGCTTTTCCCAGCAGGAACTTCTGGCCGATATCGACACCTATTTGGGGTATCTGATGGGTCAGCGGATCGAATTGAGCGATACCCTCCTGCTCGATCCGTCCAGGGCAGTCGAACATGTGCTGGACTATTACGTCAACCGCGATTTTATCGAGCGCTTCGAAAACGAAAACACTCTTCAGGAGGTGGAATACAAGGTCGTCACCAACAAGCGGGCGATTCTGGAATATTACAAGAACAACTGCATCGTCTTCTTCGTTCCGGCCGTCTTTACGGCAATGGCCATTCTGGAACGGGAAGCCTTCCAGTTTTCCGCATCCGACCTTCACGAAGGCTATGGATTCTTGCAGCACCTCTTCAAGAACGAATTCGCCTACGACGTGGACAAAACCCCCGAATACCATGTCCGAAAGAGCATCAAGTCCTTCATCGACGACGCCGTCCTCACCCCCCACCCCACCCTTCCGGACACCTACCACGTGACATCCGCCGGTTTTCGAAAACTGCGCCTGTTCGCCCGGTTTCTGAAGACCTACCTCGAAAGCTATTGGGTGGTGCTGAACTTCTTCATGCGTTATCCTCGAAATACCGTCGAAGCCGGCAGCCGATCCAAGAAAATCCTCTCCCGTGGTCAACGCATGTACAAACGCCGGGAAATCGAAAACAAAGAATCTCTCTCCAAGATCAATTTCAAGAATGCGGAGGATTTCTTCCTCAACAACGGTGTCACCGGTTCCGAAGACAAAGAGCAGATCGATCGATACGCCGCAGCGATTCAGAAATACCTGTCGTTGCTGTCTTCCTGAACCATCACAACCGATGACGACATGAAAGCATTGGTTCTCGCAGCAGGGTATGGCAAGCGGCTTCGGCCTCATACCCTGCATACCCCGAAGCCCCTGTTTCCCATTGCGGGAAAGCCCCTTCTCGAACACATCTTAAGAAAGCTCGAAGACGCCGGTTGTGATGGGGTACTCGTCAACACCCACCATCTGGCCCATCGGATCACGGATTTTTTGGAGAGCCGCTCCTTTCGGATGGCCGTCCAGTCCATCCACGAGCCCGATATCCTCGGAACCGCAGGCGCCATTCGCAATGCCGCCTCTTTTCTGAAGGATCGTCCCTTTCTCGTCATCAATGCCGACATCTTTACAGACATCGACCTTCGGTCCGTCTACGAAACCCATCGGACATCCGAAACTCCGGCCACGATGGTTCTCGTGGATTGGCCGGAGGTCAATACCGTGTGGGTGGACGACGCAGGATGGGTGTGCGGGTTCGATGGAGCCGACGACAACGGAAAGCCATGGCAAGGCCGGAAAATGACCTTTTCCGGGATTCAGGTTCTCGATCCGATGGTGCTGGCCTGGATTCCACCGGGATACCAGGAAAGCGTTCCCCTTTATCGACGGCTCATCGAAATGGGGAGACCGCCTCGAGCCTTTTTTCTTCCCAAGACGACTACCTGGTGGGACATCGGCTCCGTCGATCGATACCGTCGCCTGTCCCGGGAACAGCTCGCCCGAAAGGCTTTTCGACATCTGGGCTCCTCGGCGGATCCAAATTCTTCCCTTTCTTGGAATCCCCTTCAAGGAGACGGTAGCGACAGAAGATGGTACCGACTTCACTCAGGCGGGCAAAGCCTGATTCTGGTCGATCATGGCATCGGAGAACCAGGACCTCGGTGCACGGAAGCCGAATCCTGGATCCATATCGCAGATCACCTGATGCGACACGATCTACCCGTCCCGAAGCCGGTTGCAGCCGATGCCTTCTCGGGTGTCATCGTCATGAAGGATTTGGGAGATCGGCATTTTCAGAACGCCATCCGAGACACCGGTACGGCATCCGATCGTAGGAGCTGGTATGAGCGGCTTATGGAACCGTTGGCGAGAATGGGACTTCTGGCTGTGGAAGGATTCGATCCGAATTGGTGCTGGCAGACGGCCCATTACGACGAGCGCCTGATCCTGGAAAAGGAATGCGACTATTTTCGATCGGCTTTCTTGGAAGGATGGCTCGACCTGAAGGCGCTACCGGAAGCCCTCGAAAGGGAGTTCTCCGCTCTTGCGACCCGGACCATGGAACATGCCGTATCCGGTCTTGTTCATCGTGACATGCAGAGCAGAAACGTCATGGTGCATGGGGAGGATCTTTTTTTCATCGATTTTCAGGGTGCCCGCATCGGACCGGTGCAATACGATCTGGCATCCCTTGCCGTCGATCCCTATGTACCACTGACGTCGGAAGAGCGCGATGCGCTGCCGAAACTGTATCGGAAGGCCGCCGAACATCTGCGGCCGATCGATGGAGACCGATTCGAACAGGGCTTCCGGTTGTGCTGTATCACCCGCAATCTTCAGATACTGGGCGCTTTTGCCTTCCTGAGCCGGGTGAAGGGGAAACGCCGGTTCGAAGCCTTCATCCCGGATGCCGTCGCTACCTTGGAAAGAAATCTGAACCGGTATTTCAAACACGATTTCCCGGAGCTGCTCCAGGTGGTTGAATCGGCACGGCAGGCGATAAGAAAAAGAACACCGGGGGAAACGGAAACGTAACGAGCAAAGCTGATGGTTTTGCAAAAAGTCGATCTACTCCCGATTTTGGGGTAGTTCCGGGCCTGAGCATGGGGGCCGGGTACGCCTTTTGATGCTGCAGCGGAAAAGGTGTGCCCGCCCCCATGCGGCTCGCTAAGGAGATCCCACCGGAATTCATTCCAGAAACGAGGCTTCCCTCGTCTCACATCCGGTAGAGCGCATCTCCTTCGATCATCCGAATATCGTTTTTCTGAAGCAAGTCGACGGCATCCTTCGGCCGATCGAACCGGAAGATCATGACGGCATGTCTTCCGCTCTGATGAACGAAGGCATACATATATTCCACATTGATCCGGGCCTCGTGGAGAAGGCTCAGGATGCGGTGCAGCCCCCCGGGCTGGTCATCCACCTGAACCGCGACGACATCGGTGATGGCAACGGAAAATCCATTGAATTTGAGTGCATCGAGAGCCTTCGCCCCCTGATCGACAATCAGCCTCAACACCCCGAAATCGGATGTATCCGCCAGGGACAGCGCCCGGATATTGATGCCCGCATCGGCCAGAATGCCCGTCACTTCGGAGAGCCGACCCGCCTTGTTTTCGAGAAACACGGATAATTGCTGAACGCCCATGGCTCACTCCCTCTGTTTCAGATCTTTCGGTTGTCGATGACTCGAACGGCCTTGCCCTGGCTCCGTGCGATGGTCTTGGGCTCGACGAGCCGTACCTTCGCCGTCACCCCGAGCTCTTCCTTGATACGGTAGGAGATGTTCTTCTCGAGCCCCTGAAGCGCCTTGACCTCGTCCGAAAACAAGGTTTCACCGATTTCCACCATCACCGTGAGCGTATCGAGGTTTTCGATGCGGTCGACAACGAGTTGGTAATGGGGGGAGAGCCCATCGATTTCCATGAGGACGCTTTCGATCTGCGAGGGAAAGACATTCACCCCGCGGATGATGAGCATGTCGTCGGTTCTGCCGCTCACCTTCTGCATCCGGACGAAGGTTCTGCCGCAGACACAGGGGGAAGGATCGAGCGTCGTAATGTCCCGGGTACGGTACCGAATGACGGGGAAGGCCTCTTTGGTGATGGAGGTAAACACCAGTTCTCCGGTCTGTCCGAAGGGCAACACCTTTCCGGTATGGGGATCGATGATTTCGGCAATGAAATGGTCTTCCTGAATATGGAGCCCGCGCTGCGCCTGATAGCATTCCACCGACACCCCAGGCCCGAGCACTTCACTCAATCCGTAAATGTCGATGGCCTTTAGGTTGAGCTTTTGTTGAATCTCCTCCCGCATGTTCTCGGACCAGGGCTCCGCACCGAAAATCCCGTACCGGAAGGACAAATCCGCGAAGGACACCCCCATTTCCTGGGCGACTTCCGCCAAATGAAGCGCATAGGAAGGGGTCGCCGTGAGAATGGTCGGCTTGAAATCCTTCATGATGGTGATCTGACGTCGGGTATTGCCTCCGGAGACAGGAATGACCGATGCGCCCAAACGCTCGGCTCCGTAATGCACACCGAGTCCTCCGGTGAACAGGCCATAACCATAGGCATTGTGGATGATGTCCTGTCGGGTCGCACCGCCTGCACTGAGAGCTCTGGCCATGAGCCCCGCCCACATCTGGATATCTCGGGCCGTATACCCGACGACGGTCGGTTTGCCGGTCGTTCCGGAAGAAGCATGGATGCGAACGACATTTTCCAGCGGTGCCGCAAACATGCCATAGGGGTAGTTGTCCCGAAGATCCTGCTTGGTGGTGAAGGGAACGTGTTGGAGATCGGAGAGGGAACGGATGTCGCCGGGGTGGATGCCTGCAGCGTCGAAACGCTCTTTGTAGAAGGGTACTGTCGCATAGACCCTTTCGAGGGTTGCCCGAAGCCTGCGCAGCTGGATGGCTTCGAGGGCCTCCCTCGGAAGGGTCTCAAATTCCATGTCGAAAATCATAATCCTCCTCTAATGAAAACTGGTCTTACAGCAGCAAGTTGGCGAGACTCCCGTTGGCAGCATGAAAGCGGGAATCATCCAACATCAGGGATTAGACAAGACTGTCCTTGTTTGATGGTCTCGCAAAAAGTCAGTGAGTCTCCAGTGAGCCGCAAGGAGGCGGGCCCGCCTCCTTGCTCAGGCCCGGAACTACCCGAAAATCGGAGGTAGATCGACTTTTTGCGAGTCCGTCAAACATATCGCATTTTCACGATATCGCCCATACAAACGGGGTTTTACCTCGATGCAAGAAAGTCGCTGGAACGAGCCTGAAAAAGCAGGTTTCTTCCGCTTTTCTTCTGACTCCTGACTCCTGACTCCTGACTCCTGACTCCTAACTTCTGACTTCTGACTTCTGACTTCTGACTCCTGACTCCTGACTCCTAATTTCTGGCTCCTGACTCCTGACTCCTGATATCCGCCTTTCGTAGGAGCACGTATAGAAACGCTCCATCCATTCAATCCAGCAACCCAGCCTGGAACACGGCCTTTCGTTTTTCGAGAAACGCCGTGGTTCCTTCCTTGGCGTCCGGGCTCGCCATGCAAAGGGCGAAGGCATCGATTTCCATCCGGCATCCGGTCGCCAGATCCACACCGAGACCGGCGTTGATCACTTGCTTGGCCGCCCGAAGCGCCACCCGACCCTTCTGAGCGATGGTCTTGGCCGTCTTCTTCACCTCGTTCATCAGCTCCGCAGCCGAGACGACCTTGTTGACCATGCCGATTTCCTTGGCCTCTGCCGCAGAAATCATTTTTCCGGTAAAGATCATTTCCTTGGCGATGTTGATGCCGACCAGCCGGGACAGCCTCTGGGTACCGCCGAATCCTGGAATGAGTCCCAGGGTGATTTCAGGCAAACCGAACATGGCATTTTCGGAGGCATAGATCATGTCACAGGCCAAAGCGATTTCACTGCCGCCTCCCAGGGCATACCCGTTGACAGCGGCGATGACGGGAATGTCGAGCGCCTGCAGCTTGTTGATGGCGGCCTGCCCCTGCGCGGCGAACCATTTTCCTTGCAGGGCGTTGCATTTGGCCAGCTCGGTGATGTCGGCTCCAGCGACAAAGGCTTTTTCCCCTGCGCCAGTCAAGACGAGCACCCGGATCGAAGCATCCTCGGCAATCTGGTCGAGCAGGGCCGAAAATTCCTTCAGTAACTCGGCATTGAGGGCATTGAGCGCCTTCGGGCGATTGAAGGTGATGGTGGCAATCCCTTCAGCGGATTCGAACAACAGATGTTTCCATTCCATCCTTTCCTCCTCATGGTTGAACGGTTTTGGGTGTAAAACGAAAGATGCGAGATCGGCAGATTCACGATTTGGTGGATTTCTTGGCGGATGCAGGACCGGCGGGCTCCAGATAGGCAGCAGGGCTGGTGCTTTGGACATATCGAGCGATTCCTCTGGCGATGGCATCGCTCAGATGGCTCTGGTACTCGGGGGATGTAAGCCGCTTGCATTCCCGCTCGTTGCTGATAAAGCTCGTCTCCACCAGAACCGAAGGCATCTGTGCCCCCAACAGGACGTAGAACGGCGCCTGTTTGACGCCTTTTCCCCGAATGTTCGTGTATTTTTCGGAGAGATGGCCGACGATGTTCTCCTGAACCATCGAAGCCAAGCGACTCGATTCGGTGATCTTGGCGTTCTTCATCAACTCGGTCAAAATGCTTTGCAGGTCGCTGATGTTTTTTCGCGATGTGGCGTTTTCCCGGGCAGCCACCATGACGGCATCGTCGTCCGTAGCCAGGTTGAGAAAATAGGTTTCGATGCCGTAGGCACTGGGATGAGGGGCCGAATTCGTGTGAATCGAGATGAACAAGTCGCCGTTCTTCATGTTGGCGATGGCCGTCCGCTCTTCGAGAGACAGGTACTTGTCCGTGGTGCGGGTGAGAATCACCTCGCAGCCGAGCGTCTCTTTGAGCTTCTTCTGGAGCTTGAGCGCGATGGCCAGGGTGATGTCTTTTTCATACACACCGGGAACGGCACCTGGAGCCCCTTTGTCCCTACCCCCATGCCCCGGATCGAGGACGATCCTTCGAACCCCCAACGCAAGCTGGCGGGCCAGGTCCTTGGGTTTGAGCTTCGCGATTTGAACAGGGGAGGAAGACGGCGTCCCCTTCTGCTTGCCATGTGCGGAAGGCGGCTGATCCGGTGTTTTCTTGTTGACGGATGCAACAGCTGGATCGGATTTTGGAGAAGCAGGAGCAGAAGCAGAAGCAGAAGAAGGCGGCGGCTGTGGCTGTGGAGCGGCTTCTTCCGGCTGTTCCGCAGGTTCGGGTTCTTTTCCCCAGATATCCATGATGATCCGGAAAGGATTGCTGAGGGAAAACACCTTGTAGGTCTCGAAAGACTTGATGTCCGCCACGACCCGGACAGAGTCGAGCGTGTATTGTCCCGCTCTGGCATCCAACAGCAGATCGTCGTTGACCGGAATGAAGCTTTGAATGTGCTTTCCGAGCTTGCAGCGATCGATTTCGATGAAAAGCCGCTTGGGTTTGTCGGATGAAGCGTCGGGCTGAAGCAGATGACTGCTGAAAGGGGTTTCCCGATCCAGATCGACGGCGATTCGGGTATAGTGGGGGTTCGACCAGACCCGCAGATCGGTGATTCGGGCGTGACCGCTGCCCGCATTGACCGTTTTCGAAGCGGATGCAGACGACGGCTGCTGCTGCTGCTTTGATGTCTCCTTTGCGGCATCGACAGGGGAAGAAGCTTTCGTCTGAGACGCCTCGATCCCTTTCGCAGGTTCGGCGACCGGTTCCGGTCCTTTTGCGGATGAGGTCAACTTCTCCATTTGCCCCTTGGCCTTTTCCGCAAAAGAAGTCTTTGGAAATCGGTGAATCGTCCGTTTGTAGAGATCGATGGCTTCCTGTTTGTCGGAAGGCAACAGGGAGACCCGGTACATCTCCTCCGTCAGCAGGGCGGCCATGTAAAGGGAACCTGCAGCGCGATTCCCCTTGGGATTCGCCTTGTAGATGGATTTATACCGATCGATGCAAGCCTGCCAATTGTGCCGAAATTTCTGTTTTTCCGGATTGTTGATCAATTTGGCATAACAGGCTTCCGCCTGTTGGTAGGCTTGTTGTTCAGAAGCGGCCCATGCCTGTTCAACCGGTATGCTGCACAGCAACAGACAGCAAGCGATCATGGCGTGGGCTGCGAATAGGGTTTTGCTCATGTCGAAATCGCCCGTAACAAGGCTTTAAGGATCAACTCCAATGGAGTGCTCAGCGCTTATCACTCCTCTTTCGCCTTCCTCACTATCATAAAAAGCTCGTGAAGGCAATTGAGTGCTTCAAGCGGCGTCATGTTCATCACGTCGATGGACTTAAGCCGTTCGATCACTGGATGGGTATCGGGTTCAAACAGCGACAGCTGCTCGAAAACCGGTTTTCCGGTGGTCAGCACCGGTTTGGCAGAACCGGTGAAGGAATGTTTTCCTTCCTCGATATCCCGCAGAACGCTCTTGGCGTGAACGATGACGGATTCCGGCATACCGGCAAGTCTCGCCACTTGAATGCCGTAGCTGCGGCTGGTTCCACCTTTGTGCAGTTTGTGCAGGAAGACGATTTCGTCCTTTCGCTCCTTCACCGCAATGGAAAAATTGCGAACCCTCGGCTTGATGCGTTCCAGCTCCGTCATTTCATGGTAATGGGTGGCAAACAAGGTCTTCACCCCTTTTCCCTGCAGATCATGAAGGTAGCCCGCCGTCGCCCAGGCAATGCTGAATCCGTCGTATGTGCTCGTTCCCCGTCCGATCTCGTCCAAGATGATCAGGCTCTGTGGGGTCGCGTTGTTCAGGATGTTGGCCGTTTCCTGCATTTCCACCAGAAAAGTGCTTTGGCCGCCTGCGATGTTGTCGAGAGCACCGATTCGAGAGAAGATACGATCGGTCAAGCTAATGGAGGCATGCTTCGCCGGAACGTACGATCCCATGTGCGCCAGAAGGACAGTAAGAGCTGTCTGGCGCAGAATGGTGGATTTTCCGGCCATGTTGGGCCCCGTGATGATCAATACCTGGTTTCGGGTGTTGTCGAGCTCGATGGAATTCGGGACGAAACGCCCCGGGGGCAGGAACCGCTCGATCACCGGATGCCTGCCTTCCTCGATCCGGATATGCCCCTCGAGATGAATCTCCGGCTCGCAATAGCCATAGAGGTCGGCCGCCTCGGCCAGAGCGAACAGGCAATCGGTCTGCGCCAAAAAGGCGGCAACCCGCTGTATCTCCGGGATGTGATCGCTCACGGTTTTTCGCAACCGATGGAACAGCTCCGTCTCGAGGGCGATGCGCCGCTCTTCGGCGCCGGTGATGCGAAGCTCGAACTGCTTCAGCTCATCGGTGATGTAGCGCTCTGCGTTCACGAGGGTTTGTTTTCGAACGTAATGCGCCGGTACAGCCTCCGTCTGGCTCTTGGGAACCTCGATGTAGTACCCGAACACCTTGTTGTACCGGACCTTGAGGGAGGAAATCCCCGTTGCCGCGCGCTCCTGCACCTCAAGAGACAAGAGAAATTCCTTCGTGTTCGATCCCATGTCGATCAGCGCATCGAGCTCGGCATCGAAGCCGCGGCGGATCACCCCGCCTTCGGCCAGAGTCGGCGGCGCATCTTCCCGAACGGCCCGTTCGATCAATCGAGCCAGCTCCAGAAGAGGCTCGAGACCGTTCGTGTTCCGGGCCTCCTGCAGCAGTGGACTCTCGCAGGTCTTCAAGAGATCGTAGAGTTCGGGAAGGGCCAGGAGGGAGTCTTTCAGGGCCAGAAAATCCCGTGGGGTGCATCGATCCAGGGCGATCCGGGAAGCGATACGCTCGAGATCTCCGATCTGTTTGAGATGCTCCCGAACGCTCCGGCGCATCGTCGGTGCATGGAGGGCTTCGCCGATGGCCGCAATCCGCTGGTTAATGGCTTCGACCCGGCGAAGGGGGTGACGGATCCAGTGACGGATAAGCCTCGCCCCCATGGCCGTAACGGTTCGATCCAACACTTCGAGCAGCGTCCCCTGCTTTCCGCCGTCGCGCAGGTTTCGGAGCAACTCGAGGTTCCGGCAGGTAGCCTCGTCGAGGATCAACTCGTCCGACAGGGAATAGGCCGTGATCCGGGTGATGTGATCGAGAGGACGCTTCTGGGTGCTTTCGACATACCGAAAAAGAGCGCCGGCTGCAGCCACACCGGCATTCAAATGCTCACAACCGTAGCCTTCCAGGGATACGGTACCCAAATGCCGGCAGAGCATCTGCCGATTGGATACCGGGTCGAAGTCAGCCTCCGGAAGTCGGGAAACGAGAACACCCGATAGGGTGTCCAAAAAGGTCGCCCATCGAGCGGCATCCCGGATCGACTCGGGCAGCAGAATCTCACGCGGGGAGACACGGGTGATTTCAGAAAAAACATCATCCAGTTCAGCCGTTTCGGTGACCCGAAAGTCGGCTGTGGAAATGTCGAGAAAAGCGATCCCATGAGTCGATTTTTCGGGATGCACCGCAAGCACGTAATTGGGAACGCTCTGATCGAGCAAGCCCTCTTCGACGACCATGCCGGGGGTGACGATACGAACGACTTCCCGCTTGACCAGCCCTTTGGCAAGAGCCGGATCCTCTGCCTGTTCGCAAATCGCCACCTTGTGCCCTTTTTCGATGAGTCTCGCCACATAGCTCTGGGCCGAGCGATAGGGCACACCGCACATCGGAATCGGGTTCTCGTCGTTTTTGTTCCGGGAGGTCAGGGCGATATCGAGGGCTGCGGACGCTGTGACGGCGTCTTCGAGGAACATTTCGTAGAAATCCCCCATCCGATAAAACAGTATGGCATCCGGATACTGTCGTTTGATCTCCAGATACTGTTTCATCATGGGGGTGGTGGGAAGTTCGGAAGGACTCACACCGACCTCACGCGACGGGCAGCAGGCAATGCGATCGAATCACGCCTCTTTGACCACTGCATCCACAATCGAGGCATCGGACGGTTGAGATGGGGTCGCAGACGGACTTTGCATCTGAGACCGGAGACCGGCAATGGTTTCCTGCTGTTGGGAGATGGTTTCCTGGAGGTTTTTCACCGTCTTGGACATGCGGTAGGATTTGGCCAGGGTCATGAAATAGGTCAGCAACACCCCGACGACGAAGGCGCCGAGAATCATCGTTGCATTGGAAACGTTGGAAAATTGGTATTGTCGGAAATAGACATCGAAGTTGATAAGCGGAGCCGCCAGGAAATAGGCCCTGTTCTGATAGAAGATGGTGCCGAGAACGGCCAGTATGATCAGGGTCAACAACAACTTGAATTTTCGCATAACAGGATCCTCCATAGATAGGGTTGCCGCCCCGCCCGGCTTGACGAAAACGGTTCATGGCGAAGAGCCTTCACGGCCTGCAGGCGATGATTCAGTCACGAGCCTTTGCTGAACACCACCAGCATCTGGAACAACGAGGCAGGGTGGATCGCACCTGCGGACAACATGTCCCGATAGTCGCGAGACCATCGGAAATCAACGGAGCCTATTCGATGTCTATCAGAACGTGGGCTTGATCTTGTCGAAGACGGGTTTCAGGTTGCGATAGGTTTCTTCGAGATGCTCGGGAATGACCCGCACATCGGCAAACACCGTCAGGGCGTTCGTATCCCCGAACCAGCGGGGAACGATATGGAAATGCAAATGCTCCTCGACTCCGGCGCCTGCAACCCTGCCCAGATTCAAACCGACATTGAACCCGTCTGGATTCATGACCTGCTTGAGCGCCTGGATGGCATTGCGGATCATGATCATGACATTGGTCATTTCAAGGGGTTCCAGTTGGTCGAGAGTCGAGAGGTGACGGATGGGGGCGACCAGCAGGTGGCCGTTGATATAAGGATACTTGTTCATCACCACCATCGTTCTGGAACCTCGGTACAGGGTCAATTCATCGTGAAGTTCGAGCGCATTGCAGAATACACATCCCGGTTCCTTGATCCCCTTGATATATTCGATGCGCCAGGGAGCCCACATCGTTTGCACGTCAACCTCCTCGAAA